>NZ_JBGSXS010000285.1:0-32604 GCF_041751335.1 Aquiflexum sp.
TGAGGAGGGTTTTTAACCAATTGGATAAACCCACCAGAAAAGCCCAGAGAAATTTTCAAAAATACTTGGGAGATAAGGCCAGTATATTTATTAAAAAAAGTTTACCGGAATTTCAAAAACCTGAGTTTGTGTCCAGCAACCAATATGTCAGAACAGGGACTACGATTGTTCTTGTCCCTGACGATCAATACCGGGAAAAATATCCTGACAATCCTGAAACTATTTTTATGCACCATGTACACACACCTTACATAAAATTGGCCGAAAGAATGTTTTTACCTTCTGCCCCAAATGGAAAAGAAAAACCTTGAATTGTGAGGTATCAATCAAATCGTACCAAATTCAAGGTTTTTAATAGATGTGGAGATGTTATTCCTTATTAATCTTTGATTTTATTGGAATTATTTATCAGTTCTACGGGCACTGATTTGACCTTCCATATTTCATCACAATATTCTCGGATACTTCTATCACTTGAAAATTTACCCATTCTGGCCGTATTGAGAATTGACATTTTGGCCCAATTGGATTTATTTCTGAAAGCTTGGTCGATTTTATCCTGCGCTTCTACATAAGACTGGTAATCAGCTAATAAAAGGAATTGGTCATCATATATCAATGACTCAACCAGCTCTTTGAACATCATCTTATCCAGGTGTGAAAAATATCCGGAATTGATCAGGTCAAGGACCTTTTTGAGAGATTTATTCTTTTGATAATATTCCCACGGTTTGTATCCATTTCTTTTCTTTTCATCCACCTCATCCGAAGTCAAACCAAAAAGGAAGAAATTTTCTTCTCCTACACATTCCCTGATTTCAACATTGGCCCCGTCCAATGTGCCTACAGTAAGCGCACCGTTCATTGAAAGTTTCATATTCCCGGTTCCTGATGCCTCCTTTCCAGCTGTAGAAATCTGTTCTGAAAGGTCTGCAGCGGGATAGATTATTTGGGCATTGGTCACATTGTAGTTTGGATAGAAGACCACTTTAAGTCTATCCCGAACATCCGGATCATTATTGACCACTTCTCCTACTGCATTGATCAATTTGATAATCAATTTTGCCCTTCGGTATCCCGGAGCTGCTTTTCCTGCAAAAATAAATGTTCTCGGAACAATGTCTATATCCGGGTTTTGTTTGATCTTATTATAAAGATAAATAATATGCAAAACATTTAAATGCTGCCTTTTGTACTCGTGGATACGCTTGACTTGAATATCGAACAGAGATTCAGGATTGACTTTAATCCCAAGTCGATTATAGATTTTACGGGATAAAATTTTCTTTTGCTCCAATTTCACTTCCATCCATTCTTTCTGAAAATCAGAATCTTCTGCCCATTTCTCCAGCCCTCTCAGTTCATCCAAATGTTTTATCCAAGTATCACCGATTTTGCTGATAATCAATTTAGTAAGCATTGGATTGCTCAATACCATCCATCTCCTTGGAGTCACACCGTTTGTTTTGTTGCTGAATTTTTCCGGAGAAAGTTCATACCAGTCTTTCAAAACTGTTTTCTTCAAAAGATCTGAATGCAGCGCAGCCACACCATTGATGGCAAAACTACCAACACTGGCAAGATTGGCCATTTTAATATACTTTCTCGGTCCCTCTCCTATTATTGATAGGCTATCGATTTTTTGCCGATCACCGAAATACTTAAGAGATACCTGATCCATAAAACGCCTATTGATTTCATAAATCATATCCAAATGTCTGGGCAATACGGAAGCAAACAGTTCCAAGTCCCATGTTTCCAATGCCTCAGGCAATAAGGTATGGTTGGTGTAGGCAAAGGTCTGGATGGTGACTTTCCAGGCATCATCCCACTCCATTCTATGCACATCCAAAAGCAAGCGCATCATTTCTGCTATTCCAATGGAAGGATGGGTATCATTCAGCTGTACTACAAACTTCTCATGGAAATTTTCGATTTTGTCCCCGCTTCTCAAATGTATATTGATCATATCCTGCAAAGAGCAGGACACAAAGAAATATTGCTGTTGCAATCTGAGTCTTTTACCTTCTATTTGATCGTCATTTGGGTATAATACCTTACTGATATTTTCGCAGATTATTTTCTGGTTGACCGCACTATTGTAATCTCCTGCATTAAAAGATTGGAAATCAAAAGTCTTTGGAGCCTCTGATTTCCAAAGTCTGAGGGTATTTGCTGTATTGACTTGATAACCCAGTATTGGAGTATCATATGCCACTCCTTTGACAACCCAGCCCGGAATCCAATTATTCACTAACTTTCCTTTGACATCAATATATCGCTGAACGTGTCCTCCCAATTTGACATCATAGCTGACTTCTCTCCTTGCAATCTCCCAAGGATTCCCTCTTCTTAGCCAATTGTCGGTATCTTCTACCTGCCATCCGTCCCTGATATCCTGTTCAAATATCCCGAATTGATACCTGATACCATAGCCTATTGCAGGCACTTCTAGACTTGCCAAAGAATCCATATAACAAGCCGCTAACCTTCCCAAGCCACCATTGCCCAATCCAGGTTCAATTTCCTTCTCTATAAGCCATTCCAAACTAATCCCCAATTCACCAAGGGCTTTTTCCATTTGGGAATAAATTCCAAGATTAATCAGATTATTGGCTAAATGTGGACCTAAAAGGTACTCTGCTGACAGATAAGATACGATTTTGTTTTTCCCATCAATGTACTGCTTTACTGAGGATGTCCATCTTTGCAGCATCCTATCTCTTACAGCATAGGACATTGCCATATAATAGTCATTTCGGGTAGCTATTTCAGGATATTTTCCCTGAACATAAAATAGGTTATTTGAAATTGCCTTTTTCAATGCTTCTACACTTAGACCAGTCCTGGCATCTTCTATCACTGTTATTTGTTTGTTGTCAGTATTATCACTAGTTTCTCCAATAGGTTGAGATTTTTTCATTTTATCTTAATTTTAATCTTTAATAGGTGATTATTCATATTTAATAAATTCTCACCCGCAAATATCTCGGAAAGTTAATCAAAAGCTCATTTATAAAAAATTTGGTTCGTTTTTGCTAAGCCCTGATCAAATAATTTGAAGCTACAATAGGACTTTTGTATACCTTTAATTTACTTATTAAAGTAATCTTCCCCACTCTTTATTATTTAAGTAAGTATTTGAAAACTTATACTTGTCTTTGTTCAAATCCGAATTGATGTTATCTTCAAGTCAAAATATTAAATTAAAAAATTTATGAATTCCAAAAACTGCTATATTCCACTCCTTTTAGCAGGGATTTTTGTCTTATTCTCTTGCCAAAAATCAACCAATCAAAATGACCTTATTATTGATGATGAGATGTTTGAGGAAGTAATTGACCATCACACCTCCGAACTTTCTTTAGATTATTTGGGCATTTATTCTGGGATACTACCTTGTGCTGATTGCGAGGGAATAGAAGTGACCCTTGAACTTGGATCAGGTGATTCCTACACGCGTAAATCAACTTATCTTGGAAAAGATGACAATAAGGTGATTGAAAGTTCAGGCACTTTTTCATGGAATGAGGCAGGAAATACCATTACTCTAAATGATGAAGATTTCCCGAATCAATATTTTGTTGGTGAAAACGTGCTTTTTCATTTAGATATAGATGGCAATCGAATTACCGGTGACTTAGCGGAAAACTACAAACTGAATAAAAAATAAGTTACAAAATCGATTAAAAAAAAATTATCAAATTTTGTGATTGTTTAAGTCTCTGCTTGTTTTCCTATAACAAAAGTTACAAGATCTTGGGTCAGTCCTGATAAAAATACTACAGGATATTCCAATCTACTTAATGCTGCGATTATTTGAGATGTGGGTAAGAGGCAAGCTGTTAAAGATGTTAGTATAAGAATTTTAAGTTCCATTGGAGTATCCTCAACAACAAATAACGCCAATATTCGCCCAAGTTGTGAATGAAAGAATGTTGGAAGAAGGAGTGGTCAGAAGACAATAAATGATTTTTAAGAAAAATATGTTTTGGGATGTCGAATTCAATTCCGAAATCCTTTTTTTATATATGATCAACTGGAAATTCTTTCAGATTATGTCTTCTAAAATCTTTGAATTTATAGTTGATATTGATCCATAAAAACAACCCATGATTGATTCTTAAAATTTCTGAATCCGGAGTGGCTAACCTGATATGGTAGCTGGGCGACAATGTGATCGCTTTTCTCTGAAAACTGAACAGAACAAAGATCCTATGTTCAAAAGGATTGTCTGCTGGTGCAGGTCCCACAGTTATCAAAAACTCATTGAACAAAGTGGTGAAAAAATTGAAATGAGGGCTAAGGGAATTCCTCCAATTATACCTTAAGCTGGCATTAAAGCGCATCCGGTGATTCAGAGAAAACCCATCAATGATTTCTGTAGTACTAAAATTTCCCCGATACCTGGCATCATGCCTATATCTAAAACTGACCGAAAAATCAGATTTGGTCGGCATCCTGTAAACCACCTGACCCCATGGCCTATGTTCTGGCCTAATTAGTCTACCCTCAGAAAAAGGAGTTGTCAAACTCAAATTGGCATATCCTGCGGTGACGGCAATTCTTTGGTCTTCTGTATGATATGTCAATCCTCCCCTAAAGATCAGAAACAACTCAGGAACATGATGGGAGTCAAGCCAAATTGACCAATTAGGTGCTATTTGACCAGAAGTCATAAATCCGTACCAAAATTCGGTATTGACCTGAGTTTGTCGTTGTGCACTTATAGGATGTACTATCAACAAAGTCAGAAAAGTAAAAATCCACTTCATAAATCACTAAATATTATCAATCCACGTGGTCACTTGGAAATTCTATAAATGTCGGTAAGCGGTCTTTCATCAAATTGAGATTTATTGTCAACCAGAAAACAAGACCATGATTAATTCGAGCTATTTCTGGACTAATATTAATATACCTCACAACATATCCCAAAGAATAAGTAAAATTACCTTTATTTAATTGACCAAGTAAATGGGTTCTTTGTTCATGCATGAACCCATTAGGTCCAGGACCAGATGAAAACAAGCTTTCATTCTTTTTGAAACAAAAACAGGAAAAACACTGAATAGTGTAATCCTTTCAAATACAGGAACACAATTCAGATACCATAACCTGGTACCGATTATGCCTGCTGCCATCTATTTCTTTAATGAACCGGGTCTTATCCGTCCATATTTTTCTCTTGGGGCTGGTGTTGTTGTGAATACTCGAAGGATCGAATTGGGAATATTTCAAGAAAGAACAAGCTCCCTCCAAATTGGTATCAGGCCGGAATTGGGCTCTATTTTCCAATAAAGTGAATTTATGGCTATCAAACTTTAAGGGAAATACTACAATACATTAGAGGGATCGAGACTTCCAGCGCATTCAGCGCTGGGTCTTAATGTAGGTTTTGTAGTAACCCAAAGGTGATTGGTTTAATCTTATTATTTACTTTATATGAAATAACTTAACTAACTGATTTATAATTTTTTAAAAAATATATCTTACACTTGACTGTTAATTATGAAATGTAAATGTATTTTATTTTATTGGCCATGATACTATCTATTCCGATAGTGGGAATGGCCCAAACTCCAACTGTGGATGATGAGATCACTTTGATACAAAGTGAGTTTGGTATGGAAAAGCAGGCTTTGGTACGTCAGTACATGGATTTGCCTGAATCTCGATCACAAACATTCTGGAATATTTATCAACAATATGAATAAGAAAGAAGGTCTGTATCAAGAGATAGATTGAAAATCATCAATGAATATCAAGAGAATTATGAACCTTTGTATGAGGCCAAATTGGATGATCTGGCAAAAAGAAGATTGAAAGTTGATGCATCTTCCTTTTATCTTAGAATCATAAAATAAAGTTTATAAATATCCATTTTTGGTTTTTTTGACATTGACATTCAACACAAGGAATATGATTTAAAAAATGAACCAGGTTCCTTTTTATATACCATTCTTCATAAAGTGTATTGTATTAGTAATCAGCTAAAGCTACCTTTAAACCAAATCTTTCTGAAAGGAACCCTATGAAATCATCCTTCTTCCTGAAACCACTTCTATTTTATTTCATTTTGTTTTTGACAAATTGCCAAACCAAAACTGAGTCTAAAGAAGAATCCATCTCCCAAAATGAAATTCAAAGTGAAGATGGGATGATATGGATAGCAGGAGGAGATTTCTTCATGGGTACCAATGAATCCGACGCCTACGCAGTAGAAAGACCTGCTGTAAAAAGAGAGGTCAAAGGTTTTTGGATGGATGAAACAGAAGTGACTAACAATCAATTTGCAAAGTTTGTGGAAGAGACAGGATATGTTACGGTTGCAGAACGAAAGGTAGACTGGGAAGAAATGAAGCTTCAATTACCGCCAGATACTCCAAAACCTTCTGAAGAAGATTTGCAGCCCGGTTCTTTGGTTTTTTCTCCCCCATCCTATCCTGTGTCTACAAGAGAACATGAAATAAGTCAATGGTGGAAGTGGGTGACCGGTGCAAATTGGAGACATCCGGAGGGTCCGGACAGTAATCTGCAAGAAAGAGAAAACCATCCCGTAGTCCATATTGCATTTGAAGATGCCGAAGCTTATTCTCAATGGGCAGGCAAGAGATTGGCCACTGAAGCAGAATGGGAATATGCCGCAAAATCCGGGAGAGAACATCAGCGTTATGCTTGGGGGACAGAATTAAGGCCTAATGGCGCATTTATGGCCAATACTTTTCAAGGTACCTTCCCGCATGAAAACAAAACCGAAGATGGTTTTCAGGGAACAGCACCTGTAAAGAGTTTTCCTCCAAATGATTTCGGCCTGTATGATATGATCGGGAATGTTTGGGAATTGACATCTGATTGGTATGATGCCATACAATTTAACAGAATTGCAGGAAACGCCCCACCTTTGGACAGTGCTATCAATAAATGTTATAATCCTCAAAATCCTTTTGCATTGGAAAAAGTCATCAAAGGCGGTTCTTTTCTTTGCGCTGACGATTATTGTATCAATTACCGTCCCTCTGCCCGTCAAGGGCATGCATATGACAGTGGAACCTCTAATGTAGGCTTTAGATGTGTGAGGTAAAAAAACCAATTTTCTGATTTCCTAATAAAATTCATGTACCCAAAGTGAGGCATAAACACCCCATATATATCATTGTAGAAAATTCTTCTTAAAAAAAAAGTGTTTTAAAAGCTCCAATAGGCATTTCCGGTTTCAGGCATAAAGTTTGAATTTTTTCTTTTAAAATATTATTTAAAATTTAAACATTAGAAAAATGGGAAATATATTGTATATCATCGCCGTGATTTTGATTATAGGTTGGATATTTGGAGCTTTTGTTTACAGTGTGGGTGGAATAATACACATTTTGCTCGTGTTGGCTATTATCGCCATCGTCTTCAATCTCGTGTCAGGACGTCGGGTCTAACCATAATTTAACTAATCAACTTTGTTGCAGCAAACATTGAAAATAGGCCAAAGGATAGTATTTTATACTGTCCTTTGGCCTATTTTATATGAAGAATAAAATATCTATTCTTCTTCTTCAATATATACCACCCCGTACATATTTCTTCCGTTGACCTGTACAGGTTGGTAATAAGTCTCCCCAAATCGGATCAACGTTCTGTCACCGATCTTGATTTCCTCTCCACCATCAGAAAGATTTTCCACCAAAGTATCCGCTGTGGGTGGCACCACAACAAAACCATTGGCAGTTTTTTCAAAAAATACTCCTCCCCTGTAGAATTCGATTTTACTTCTTGTAATAATTAGATTGGGATAAAAATCATTTTTAAATTTGTATAAAAAACCTTGAAAAACTATTTCTAAGGTATAAATTGATTAAATCAATGTTTTAGAATTTTATCTCAAAATATTTTAAGTTGAAAATCACCGTCCATTTGATTAACTTTCTTGGTAAACATTCACTATATCCCATGAAAACCAAATTACTCATCACCCTAATTTGCTACCTCTTCACCTTGCACTTTATCATTGCCCAGAATACACCTCTTCAAATCATTATGATCGGTGCGCATCCAGATGATTGCGATATCAAAGGTGGTGGAACTGCTGCCTTGTTTGCAGAAATGGGTCATCATGTCAAATTCATCTCTGTGACCAATGGAGATGCCGGACATATGGAACAGGGAGGTGGAATGTTGGCCAAAAGGCGAGTGGCAGAGACACAGGAGGTTGCCAAAAGGTTGGGAATAACTTATGAGGTCTTGGACAATCATGATGGGGAATTACTAGCCACCTTACCTATAAGGCTTGAGATCATTAGAAAAATTCGGGAATGGAAAGCAGATGTAGTGATTTCCCACAGAACGAATGACTACCATCCTGACCACAGATATACTGCTATATTGGTACAAGATGCCGCCTATTTGGTAGGCGTTCCCAATATTGCAGCAGACACTCCTCCTTTAAGTAAAAATCCCGTGTTCCTTTATTTTCAGGATAATTTCCAGAAACCATATCCATTTCAAGCAGATATAGCGATTGACATCACATCCGTAATGGATAGAAAAATATATGCGCTTGATGCACACGAATCACAATTTTATGAATGGTTACCTTGGATCGGAAGGTATGCCGATCAAGTTCCCGAAGATAAGGAAGCCAGAATAGAATGGTTAAAGGAAAAAAGGTTGAGTGCTGTTAATCCAAACTCATTACAAGTTTTGGAAAAGTGGTATGGAAAAGAAAAAGCATCAAATGTCCAAAATGTAGAGCTTTTTGAAATTTGCGAATATGGTACCAAGCCAACAGACCAGGATATACGACGATTTTTTCCTATGATTAGCCGGTGATTGATAAATAATGGAATTCAAATTATCCGCAGTCTTTGACCTCTGGTTTATGGGGCATGAGGTTTTGACGCAAAGTAAGCCTAGATAATAGTCTCTTTTTCCTATCTCTCACACGTCTATTAGTTTATCTTGTTTCCCCTATAATCGGGACAGGCTTTGGCTCTTGGTTCTTGATTCTTGGCTCTCGCTTCTCTTCTTGTTATTGGCTCTTGGCTCTTTTTTCTGAATTCAACCTTACAATCCAAACAAACTAGGCAGCCACAAGGAAAGACCTGGCCAAAGGGTAACCACGATCAATCCCAAAATCATGGCAATAAAGAATGGGATCAAGGGTTTGACAGCTTTTTCAATACTGATACCAGCCACCTGGACCCCAAGGAAAAGGACCGAACCCACGGGTGGTGTGCAAAGTCCAATACAAAGATTCAAAATCATGATAATTCCAAAATGCACCGGATCTACTCCAAGTTCCATCACAATCGGAAGGAAAATCGGGGTAAAAATCAGCACAGCCGGAGTCATGTCCATAAAAATTCCCACAAACAGTAAGATCAGATTGATCAATATCAGAATGACAAAAATATTGTCAGAAACCGAAAGCAAGGATGCACTGATGGATTGTGGAATGTCCTCACTGGACATCACCCATGACATGCTCATGGAAGTTGCGATCAACAACATCACTATGGCGGTAGTTTCTGAGGATTTGAGAAGTATTGAGGGGATTTCTTTCCATTTCAATTCTCCATAGTAAAATGACAAACCCAAGGTATAAATCACTGCAATAGCAGAGGCTTCCGTGGCCGTAAAAACCCCTCCGACTATCCCTCCAATTACAATAAACAATAGCATTAAGGAAGGAAAAGCCCTGAAAAACTTACTTGTCAATTCTTTTAATGTGGTTCGTTCCCCTGCTGGTAGATTATGCTTTTTTATAAAGATGGCAGCTGTCACCATCAAAACCAATCCTATAAATATACCTGGTAAATAACCGGCAATAAATAAGGCCGCAATAGATACCCCTCCTGATGCCAATGAATAAACAATAAGGATATTTGATGGAGGAATTATTAAACCGGTTGTAGATGAAGTAATATTGACAGCCGCACCCAATCCTTTTGGATACCCTTCAGCATCCATTCTTTTTCCGAGGATTCCACCAATCGCTGAAACGGCTGCTGCCGCAGAACCGGCAATAGCTCCAAACAACATGGCTGCAATAACATTAACGTATAACAAACCACCGGGAAGTCGTCCCGTGAAAGCTTTTGCCAATTCAATCAATCTATTGGCGATGCCTCCCTTGTTCATGATTTCTCCTGCAAGTACAAAAAAAGGAATAGCCAATAAGGCAAAACTATCCAAACCTGTACCCATCCTTTGGGCAATCGTGGTACCCGAAGGAATTACAGCAACAGACACCATCAATGTCAAAAAACTGGATATACCCAAACTCCAGGCAACAGGAACCCCTATTCCCATCAGGACAACAAACGACAATACCAAAATTAAAATACTGATATATTCCATGTTGATCAGGCTTTTTGGGTTTGTAAATGGTTTTGGATACTAAAAATCTGATAATAAATAACCAATAAGCCACTGATTGGGATGATGGTATATACAAAGGCTAATGGTACTTGGAGGGTAGCAGATTTTTGTTGAAGAATAAAGGTGATATATACAAGATTACTTCCTCCCAAAACCATCACCGATAACGCAAAAAACAGTACAAATGAATTGATCACGATCATCAATCTCACTTTGGGAATACCGTTCAGTTTTCTGGGCAAAATGTCAATCGCTAAATGCTGATCTTGACCTGCCACATAAGCTGCCCCTAACATCCCTAACCATATCAACATATACCTGGATAATTCATCAGTAAATGAACTGGGATTTTGAAAAATATATCGGGACATTACCTGCCATGTTACATTGAGTACCATCAACGCCATCAATATGATCAAGGCACCCGCCACAATTTTATCAAGTCTATTTTTGAAAGTTTGGTTGGTCATTTTTTTGGATAATAAGTGCTTATTGTATTGAAATGGTTATAATAATTCTGCCACTTTGGACGGGGTATTTTTGTTGTGGTTTGCAAGTTGTCAGCTTTTAGAGTAGCCTCCGCCAATGTGAGTGTCGCCACTCACATCCCTTTCGGTTTATCGAAATATTCATGTAATATATTTATTAATTTAAGATAGAGACGTTACCAAGTTTAATGACACATGTTGCTATCCGCCTTTTTCTTCAATTTCAAATACCGTCCATAGCTACGGTATTTTGGGTAACATTAACTTCCACATTACCCTGCAATAAATTACAGGGCTATAAAACCGATCATGCCTACGGCACTTGTGAATGAAAACAAATCAAAGGCAAATTCAGAAATGTCTCATTAAAATAATTATTCCACCTTCATTTTGCCCAAATCTTCAATCTACAATCTACCTTCTTCTACCTTCATCCCTCATCCTTCTAACTTCATCCTTCCTCTTACTCCACCCTCCTTATCCTCTCCACCATTTCATACATTTCAGGTTCGGTAATTTTGAATGATTCATAAAGGGATTCAACTGCTTGTCTAAATGGAGTTGGATCTGGATATGTGATAGTCACTCCTGCTTTTTCCATTTCCTTTAAGGATTCTTCTACTGACGCTGCCCAAAGTTTATATTGGAAAACAGCAGACTCATCTGCTGCCTCTTGAATCCATTGTTTTTCCTCATCATCCAAGGTGTTCCAAACTTTTGTACTGACAATGACCACATCAGGTACGGCAGTATGTTCATTCATAGAATAGAATTTACAAACCTCATAATGCCTGGAGGTATACAAACTTGGCGGGTTGTTTTCGGCTCCATCCACAATACCCTGTTGTAGAGCTGTATATAATTCACCATAGGAAACAGGTGTGGGTGAGCTGCCAAAGCTTTTGATCATATTGATGGCCATATTGCTTTCAAGAGTCCTGACTTTCAACCCTTTCAAGTCTTCAGGGCTTTCCACAGATTTGGTTTTGGTATAAAAGCTTCTTTTTCCGGCATCATAATAAACAAGGCCCTTTAACCAAAATTCCTCACTTTCTGAAAGCAATTGTCTACCAATTTCACCTTTCAATACCTTCTCCCGATGCGCATCATCCCTAAAGAGATATGGCATTGAAAGCACTTGGATTTTTGGAGCGAAACTTTCCAAAGTGGCTGAGGAAACCTTGGTCATCCCCAAACTTCCAATTTGTAGCAATTCAACTAATTCCCTTTCGGTACCCAATTGTTGGTTGGGATAAATACGGATTTGGACTTTTCCCTCGGACTTTTCCTCTACCCTTTTTGCCATAAAAACCATGGCTTCATGGACGGGATGGGTGACTCCCAATCCATGCCCCAATTTGATCAACCTAACACCTCCTGGTCCATTGCAGGCAGTAAAGAGGAGGAAAATAAACAGAAATGTGCTGAATCTAGAATTAATCATTTATTTCAATTCTTGAATAATGTTCAAAGTTGATTTGATATTGTTTTCAAGTCCCTTGAAATCTCCACGTTCAATTGCTTTTTTGTCAAATAATTGGGAACCCATACCAACACAATGAACTCCAGCTTCAAACCAAATAGAGAGGTTTTCCTTATTTGGTTCTACCCCTCCTGTGGGCATCATTTTGAGGTTAGGAAGAACTGAAAGTACAGCTTTGATAAACCCCGGTCCCAATAAATTGCCCGGAAAAGCCTTTATCAAAGTTGCTCCCAATATTTTAGCCTGATATACCTCAGTTAGAGTAGCGCAGCCTGGGATCCAAAATCTACCTTTCATGTTGCAATAGTTGGCAACATCTGGAATCAAGGCCGGTGACACAATAAAATCTGCCTCTGCAAAATAAAATCTCCGAGCCTCTTCACGAGTAAAAATTGTTCCTATTCCCAAAATCAGGTCCGGGTATTTCTCCGCATAAATTTTTAAATTTTTGAAAACTTCAAGGGCATTTGATTCCCTATTGGTAAATTCAAAAACCCTTATTCCAGCTTTATAGGAAGCATCGAGAACTTTTATGGCGATATCAATATCTTTATGGTTAAATACAGGAATCATACCTGTTTTAGCCATTTTCAATAAAATTTCATCGTTTTTTAATGACATATTGGTGGGTTAAATAGGTTTTTATATTGCTCTCAAGCCTGCCTTCCTGAGCTTTGAGAAAAATTGTAAATGAGTTGAATTTAAATTTCTTTTCTCTCGTTTTTGGGCTCCCCCAAATTCTTTGGGACAAGCTTTGATTTTTGTTTCTCACATCTCTCATCTCGGCTCTTGAATCTTGGTTCTTGTGACTTATTTTTTAGATCTCATGTCTCAAGTCTCACATCTAACAAATCACCTGAGCAATTTTCCGACATTTTCCCCTTTTACCAAATCATTGACTTCTTCGACTGTAACAAAGTTTGCGTCTCCCGGGATGCTGTGTTTCAACACTGAGGCAGCTGTGGCAAATTCCAATGCCACCTGATCAGGAAAATGCAGGAGACCATAAATCAATCCTGCAATATAGGCATCTCCCCCACCAACCCTATCTACAATTTGAGGCATGTCATATATTTTTGATTTCAAAATCTCAATACCATTCCAAAGTGAACCTTTCAAGGTATTATGATTAGCAGAGAGAGACTCACGTTTGGTTTTTGTGATATATTTTATCTGTGGAAAATCTTTTTTGGCAAGATGACAAGCTTCCAGAAAATCATTTGCCTGAATATCCATACAATTTTCAAAATCTGACAATCCTGCCACAATCACATGGGTATATCTAATCAATTCCGGCATTATTTCTAATGGACCTTTTCCAAATTGCCATAGATTTCTTCGGTAATTAATATCACCGCTTACCATTATACCTTTTTGATTAGCTTTTTTTAAAGCTGTCAAACATAGATCAGCCGCTTTTTGGGAAAGAGCCGGAGTGATACCTGTCCAATGAAACCAATCGGCCCCATCAAATACAAGGTCCCAATCAATCTCCTCTCCCGAAAAATTGGCGAAAGCAGAATCAAATCTATCGTAAATGATCTTTGATGCCCTTTGCATGGATCCGTTTTCAAGAAAATATAAACCCATACGTCCTTCTTGAAATGATATAAAAGTAGTGTCAACGCCAGCCTTCCTAAAATAAGCAGCGGCTGTTTTTCCAATATCATTGGCAGGAAATGCTGTGATATGAGCTGCATTCACTCCAAACTGGGCAAGGGATACCGCTACATTGGCTTCTGCTCCACCAAACACAATATTGTAGGAGTTAGCTTGTAGAAACCGTTCATTTCCCGGTGTACTGAGACGCATCATGACATCTCCCATGGTTACGACTTTTTTATTCATAGTCACTGATTAAAACTTTCATGAAAATAATCACTTATAGTTTCTTTTTTACTTTTCTTTTGCATAAATTGTGCAATCGATTGCGCAATATAACCAAAAAATCCAATGAACCATAAAATTTTGCAGATTCATCCAAAAGATAATGTACTGGTCGCATTAACTGATTTAAAGGCCGGAGAAAGCATTGTTTTTGAAAACAACACAATCACCCTGAAGAATAATATAGCAGCCAAACACAAGTTTTCTATAACCAATTTGGAAACTGGTGAGCAAATTTACATGTATGGTTCCATAGTAGGTCGTGCCAAGTCACTGATACCCATAGGCGGTGCCTTGACAACAGGTAATGTTGTCCATGATTCCACTTCTTTTGGGAGTAAGACAGAAGAATATTATTGGGAAGCTCCTGATATTTCCAAGTATAAAAACAAAATGTTTAATGGTTTTCATCGACCTGACGGTCAAGTTGGAACTGCAAATTATTGGTTGGTGATCCCACTGGTTTTTTGTGAAAATAGGAATGTAGATGTCATTAAGGATGCCTTTGTTGAAGAATTGGGATTCAGCAAACCAAATACCTATAAATCACTTGTGCAACAAATGGCGGAGTTGTACAAATCAGGAAAAAGATCCGAGATAGAAAACCTAAGTGTAGAAGAAGATATCATCCAAAGAAAGCGTAAAATCTTTAAAAATATTGATGGAATAAAATTCTTGACCCATAATGGTGGGTGTGGCGGAATCCGTCAGGACTCAGAAGCACTATGTGCTTTGTTTGCTGGATATATCAATAATCCGAATGTTGCAGGTGCTACAATATTGAGTCTTGGTTGTCAAAATGCCCAACCGGCTATTTTGAAGGAAAAACTGGATAAAATCAATCCAAACTTCAAAAAACCTGTCATTCTGTTGGAACAACAAAAAGAAGGAACAGAACAGCATTTGCTTTCTCAGGCAATCAAAAAAACTTTTTTGGCCATGGCAGATGCAGATCACCTTCAAAGGGAGCCTGCCCCGTTAAGTAAGTTGACAATAGGTTTGGAATGTGGTGGTTCTGACGGCTTTTCGGGTATATCTGCTAACCCTGCAGTTGGTCAAGCCTCTGATCTTGTAGTGGCTTTAGGTGGCAAGACCATTTTGTCTGAATTTCCTGAATTATGTGGGGTTGAACAGGAATTGATCAACAGATGTACTACCGAAGTGATTGCAGAAAAATTCAGTAGTTTGATGAAATCCTATGCCGCATCAGCAGAAGCAGTGGGATCCGGGTTTGATATGAACCCTTCTCCCGGCAATATCAAAGATGGGCTGATTACCGATGCCATGAAATCCTCGGGAGCTGCCAAAAAAGGAGGCACTTCCCCTGTCGTGGATGTATTAGACTATTCTGAATATGTTTCTAAATCCGGGCTGAACTTACTCTGCACTCCGGGAAATGATGTGGAAAGCACTACAGCCATGGCAGGTTCAGGAGCTAATATTATCCTTTTTACTACCGGACTCGGCACCCCAACCGGTAATCCTGTCGCCCCAGTAATCAAAATATCTTCCAATACCACTTTGGCTAAAAGAATGCCTGACATCATTGATATAGATACTGGGGGTGTTATCACTGGAGAAAAGACCATTCCGCAAATGGGGGAAGAAATCTTGGACCATATCATCAAAGTTGCATCTGGAGAAATTCAACCTAAAGCAGTTCTATTGGGACAGGATGATTTTATTCCATGGAAGAGAGGTGTTTCGCTTTAGGATTAAGAGATGGAAAAAGGCGTTGAGTTGCCCGACTTATTCATTATTCTTGCCGGCCGGCAGGCGAAATTTGGTGTTCGATATTCGGAGTTTTCTTGGAAGATTGTAAAATTGGAAGATTAATTGTTATGGATTAATGTATTGTTGGGATATTGTGTTAAAAAATGGACATGCTCAATTTTCCAATTTGACCTATCCTCGTAATTCCGAGTTCCTCAATATTTTTGAAAAAACATTCAGAAAAGGAACGACATCAGGATTTTCGTCATCCCGAGTTTTCAACATTTTTTAAAAGTTCAGAATTGGTAATGTCATCAGGTTCCCCGCCATTCCGAGGTACGAGGAATCTCAAAAGGATCTATTTATGTTCATATTATCATTTCGTGATCCTCATGAGATGTCCCAAAAGGATCGGGACAGGCTTCCTACGCATGACGGCTACTCCGATTTATGTCATTGGTAGTCAAGGGGTATCTAATATAAAGCTTGAAATTCAATATTAATCTCCCGGGATGTCGAAAAATGAAGAATAAATTGATCATGAAATTAATAAAACTGAACCAATCTAAAAAAGCTCTTAGCTTTTTTTACCATCTCATCTCTCCGCCAATATCTTCTCCCAAACATAGTCATCGACAGGAATTCCTTTTTCCAAATTTTCTTTTCTGATTTTTGGGATATTTTCTCCGGGAAAGCGGACTTCACCCCCTGAAAAAGTTGATGATGATGTCAAGTCTTCAATGATACCATTAAGCTTTTCATCGGACCAGGTATCCATACCTAATTTTTTGGGATCCAAACAGATAAAAACCTGCGAAAGGCCATATTCATCTCCGCTTTGACCAACTTCATGGGTGGACTGCCCCCCGGATAATACGGTGGCCAACATATCCAATATCAGGGAAAGTCCAGCCCCTTTCCATAATCCTATTGGAAGTGCCAATTCATGTTCAATAATTTCTTCTGGGGATTTACTGAGTTTTCCTTCCTGGTCAAAGCCTGCTTCGAAAGGCATTTCCTTTCCGGCACGCAAGAAGGTGTTCATTTTTCCATAAGAAAACTGGGACATCGCCATGTCCAACACAATATGACCTGATTTTCTGGGAATGGCAACTACCAAAGGATTATTCCCCAGTTTGGGTTCACTCCCACCCCAGGCCGGCATATTGGGTTTGGTGTTGGTAAAACAGATTCCAATACAACCTGCCTCAACAGCCAGCCAACCATAATTCCCCGCCCTCATCCAATGATTTGTGTTTTGCAGCGCTATCACTCCGATTCCGAATTCTTTGGATAGTCGGATTGCCCTGTCCATGCAAATAGAAGCGTTGACCATTCCGGGGCCAAGACGTCCGTCCCATCTTTCGAAATACCCGAAAGCATCCATTAGTTCAGCCTCTTTATCGGGAAAGACAAGCTTGTTCTTTACCATTTTCAAAAAAACAGGAACCCTATCCAACCCATGGGACGGAACTCCTTCCAGACTTGCCCTGGCAAAAAGTCCTGCACATAAATTGGTTTTTTCTTTTGAGAAGCCATATCTGATAAAAATTTCACTAAGGATTTGGATGACTTCTTGATGTGGGATTCTCATAATCTTGGTTTTCGGTTAATTTTTTATTCTTGCAATGACTTTGAGTCATGGCATGAATATCCTCATTTTCCATAAATATTTTTAAGGTCAATTTCAAAAAGAGTGTATGGATCTTTATAAAATTTTAGAAAATCCGGAACACTAACCTGACCGGGAAATGGCGCATAATAATGCGTGGGGCTTTTGGAATCATTGCGCCAGACCAAAACGTAGGCCAATCTCACATTTTCCTTTTTCATGCTTCTAAGCAGAGTTTCCGTCCACCAAGTGGTATCCGGAATGGTTTCCAATCCGGTTTCCGTAAAGGCAGCCAGTTTTTTCTTTTTAATGGCATAATCGGAAACTATTTTCAGTTTTAATGCCGCCGTGTCGATGGAATTCCTGTTTCTTCCCAAATCACCATAATTATCCATTCCAACCATATCAACCCACTCATCACCGGGATACCTTTCCAGATATTCCTCTTCCGTTAAAAATCTATTGTCAGGTGAAAATGCATAAATAAAGTTGTTGACTTCCAAAGAATCCCGCAGATAGGAAACCGTAAATCTCCATAAATTAATAAAATCCTCTCTGCTGGTATGTTTTTTACCCCACCAAAACCAATCCCCGTCAAACTCATGGTAGGGCCTGAATATCATTGGTACCAATTTGCCATCACTTCCTTTTAAAGATTTGGCCCAATCCCCTATACCATCCAGAATTTCTTTATAGGTCTCATGCGCTTCACCTCCGGGAATAAGGTAACGGACCGCAGGTTTGGATATAGAATCCCTCCAATAAAAGCCCCCCTCCGAAACAGGATTTGAAAAATGCCAGGCCACAGTTGTCACTCCTCCCCTGTCATAAGTATCAACGACATTCTTTCTGAGATTGGCTTTGTTATTTTGTATTACCTCATCGGGTCTTCCCGAAAACCCACTGAAATCTACTCCAATGACTGCAGGGTGGGAACCTGTGACAGATTTCACATCAGATCTATCTTCGTCTCCCAACCAACCACGGCCATATTCTGTCGCATGTTGATGCCCGAACAAGGTGTGGTTCTTAGATATTTTTGCAAGATTTTGATAAAGGTTCACGGTTTCTTTTGTCGCATTCGGATCAATAGGTTTACCATATTTTATGCTTGTGCAGCTAATCAAAAAAGGGCATAACATCAAGCAATAAAATCCAATTCGAAATTTGAGATAAGTTTTTATAGACATAGGTTATACATAGATTTATGGAAATTAATTGAATCTCTTGACCTGTGGAAGAAAAATTACTCCAATGACTTAAAAGGACCTGATTATTTCCGAATTCTAGGACAATTCACGTAAATACTTTCAGAATTTATGATAATATCTGATTTCTTCTTTAAAAGATATCCAAATTTCAATAATCCTTTTGATTTAAAATAAATTATTGAGAGTCAAAATTTTTATTTTTTTTCAGCTTTGTGATTGGATGACAGATTACCAACATTAAGTTTTACAATTTTACTCTGAGCAATTTTTTAATCAATCACCTGAAATATTAGATGACTATAAACTCTCCACCACCAACATTTTCGAATTAGCCGCCTGATACCGAATTTTTTTGGCTATGCTGTATTCCGCTGAATCCCACCAATCTTTGGCTGTTTGAACATCCGGAAATTCCAAAATTACGAGTCTTTCAGGATTCCAATCCCCTTCCAAAGATTCGGTTTTGAAGCCACGAACTACAAATCGGCCACCGAATTTTTGGATGGTTGCTAAAGTGTGCTTCTTATACTCTTCGTATAGGTCGGGATTATGGATTTCGATTTCTACTAGGACTAGTGCTGGCATGGTGGAGGTTAGATTTTAGATTTTAGATTTAAGACGTGAGAGAAGCTTGGTGTAAACCAGGAGGTGGGGATTTGGTTAAAGGGCTACAGGCTGGGTATTCTTTTAATTTTGATTGTTGGTTTATTATTCATGCCATGACTTGGAGTGATGGTAAGAATATACCTAGGGGTCATGGGATGAATTGGATAAAGATAAAGGATTGAGGGAACAGAACAATTAAAGTGATTGTAAAAAAAAATCTAGTTTTGGTTATTCGTAACTCTCTTTGGAAATAAATGGGATACAAGGCTGTTTAGATAAACATCAATATTGGTGTAATTTTGATCAAGGTCATAATTTGATGAATCAGAGGAATCGTTGGGATCAAGGCCATTTTCCAGTTCCCAATCATCAGGCATTCCATCACCATCTGAATCTTTATGCGCTTTCCTTTTTTCCAGAATTGGCCATCCGCCAACATCTTTATGGCTGTCAATGATTCCTCTGTTTTCTTTTCCGAATTGGGCAGTTTCCTGATGGATCTCTTTCAGCAATCTCCGGTCAACAGGGTCTAATTAAACATAGAAACGGCTCTCTTACAAAATTGAATGGCCAAACCCCAAGGATCTCTTAACATTACCAAATGGGATCCGTCTTCCAAAACATCATCGGAAACTAGGGCGGCACCTTGTTCCATTAACCTAAATTTATCTTTTTCGGGATTTTCTGAAACAAATGCCAAATGGACTGTTAATGGGTGGAGATTTTTTAAATCTAAAATTTGCCCTTTTGGATTATTGTAAATTTCCAGCAAGATGGTTCCGCTATCATCTGCCAAAAAGGTCATAAACGGGGAAGTATCCATAGCCCGGACTACCTTCAATCCAAAATGCTTTACATACCAATCTGCCATTTCCAAAGGGAATTCAACGTTTAGTGCAAAATGCTCGAATTTCATAGTCTTTGATCTTTGGTAAATTTATTGTCGGCAAAATTTTCTTCTCTGTGGTTCCATAACCGCCTAAAGTAACTGCAAACAGTGTGAAAACAAAAGAGATTAAAGATTAATGCATAAAATTAAAGATTTCAAAGTGTTTATCCATCGGCAATGGTCTGTATTTTTCCATGCACACTTTTCAGACAAAAAACATGCATTTGTACAATCGTTTGCATATCATTAAAAGATTATAATGAAAACAAATTATAAGGTTAATAATTTTTTAATAAAGGATTAAAAATAGTATATTTACTTTAATTTAAGAATTTTATATCGTTTTTTGAATATATGAATTTAAAATAATTTCAGATAATTGTTGGATAAATTGAATAAATCGACATAATATTGCGCAAACGATTACATTAAACCTAAATCTAACCAAATGCATTCTAATATAGAGACCAGATATTCCAATCATCCTTTAGATGTGAAAACATACAATACCCGTGCCTTACGGTCAGATTTTTTGATTAAGACCCTTTTCATACCTGATAAGATAAATGGGGTGTATAGCATGAATGACAGGTTGATTGTGGGAGGAATCAATCCTGTAACTTCCTCATTGACCTTGGAGACAGTAGATCAACTTAAATCTGAATATTTTTTGGAAAGGAGAGAAATTGGAATTATAAATGTTGGAGATGATTCTGTAATAGAAATCGGGAAAGAATCTTATTCTTTAAAACATAAAGAAGCACTATATATAGGCAAAGGAAATAAAAATGTCATTTTTTATCCTTCCGAAAATGGGAACGCCCTATTTTATTTTAACTCTGCACCAGCTCATCAATCTTACCCAACCAAAAAAGTCGGTAAGCAGGAAGCAGAGGTAGTTACCTTGGGTTCTTTGGAAAATTCCAATCATAGAACGATTTATAAGCTGATTGTCAACTCGGTCGTGAAAACCTGCCAACTGCAGATGGGAATGACAGAATTAAAGCCGGGCTCTGTATGGAATACAATGCCAGCGCACACCCATGATCGACGCATGGAGGCATATTTTTATTTTGATCTGGCAGATGGACAGTCCGTTTGCCATTTGATGGGGCAACCTGAAGAAACCAGACATATCTGGATTAAAAACCATCAAGCGGTGATCTCGCCTCCTTGGTCTATCCATAGTGGAGCTGGTACCTCCAATTATACATTTATCTGGGGCATGGCAGGAGAGAACCTTGATTATGGAGATATGGTAACTGTTTCCATTACGGATTTGAAATAGCATGAAAAACATATTTGACATTACAGGCAAAGTTGCATTGGTCACCGGAGCGACGCACGGATTAGGAATGGCCATGGCAAAAGCTGGGGCAACCCTGGTGTTAAATGGCCATACACCTTCCAAAATGGAAACAGCCCTCCAGCTATACCATGAGGAAGGCATTGAAGCCAAAGGCTATTTGTTTGATGTGACAGATGAACTCCAGGTTTCGGAGCATATCAAATTGATCGAAAAAGAAGTGGGCCCAATATCCATTTTGGTCAACAATGCAGGAATGATCCAAAGAATTCCTGCTTTGGAAATGAAACCTTCCGACTTTAGAAAAGTGATCGACGTGGACCTCGTCTCCCCCTTTATTTTATCACAGGCTGTTGCCAAAGGAATGATACAAAAAGGTTCGGGCAAAATCATCAATATATGCTCCATGATGAGCGAATTGGGCCGGGATACAGTTTCAGCCTATGCGGCAGCCAAAGGAGGGCTAAAAATGCTTACCCGCAACCTGGCAACAGAATGGGCAAAACATAACATTCAGGTCAATGGTATCGGACCCGGTTATTTTGCCACTAAGCAAACCGCTCCGATCAGAGAAGAAGGACATCCCATGAACAACTTTATTCTCGAAAGAACTCCTGCAGGTAAATGGGGCGATCCGGACGACCTGGCCGGTGCTGTTGTCTTTCTTGCAAGCAAAGCCAGTGATTTCGTCAATGGACAGATTATTTATGTGGATGGCGGCATATTGGCGACTATTGGAAAACCAAGAGAATGAAGGGAGAAGTTGGAAGTTGGGAGTTTTGTAGGAAGTTAAAAGCATATGATTTTAATCTGTTCCGCCACGCAGATGCGACTCGCGTAGCGAACAATTCGTCTCATGTATCATCCCGATAGCTCGGGAATAAAGTCTAAAAAATGAAAAGTGGTAAAGCAACAATACATGATATAGCAGAAAAGCTGAATATTACAGCTTCAACGGTTTCCAGAGCTTTAAATGATAATCCAAGGATCTCTGAAAACACCAAAAAGCTGGTCATTAAGATGGCCAGGCAGCTTAATTACCAGCCCAATCACATTGCCTCTGCACTTAGAAGCGGAAAAAGCAAACTTATTGGTGTAGTTGTCCCAACCGCCAACAGGAATTTCTTTTCGTCAGTAGTAAGGGGTATTGAAGAAATCGCAAATAACTTAGGCTACAAGGTCATTATTTCCCAATCTTATGATGGATTTAAAAAGGAAGTGGAAACGGTAGAAGCTTTGATGAATGCAAGGGTAGATGGGATTATTGCTTCTATTGCCAAAAACACCGAAAATTTTGATCATTTCCAAAAAGTTATTGACAAAGGAATACCTTTGGTATTTTTTGATCGGACCACTAATGAATTGGAAGTGAGTCAGGTGGTAATTGATGATTATTTGGGAGCATATCAGGTGGTAGATCATTTGGTCAAAGGAGGCTGCAAAAGGATTGTTCATTTTACCAGTCCCAAAAAGATAAATATATACAGGGATAGAATGCGTGGATACGAAGATGCATTAAAAGACAATGGAGTATCATTTGATCCAGAATTAATTGAGGAAAGTAATTTACAATTGGAAGATGGCAGAAAGAGCATGGAAAACATCATTAAAAAAGGAATATCATTTGATTCTGTTTTCTCCAGTTCTGATTATTCTGCTATGGGAGCTATGCAGGTACTCAAAGAGAAAGGATATAAAATTCCTGAACAAGTCATGCTCGCCGGATTCGGGAACGAACCTTTCACCTCATTTACGGACCCTCCGATTACTACGGTTGATCAAAAAAGTATTCCCATGGGACACGTAACTGCCGAAACATTTTTTGCATTGATGAAAAATGGAAAAAAAGATGATGTTCCCCAAAAAACAGTATTAAAACCTGAGTTGATTATCAGGAAATCAACTCAAAAGAAATAACCTATTAAGCTTAAACATTATGAATAGTACCGTTTTGTCAAAACCAACATTTCTTTCGGAAGATTTTTTGTTGGAGACAGATTTCTCAAAATTGCTTTATCTTGACTATGCGTCAAAGCAGCCAATCATTGATTACCATTGTCATCTTTCACCACATGACATAGCCAACAACCGAAAATTCAATAACATCAGTGAAATTTGGTTGGCAGGAGACCATTATAAATGGAGGGCAATGAGGACTTTGGGGATTTCAGAAAAGTATATAACAGGAGATGCAACTGATCAGGAAAAATTCCAAAAATGGGCTGAAACAGTTCCTTATACCATGCGGAATCCATTGTACCACTGGACCCATTTGGAGTTGAAAAGGTATTTTGGAATTGAGGAATTGTTATCGGAAAAAAATGCCATGGGAGTTTATCATGAAGCCTCTACTCTATTACAGTCTGAGGAATTCCATACCCAAGGCCTTTTGAAGAAAATGAATGTGGAATTGGTTTGTTCTACGGATGACCCCATCGATAACCTAGAATACCACAAAATGGCCAAAAACAATAAGGTGAAAACTTTATTGTTTCCAGCCTTCCGTCCGGATAAGGCATATACAGTTGAAAGTCCATCGGAATATATCAAATACCTAAATTCCCTTACCAAAGCTTCCGGGGTTGAAATCATTTCTTATTCGGATTTGCTGAGTGCCCTTCAACACAGGGTTGATTTTTTTGATCTTAACGGGTGCAAACTATCAGACCATGGCATTGAGCAATTGTATTTCTATCCTTTGGGAATTTACCACATCGACACTTTATTTCAAAGACTGATTTCTGGTAAGTCATTGAACCAAGAAGAAATCAGATATTTTAAATTCCATACCCTATATGAACTCAGCAAAATGTACCATGCCAAGGGTTGGTCGCAACAGTTCCATTTGGGGGCATTAAGGAATACCAATGAACGAATGTTAAGGATTTTAGGACCGGATAATGGTTTCGATTCAATTGGAGATTTTTCGCAGGCAAGGGCTTTGGGAAGTTTTCTCAATCTTCTTGATTCAACAGACCAATTGGCAAAAACCATACTGTACAACATCAACCCTTCCGACAATGAAGTCATGGCCACGATGATTGGCAATTTCAATGACGGTTCTGTAAAGGGTAAAATCCAATTTGGTTCAGGATGGTGGTTTTTGGACCAAAAAGACGGGATGGAAAAACAAATCAATACCCTTTCCAATATGGGATTGTTAAGCTGTTTTGTTGGTATGCTGACAGATTCAAGAAGTTTCCTGTCATTTCCCAGACATGAGTTTTTCAGACGGATCCTTTGTAATCTCATCGGCAAAGATGTGGAAAAAGGTGAATTGCCTGCTGATGAGCAATGGCTTGGGAAACTAGTTTCAGATATCAGTTATCATAATGCAAAGGCTTATTTTGGATTTGGGGAGAAGTGAGAGAAAAGTCGTGAGACATAAGACGTGAGACGTGAGACCTCCTTATCGACAAGTATGAAACATAAAATTGCAGATTAACAAATGAACCCTTATTTCAACTTAGGATAAAATATAATTACGCTCCCAGATTCCCACAGATTTTAAAAAAAACCTCTGTGGGAATCTGTGATATCTGTGAGAAAAAGTAATCGTAAATACCAAAATAAAATGAACCTACAATAACCTATTAATATGAAATCACTTAATAGAAGTAATATAAAAGTTCCTGGCAGACCAGTAAAAGTCTTACAGTTTGGAGAAGGGAATTTCTTGCGGGGATTTGTGGATTGGATGATCGATATAATGAATGAGAAGACTGATTTCAATGGAGATGTACAGATTGTACAGCCTTTGAGTCAAGGACTAGGAGAAATAATCAATCAACAGGATGGACTTTTCCATGTCAAACTTCAAGGAATTCAATCCGGTGAAATTGTTCAGGAAAACAGGCTTATTACTTGCGTGAGAGGTGTTAACAATCCTTTTGAAGATTATAGTGTATACTTAAAATTGGGAGAAAATGAAGACTTGAAAATCATGGTTTCAAATACCACAGAAGCAGGAATTACATTCGATTCCCCTGACAAGTCTTTTGACACATTGCCACTGACTTTTCCCGGAAAATTAACTGCACTTCTTTACCATCGATTCGAGACTTTCTCGGGTGATCCTTCCAAAGGGTTGGTGATGATTCCATGTGAATTGATAGATCAAAATGGGATACAGTTAAAATCCACAGTTTTGGAGTATATCAAACTTTGGAATCTTCCTACCAAATTTTCCAATTGGATAAATGACCACAATATTTTCTGCAATACCCTTGTGGATAGGATTGTACCGGGCTTTCCAAAAGAAAATATCCAAGAAATCCAAAATGAATTGGGTTTTGAGGACAATCTGGTGGTAATGGCCGAACCCTTTCATTTCTGGGTGATAGAGGGACCGGAAAACTTACAAGAGATATTTCCCGCAGGAAAAGCCGGACTACAGGTTAAGTTTGTTAAAGATCAAAGTGCTTACCGAACAAGAAAGGTCCGGATTTTGAATGGTGCCCATACCGCTTTGGTGCCCGTAGCTTACCTTAATGGCTTTCGAACTGTCAGAGAAGCGGTAGAGGATAAAAACATTGGAAAATTTATAAAAGACACCATCTACAACGAAATCATTCCTACCCTTGACCTTCCCAAAGAGGAATTGGAACAGTTTGCTTCTGATGTTTTGGATAGGTTCCTGAATCCATTTATCCATCATGAATTGATTTCCATTTCTCTGAATTCCATTTCGAAGTTCAAAGTCAGGGTATTGCCAAGTCTATTGGAATACCATTCCAAAACCGGTAATTGGCCAAAAAATCTGACCAATTCGCTAGCGGCTTTGATAAAATTTTATAGCGGAAAATCGGGCCAGGGAAATATCCCATTAAAGGATGATGCCCATGTTCTAGAGTTTTTTAAAAAGGTGTGGCAAGAAGAAGATTTGTCTGTCATTGTTTCAGAAACCTTGAGTAGAACTGATTTTTGGGGTGAGGATTTGAGCCAATACAAAGGACTGGAAGAAGAGGTTTTGGTTAAGTTGGCGGAATTTGAAATGGTTTGAGTTAATGTCTTATTTATAACATGGGAAAGAAAAAAATACTTTCCCTTCTCACCACTCCCCTCTCCTCCCCTTTTTCTTTTCAGACAGTGCCTTCTTTTCTTTCAATCTTTGTTCTATAGCTCCTTTACTTGGCTTGGTCACTTTCCTGATTTTCTTTTTGTGGAAAGCCTTGCTTAGGAGGTCATAAAACTTCCTGATCGCTATTTCTTTGTTTTGGATTTGGGAACGTTTTTCTTGTGCCAGAATTTGTATGTTTCCTTCAGAATCCAGCTTATTTCCAATCTTTTCCATCAATCTGGATTTTTCATCTTCCTCCAAAATCATCGAATTGGGGACATTAAAAATTAGGGTAACCTTGCTATTGACCTTATTGACATTTTGACCTCCAGGCCCACTGCTTCGACTTGCCTGAAATTGAAATTCACGATCAAAAAGTTGCTTCCTGATTTTCTCGTTGATATTCATTTTAGAGTTCTTAATATTTTTCACTGACAGCCGTTTTCAACTATTTTTATATTCTTGATAAATATCAAGAAAGTTTACAAATGAAATCAGGCAAAAACATGAAGTTCAAAATTTCTTTTAAAATTTTTTATTTTTTTTCACTTGAAATTTACAAGAAGATAGAATTAAAAATGGTATTTGTCATCACAAAAATTAAACTCATTTTTCAATATAAGTTTTCAAAAACCTAAAGAATTGTATTTGGTATACTTATTTTTTGAATTCAAACTATTATTTGGAATTTTTATACTTGAAACAAATAATTGAAATAATAATTAGGACTTAATAATTTTTTGTTTTGTTTTTTATATATCCATTATATAGATTTGATCATCTTATTCATCCAAACGATTAATCACCCTGAGTTTATAGACTCTAAATTTTACTCAGTTAAATGTAACAACTACCGCTTATTTACTTTTAGAATCTTATTTATCTCGTTTTTTTGTCATTACGCTTAATTCACCCACTAAAAACCCTCTCATTATTTTTTGGAGGGTTTTTTGTTTTTTTAAGTACTCTCAGAATTTCAAAAATTCTTACATTGGCAATAGAAAATTTTAAGTTTTATTAACTCATTTAACATTTGAATGATCGCCATCACAAAAATTAATGAGGACCTCTTACATGAAGTCCGAGATATAGCATTAAAAACATGGCCAAAAACTTTTGCCCACATCCTCAGTCCTGACCAAATTGACTATATGTTGGATTGGATGTACCATCTTGATGCATTGAGATCGCAACTATTTGAAAAAAATCATGTTTTTTTATTGGCAGAGGAAAATAGTAAATACCTGGGTTTTGCTTCATATGTAGTTAACCATGAGGAAACCAATAAAACAAAGATTCATAAAATCTACATCTTGCCTGAGACTCAGGGAAAGGGTGTGGGAAAAAAGCTTTTACAGGCAGTATCTGAAATCGCCTTATTGAATGGCGATACCCACCTCTTTCTAAATGTAAATAAGTACAATCAAAAAGCGATTGATTTTTACAGTCATTTGGGTTTTTACGAAGCCGCTCAAGAAGTAATAGACATCGGAAATGGCTTTGTCATGGATGACGTTGTCATGGAATTAAAATTAACTTAATTGATCAATTGAAAAAAAACCTAAAAGACAATGAAGCAATTTGACCCTCATCATATACCTGGCATCTACAATTGGTGTGATAGGTGGTGTGAACACTGCAAGATGACCTCCAAGTGTTACCTCTATGCACAGGAGCAGGAGGATAAAGCTATCATGGAAAGTGACCTTGATCATGATGAAAAGATGGAGAAAATAAAGGAAAAGCTGACGGAAACCATGGAAATGCTGAGTGAAGCTGCAGAAGAATTTGAGATGGATGAAGAGGACATGGAAGAACTAGATGAAGAGGAACAAGATGAAATGATGCATGACCATCAGATTAGCCAAATTAAAATCGATATCCACCCCCTTTCTGATCTCAGTGAAATTTACATGAAGGAATGTATGGATTGGGTAGAAAGTAAAGGAAAAGACACGCTTCTTGGCTACTTGGTACAAAGTAAAATACCGGAGGAAATATGTGATCAAAACGAAATCGAAAAATTAAAAAAAGTAATCAGTCATTTGGAATCCGTACAATGGAACCAAACAATGATTCCCGCCAAATGCAGGGGTGCGTTGAATTACTTTTCTGATAAATCTTTTTGGGACGATTACCCTATTGAGGAACGAGCGTATAATGGTACAGCAAAAGTAGCTTTGATCTGCATCCAAAATAGTATAAATGCCTGGCAAGGAATCCTTTTCTGGTCTAAAGATGAGGAAGAGCTTATTCTTCCACTTTTGGATAAATTGATTCAGATCAAGCAAATGCTTGAAGAGGAATTTCCTAATGCCTATAAATTTATCAGACCGGGATTTGATGAAAATTGTTAAAAAAATATTTATTCTAAAGTTAAAATTTTAAATTTGATAAAATAATTTATCAAATGAAAAATTATCAAGACATCGTGGATATTCTTGGCAAAGACCATTTCTCTTTCAGAGTAGAGGAGCCAATGGACTTTTATGTAGTAGCAGACCAAGGCTTGGCAGCATCTATTCTCCAAAATTTCAAAGCCTCTTTTTCCTTAGGACTTTCCCAAATCGCTACAATCTTATCCAGTTCTGAGCCGACTTTATACCGACGGATCAAAGAAAATCAATCTTTGCCTAAGCAGGAAGCCATTAAGTTATTGGAAGCCGCAGACTTATTTATGTACGGAGAAGAGGTCTTTGGGAATAGAGAAGATTTTTTTAAGTGGACAGAGCTTCCCAATACTGCTTTGGGTGGATTAAAGCCCATGCTGGTCATCAGCTATCCTGAAGGCATTTCAAAGGTAAGGGACTTATTGACCAGGATTGAATACAACGTTTACAGTTAATGCTGGTATATCGTCTTTCTAAATCAAAATACGCAGATGACCTGAGTGGAACCGGGGCGGCAATAGCAGGGGGCAGATGGAATAAAAAAGGCAGGGCCGTACTTTATTGTTCGGAAGCACCTGCCCTTGCCTTACTTGAAATTGTGGTCAATATTCCACCCATGTTCCAATCGGATCTCCAATTATTGACCTTGGAAATTCCTGATGTAAAAGTTAAATTAATTGAAAGAGACAGGCTTCCCGAAAACTGGTTTCACTACCCTGCTCCAAGAATTTTGGCAGAAATAGCAGAAGAATATTACAGAGATCAAGAACTACTTGGACTCAAAGTTCCCAGTGCAGTATTCCATCAACAATACAATATCCTCATCAACCCCATGTCAAAGCACTTCCATAAAATCAAAGTGATTTCCTCAGAGCCTTTTGTATTTGATCCTAGACTTTATAGGAATTAAGTGATGTCTTTTTCAATGAGAACAAGTCACAATGCCAATAGCTTTTACTTGAGTCTCAAACATTTTTATAAAAACATTTGAAAAAGAAAATGATGTTTAGTTTTAATTCACACTTAAGAGACTCTTCCTACGTCAGAGTGAAGTCCCCAAAATTAAATCATTGGTATCCCGATGACTAACTTGTTTCTTGGTTCTTGTCTCTTGATTCTTGGCTCTCGCTTCTAATCCCTCAGACAAACCTAAACTTTAGATACTTGATCTTTTCCCCTTTTTCGCTGAATAGGGTTTCGTACTTGGTTTTGATACCATGATGTTCATCTTTCAACTGAGACTCATAAAAATCCTGGGTATGGAGGATAATTTCGCAATCTTCTCTATGCTGTACCAAGTCCAAGGAATATTCAAACAGGCCGGTGTTATCTGTCTTAAAATGTATAATCCCCTCTTTTTTCAGAAGCGGTTTATACATTTCCAGAAATTTTGGGGATGTCAACCTTCTCTTTTCATCCCCTTCTCTAGGAAAAGGGTCAGGAAAAGTAATCCAGATCTCTGAAATCTCATTTGCTGAAAAGTATTTTTCCAACAATTGGATTTGCGTTCTCAAAAAAGCCACGTTTCCCAAACCTTCTGAAATAGCTATTGTACTTCCTTTCCAAATTCGAGAACCTTTGATATCTACTCCTATAAAATTCTTCTCAGGATAATGTCGTGCCAAACCAACGGTGAATTCTCCCCTTCCACAGGCCAATTCAACTACGATTGGGTTTTCATTCTCAAATTGTATGGAGTCCCAATTCCCTTTGATCTTTTCAAAAATCTCTTTTCCAGGCTGGACAACATTTCTGTTGGCTTCATTTTCCTTGAATCTTTCCAGTTTTCTCCTGCTCATAATTATAAATCCTTGATTTCGGCAATCACAAAAGTGCTGCCTCCTACGAATATTAAATCTTCTTTTCCCGCAATTTTTCTGACATAATCAATAGCTTCATTAACATCTTCAATGGTCACTCCATCCAATCCATATTCTAAAGCAGTTTGCTGCAATTGACCTGCAGACATCGCTCTTGGGATTTTCGCTTCGCAAAACACATATTTGGCTTTCTCGGGTAGTAATGAAAGTACTTTTGAAATATCTTTATCCTTGACCATTCCGATAACCATAAATAGATTCTGAAATTGAATTTGCTCCAATTGGTCCACTATGAATCTAATGCCATCCTCATTGTGGCCGGTATCGCAAATGGTTAGTGGTTGGTTACTTAATACCTGCCATCTTCCTTTTAGCCCTGTATTCTTTATTAAATTGGATAAACCTGATTTCAGTTGGCTATTTCCGATCTTCCATCCTTTTGAGACTAAGGCCTCAATGGATTTCAGAATTCCGGGAAGATTTTTTTCCTGATAATTTCCATTCAGATCCATTTCAAAGGTATCCACCCCACCATTTGCAACCACCACGAAAATACTTTTCCCATTTCCATTTTCTCCGATTTTTTTTACTAAAAAGCTTTCCTCGGCAAAGAAAAGTTCTGCTTGATTTGAAATTGATCGCGATATAAAGACATTTGAAGTTTCTTTTTGCTTTTGACTGATGATGACAGGTATATTTTTCTTGATGATCCCTGCTTTTTCTACAGCAATTTTCTCCAAGGTATCACCCAAAAACTCCGTATGATCCATCCCAATATTGGTGATAACCGAAATTTCAGGCTGAATAATATTTGTGCTGTCCAACCTGCCGCCCATACCTACTTCGACAACAGCTATATCTACTTCCTCTTTGGCAAAAAACCAGAAAGCCATACCTACAGTCATTTCAAAAAAACTTGGCTTTAAATCCTCTAAAAAACTCTTATTTGCGGCAACGAAGTTCACTACTTCGTTTTCGGGAATTTCAATACCGTTGATTTTAATTCTTTCTGTAAATGACTTAAGATGTGGAGATGTATATAAACCGACTTTATAGCCTGCTTCCATCAAAACCGAACAAATGGCATGGGAGGTGCTTCCTTTACCGTTGGTACCGGCAACATGAACACTCTTGAAGTGATCTTGAGGATTCCCCAAATGCCCGCAAAGGGTGATGGTGTTGCTGAGGTCCTTTTTAAAGGCAGCAGCCCCTACACGTTGGAACATGGGTAATGCATTGAACAGGTAGTCCAATGTTTCCTGATAGGTCATGGATTAATCTACTTTGATAATAAAAGTAATTCTACCTTGAGAAAATTCAGCAGTAGCTGCCCCCCCTTGTCGTTTAAAATTAATCTGATTAATCACTGTACGGTAATAAGCCAAGACTTCATTGGAAACATTGTATTCCCTGGGAATAGCCTGAACGATTTTACCATTATCATCTACTGTAATATTAAAAACTATTCTTCCATTTCTGGTCGATACATTATCTCTGATATTAGGTTTGGAGGCAAAATCCCAACCTGCAAGTTCAAGGTTATATCCTGAAGCAGGACCTGGTACTCCTTCTCCGGAACCTGAACCCATAATTGCTCTTCCATCGATTGTCCCTGTAGGTTTACCTTCATCACCTTTTTGGGTAGAAGAACCTTGGGCACTTCCTGTGGCAGGTTGAGAACCTGAACCTGTTGTGCCACCTGCACCGAAAATCGCTCTTTGATCAATTTTAGGCTTTTCTTCTGCTTTGGTAGTAGTTTTCTCCGCTTC
>NZ_JBGSXS010000286.1:0-2049 GCF_041751335.1 Aquiflexum sp.
TCATAATAAGTTTGATTTTGATTTGATCAAAATTGGCCATGAGTTATCACAAAAAAATCACGGAATAGTAAAGGTTTTATGTTCGGGGAATTGGGTTACTGAAGGACTAAATAGCGCAAAGCCATTGATCCAAGAGTAATGATCGGTGACCTTTCCAATGATCAGATTGGATATTCGATTCATATCGTAGAAACTTCCAAAAACTTGATCAAAGAGATCATGGTGAAATACACAAAAGACGGCGAATCTTATCAGGAGCTTGTCAGGACCAGAGGATCCCCAAATCCATCAGCAGGTATTGAGCTCACAAAAATATTTACTGGCCCATTTGACCCACCCAAACACGCTACAGAGAATGGTGGATTCGGAATTGTACGACAATGAATACAACTTGGCAACTTACATGAACGACCTGACCAAAGCTATCATCGATGCGGATATCAATGGAAATGTCAATTCCTTCAGGCAGAACCTTCAGATGGAGTATGTGAATACGCTCAAAGGGATGGTTTCAGGAACCTCTAGCAACAGGTACAACCACCTGGCCAAATCAGCTGCCTTGTATAACCTGAATTATATCAAGGGCAAGGCAAATAATGCCAACGGAAATCTTTCCTCCAAAGCCCATAAGGATCATTTGAAATTATTAATTGACAATACTTTGAAGGAAGTTAAATAAAAAAAAAATAGACTTTTATTGAAACCTCAGGCCTATCGGGTCTGAGGTTATTTTTATGAATTCATCGAACCCTTGACATAAAGCTATGGGACCTATTGACCTGATAAAATGTAAAAAGCTTGAATCAAGTTTTCCTTGTCACTCCGACGTAGGAGGAGTCTAATTTTCACAGAGTATCATTCCTTTCCTGAATCCTTTTTCTATTCCATTCAACAATTCTTTTTTTGTCAAACACCCAACACAATAGAAGCATCAATATCCAATTTTCGACTTATTTCCCTAGCTATTTTTAAAGTAGGTTCACTTTTTCCATTTAGGTATTCACTGATTCTAGGGGTGCTTACTCCAAGTATTTTTGGTAGATTTTTGGGTAGGGCATCTCAATCAGAGCTATCAACATTAAATCCCTTTGGGGTTGGGAAGGAATTGCTCCCGACAGCTGTACAGGATCCTAAAAATAGTAGGGTGGAGTTGCAAACTCCGCCCAGTCAAACGCTTAAACTATACCCAGATGGGGAAAACTGTGGATTGATTTAGCCGGGCAAGAATTAGGTAAATCTATTTCGGAACCCAAGGAAAGGGTTGAGCTTTAATTAGTAAACGGATCTTCCATCCAATCCAAATGCTTGTATTTTTCTTTGATCCGGTCCCAAAAACCATCACTCCAATCATTGAATACGAGTGGTTGCCATCCTTCGGGAAAGTCCTTTAGGATTGCGTCTGCCATTTTTCCACCATTTCCTTTTATTGGAGAATTGATATCATAAAAATCTATGGTTTTATATTCAAGGTCATAAAGGACTTCAATGCCTATAGCAGTCTGATGAAGCATTTGAACAATTGGCACTTTGGGTCGTTTCGGATAACTTTCACTGGAGGCTGCTATCATTTCCCCATCAATTCTGACAAATTTGATGAAGTCTAATTCTGCAAGATTAAGAGCAAATTGAATGATTACTAGGGGCAACTCTTTAATTTTTCCGACTACCCAGATTTGGGTGCCTGACTGCTCATCAAACATCACCTCAAATTCTTTTCTATTTTTCATTTCCATATTTTGATTACAATTAGTAAGTTCGATACAACCTTATGAAATTCTAGTCTATACTTCCGACAATAATTATTCATTAGCTTATCCTTCTCAGCGAGGAGGTGGATCGAAATAAAATTCCTATTGATTGAATTTTAGTCTGCCATTAAGCTTTTAACAGATGGTTGTTGACACACCAACAATTGATTCTTGAAGTTCAAAGGTTCCAGGAAAAAGACTGCAACGAAGTTGTATTGTTTTTGAAATAAATATTTTTTCGGTTATTCACTAAAAATTATCTTTAACAAATTGTTCTGTAAAACCAATTAAACTACCTATT
>NZ_JBGSXS010000287.1:0-12571 GCF_041751335.1 Aquiflexum sp.
CCTCAATCAATGTAAACTATAACAATAATACACAATAAAAATTAACATGCAATAGCTTTATGAAAATATTTTTTTTTGAGAAGAATGATTATGGTTTAGCCTTCAAATCCATCTTGAATAAATCTAATATTGAGTAATGGAATAAAGGTAATTGCAGATTCCCCAAGCGCCAACGCCAAACTACGACAAGATGGGAAAAATAAATAACCACCACAGTTTACTATGGCGGTTATTTCATTACTTCAAACCTAAATATTTAAATGTAACCATCTTCGGTCTTCGGTCTCCCGTCCTTTCACAATTTATAAAGCAATCACACTACTTCACCTCCACATTCTCAATTTCCTTGAAAACATCAATTTTGGTATTTCTGGCTTTCTCCTCAAATGCTTTCCAGTCATTTTCAAAGAACTCATTCCATACTTTCAGCGCCTCTTCAGCACTTTCTTTGGCCTGTTGCAATAACCTTTCCTCAGTTTGTCCGGGAGCTTGGTAAGAGGAGTTTGCGTAGCTTCTTGGGGCATATAATCTGGTCATGGTAGTCGGGTACAAATTCCTGACAATCCCTTGGCCTTCTCTGGTAGGCCCGTAGAATGCCTCTCTTGTGGTGTCTATTTTTTTCTTAGTCTCCTCTGCAAGTTTTACCAATTCTTTTACTTCTGCATCATCAACACCTTTGGCGAAGGTCAGGATTTTATCCACTGTATTTTTGGCATCATCAAGCTGTCTTGTGGCTTTCATGACTTCGGCGGATAATACTTCTGTCTGCTTAATGAATTCTTCACGTGCTTTTAGACTTGCCACATCTGTCTTTATTCTAGGATCCGTATGGACTGATATGGACCCCTCAGTACTGGCATCGCCATATTGATAGACTACTTTATAAGTTCCTGGGAGTGCATCTCCTCCACTTTGTTCAAAGAATCCGCGACTACCTGAACCTTCACCGCCACCACCTCTCCTAGGTGGCGTATCGGCAGAGGTTTTGCGATCTAGATTCCAGATTACCTGATTGACCCCATGCGATGGAAGTTTTTTGATGGTCCTGATTTGTTGACCTGCTGCATCAAAGATGGAAACAGTCACAGAATCCAGTTTCTCTTTACCGGGATCATTGATGACAAAACTCAACCTCCCGCCCAATGGCCTATTTTCAGCGGCATATTTGCCGTCCGCAGGAAATCGCTCTCCATGAGGCTGATGAATTTCGGCCTGATAAGCATCTGAAGAAGGAATGGCATTGATTTTATCAGTAGGAGCTTTGCCTAGGTTTTTGGCAAAGAGTCTTAAGGGCCTGATATCATCCAAAACATAAATTGAACGTCCAAAGGTACCGATCACCAAATCAGCTTCTCTTTCCTGTATGACCATGTCATAAGTGGAAACAGCATTGGGATAGCCATGTCTCCATTGATTCCAGGACTTGGCATTGTCAAAACTCACATACAATCCAAATTCTGTTCCTAGGAATACCAAATTTGGTTCGACAGGATCTTGGATGATAGAAAGGGTAAATCCCCACACTTTATTGTCATCTGCTATCCTTTCATAGGTACTGCCATAATTTTTGGTTCGATAAGCATAAGCTGAAAAATCATTGTTCCTGTAATTGTTTGCTACAATCCATGCTTCTCCTGCATCATACTTTGACGCCTGAATCTGTGGGATCCAACTCGCTTTTGGTAAACCTGTGAGCTTGTCTGCAGTATTTGACCATGTTTTTCCACCATCTTTTGTTACCTGTACATTTCCATCATCAGTACCTACCCAGATCACATTTTTATCTACGGGACTTGGTGCAATGGCAATAATGGTCGTGTGATTTTCTGCACCTGTGATATCAAAGGTTAGCCCACCTGTTTCCTGCTGCTTTTGTTTTTCAGGATCATTTGTTGATAAATCCGGAGAAATGATTTCCCATGTTTCACCTCTGTCTGTACTCTTATGCAAGAACTGGCTACCATAATAAATGGTAGCTGCATCATGAGGATCTTGGGCTATTGCTGCATTCCAGTTGAATCTTAAGAAGATGTCTTTATCCGGATGTGTAGGTTTGATTGTTCTTTTATGTCCTGTTTCTTTGTCAAATCGAGTGACATTTCCTCCCTGTGACATGGAATAACCATATCTGGAATTTTCAGGATCTGATACAACGTCAAAACCATCCCCGAATTGGATTTCTTGCCAATAGGTGTTTCTGATGCCGTCTCTTCTCCAAACATAAGCAGGTCCGAACCAGCTACCGTTGTCCTGAAGGCCGCCATAAATATTGTAAGGGACTTCATTGTCCACATTGATGTGGTACCATTGTCCTACAGGAATGTTTTCAGCAAAATACCAGGTTTTTCCTCCGTCACGAGTAATGTTTAGACCGCCATCATTTCCATCGATCATTAGGTTTGGATCATTGGGATTGATATACCAGGCATGATGGTCTGGGTGAACACCAGCATAAGAAAGCAATTGGGTGAAAGTACGTCCGCCATCTTCACTCATTCCTACCCTTGAATAAAGAGTATAAATTCTGTCAGGATTTTTTGGATCAGCATGGATTTCAAAATAGTAAAAAGGTCTGTCACCGATTTCAGGTTTGTCATTTACCATTTTAAAATTATCACCCCCATCCTCTGAAACATACAGGGCATTCTTGGTAGATTCTACCAAAGCATATACCTTATTGCTATTAGCTTTGGATATGGCAAGACCCATCCTACCCAAAGTTCCCTTGGGTAACCCATTTTTATCATCTAATTTTTTCCAGTTGTCGCCTCCATCATGCGTTACAAACAAACCTGACGAAGCGCCTCCTGAATTAAAAAACCATGGATAGCGACGATGTTCCCACATATTGACAAAGATCTTATTGGGATTGTTTGGATCCATAATCATCTCGCCGACACCTGTTTTGGTATCTGCATAAAGAATCTTATTCCAAGTTTTACCTCCGTCTGTGGTTTTATAGACTCCTCTTTCCTCTTGTTCTCCCCATGGAGAACCAATAGCTCCGACAAAAACTGTATTGGGATCGTCAGGATGTACGATTATTCTGTGGATTGCCCTGGTTTTTTCCAGACCCATCATTTGCCATGTTTTACCGGCATCCAAAGACCTGTAAACACCATATCCCATATTCAGGGAATTTCTAGGGTTACCCTCTCCAGTACCGACCCAAATGATATTCGGGTTTTTTTGGTAAATGGAAATGGCACCGATCGAGTGGACTTTTTCTTCATCAAAAATCGGTTTCCAAGTAATGCCTCCCGAGGTGGATTTCCACAGACCACCTGATGCCGAACCAGCATACATGATTGTTGGGTTGTCATCGACAGCATCAATGGCTGTAATTCTACCGCTCATTGCAGCGGGACCTACACTGCGGGCTTTCATTTCTTTGAATTGACTCATGTCAATTTGTTGGGCAAAAAGGGTGTATTGCGGTCTTAAAACAAGCAGCAACATACCTAATCCCAAAAAACACATTTTGGTAAATATTCTTTTTTTCATATTGAAGTTTAAATTTATAGTGATTAAATAAGTGCAATTTGTGACAGGAAAATATAGATTTTAGTTTAGAGGGGTTAATCTTTTGATAGATGGATTATAGATTAGTTAGCCTTATGATAAAAGTTAAGATGATTTTAAGGTTTCCTTAGAATTAACCACAATGAATTCATTCTAGGTTTTTCAAAAATGATTGATTGTTGAAATAAATTGGGCAATTTTCGTTTTAATTCTAATGAGGTGGGATTATTGCCATTAGGGATTTCTTTCCTTGCAAATGAAAAAATAAATCTGAACTTTGCACAAAAAAGTAGGTTAAAGACTTTATGAAAAACATAGTTGTTTTAGGATTTTGTATCGCTCTAAGTTTTGGAGCTAAAGCATCCGAATTGATATTGAGAGATTCTATTGGTATTGAAAAAATTGGGGATAAATCCTTCATTATACATCAAGTGGAGGAGAGGGAAACCTTGTTTGGCATTTCAAGAAGGTATCAAGTTGCTGTAAATGAAATCATCCAAAACAATGCGCAACTTCAGGAAGGTCTTAAATTGGGACAAAGGATTAAAGTCCCTTTTATTGCCAAAGCTGTATTGCCTGAGGGGGCTAAGCTACATAAAGTAGAACCTGGAGAAACTTTGTTCGCCATCTCCAAAAGGTACAATGTAACGGTAAGTGATGTTTTAAAATGGAATAACCTTCAAGGTACTGACCTGAGTGTTGGCCAATCCTTGATTATTGAAGGTGTAGCAGAAAAAGCAGCAGCACCACAAAAAGCTGCTCCTACGACTCCTTCTTCCACAACTCCTGTACCTTCATCCTCAGAAAAGCCAGTAGTTTCCAAATCTGGAAATGAAACCATTTCAAAGCCAGCAGAAAAAGCTGTTGAAGAAAAGCCAGTGGCAAGTAGGAATCCTGAGCGCATTGGAGCAAACCTACCAGGTGATTGGATTACCCATACCGTAGGACAAGGAGAGACACTGTTTGCTATTTCGAAAAAATACGATGCAAACATGGAGGATATCATTACTTGGAATGCGCTATCTTCTAATAATATCTCCGTTGGCCAAAAGCTCAAAGTAGGAAGGGAGGCCAATTCAAATGTACCTGTAGTAACTTCCTCTGTCCCTGTTATCATCAACAATGAAAGGACGAATGCTACTTTAAGCAGTCGAGCATCAGACGAAGATGATAACACAGCTTATAAAAACATAAAACAAACGGGTCTTGCCGAATTGATTGAAGGAACTGGAAACCATAAAAAATATTTGGTACTGCACAGAGATGCTCCGGTTGGGACTATCATGAGGGTCAGAAATGAAGAAAATGACATCACCATATTTGCAAGGGTAGTCGGAAAACTTCCTGAAACAGGTGACAACACCAGGTTGATCATCAAACTTTCTAAGGCTGCCTTTGAACAACTAAGAGCTGTAAATGCCAGATTTCCTGTAGAAATCTCATATTGACATAGGTAGAATGAAAAAGTTGCAATTAATCTTTCATCATTTTTTCAGGTTTATATGGAATGTCTTTTTTGTGATATCCTATCCTATAATGGCCACTTTTGGACTGGTTTTAATTGGTTTAACCTATATCTTTTCTGGGATATCAAGATTATTGGCAGGATTGAGAAGTGGAAAAGACAATGTCGAGGTTCTTGAATCGGATTGGAAACCTTTAAACCAACCTAATGCCCTGCTGGAAGCTAAAATGCACAAACAGATTATGTTTGGACCTTCCTGTTTTGAATTGAGGAGAACTGATGGAATACCTTCTGTACTTCAGGATTACTATTTTGGAAGTAAAGTAAGGTTGATGGATGAAGGTATTTTGCTTGAAAGATGGAATTCTACAGACTCCAAAGAACTACCTGACTTTGATATCTGTCTTTATGACCCGGATTCTGATAAACTTACTTCCCTGACCAATATCAAATGTTTTGACTGGCATCTTTCAGAGAAAAAAGATAATAACTTACTTTTCAAATGGTTTGACGGGATTCAGGGCGGAGAAGTGAAAGTTGCCCTGTAATGGATATCAGAAGTTTTTTGGACCAAAAGGTAATCCAATATAATCAACATAGTTTTATCGAATTGGACCCTGTTTCGGTTCCCCATCGGTTCAGTAAACCTCAGGATATCGAAATTGCCGGTTTTTTTGCGGCAACTTTAGCTTGGGGTCAAAGAAAGACCATCATCAACAAATGCCTGGAGCTGATGGCTATGATGGATAATTCCCCGCATGATTTTGTCCTCAATCATTCGGAATCGGAACTCAAACCATTTCTGGATTTCAAGCACCGCACTTTCAATGATATGGATGCACTCTATTTCATTGATTTTTTTTCATGGTATTATCAAAAACACGATAGCCTAGAAAACGCCTTCACCATTGGATGGACTCCTGAAATGGATATTGTAGAAAAGCTTTTAACTAATTTCCATGATTATTTCTTCAATCTTCCGCATGCTCCAAACAGAACAAGAAAGCATGTAGCAACCCCTAAGAGGAATTCAGCATGTAAAAGACTGAATATGTTTTTGAGGTGGATGGTCAGACAGGATGGAAATGGAGTGGATTTTGGGATATGGAAAACGATTAAACCTTATCAGTTGATTTGTCCCTGTGACCTCCATGTGGACAGGGTGGCACGAAAACTGGGATTGATAACCCGGAAACAAACCGACTGGCAAACCGCAAAAGAATTGACAAGTAAATTAAGGGAATTTGATCCTCAAGATCCTGTCAAATATGATTTTGCGCTTTTTGGGTTGGGAATCGAGGAGAAGTTTTGAAGGGGAAAATTGTCCGATGACCGATGTCGGTTGACCCCGTGGATCTTAAGGATTCCAGGAAGCAGGGTCTTTTCTCCATTCTACCAATGATGCCAATGTATTGTCATCTATATAATCATTGGCCAAGGCCTGCGGTAACATGGCAGAGTAATCACTCAGGCAAATAAGTTGCACACCAGCTTCTTCAAAATTCTTTTTGGCGATTTCAAAGCCATAGGTAAAAATGGCAACCATTCCAAGAACCTCAAAACCAGCTGCTTTTAAATCCACCACTGCTTTTAAGGAGCTTCCTCCTGTAGAAACTAAATCTTCTACCACAACTACTTTTTGTCCCGGTATGACTTTACCTTCTATCATGTTTTCCATTCCGTGACCTTTGGGTTTGGATCTTACATAGATAAAGGGAAGCTTGAGTTCGTCAGCTAAGAGTGCCCCCTGAGGTATCCCCGCTGTAGCGACACCTGCAATTGATTCAGCGGTTGAAAAGTGTTGTCTAACTGCCTGTGAAAGACATAATTTAATAAATGTTCTAACATCTGGGTATGAAAGAGATAGTCTGTTATCACAATAGATGGGTGATTTCCATCCTGATGCCCAGGTAAAAGGTTTTGATGGCTGAAGTCGTATGGCTTCTATTTCCAATAGTTTGGTGGCTATTTCTGAAGCGGTTTTTTTGTTGAGTAATTCCATGGCATAAAATTAAGGGATAAAAAGTAAGTGGGTATTGTGCAGGCTTAAAAATTTTATGCATTTTTGAGTTAAATATTTGAAAATCTACCAAGAAAATCCCGTCGGTCATGAAGATTTTTATCAACGATAAACCTCTGGATTTATTTACTCCTGAGGAATTGCCAGCTGACAAAACTTTTGAGTGTGTTTATGACCACCCCGTTGATATTCCAGCTACAGGCGATTTTCATGATGATGTGTTGATTATTGAGCCGACAAAAGACGTAATAATCAAATTGTTGTACCTCTTGCGTACTAGAAAGCTAAAACACCTTGATTCTGTCACTATAGTTGCCAAAGACAAACCTCAGATGAAATTGTTTATCAAGAGCAGGTACACGGTTATCAAAGCTGCGGGAGGGGTAGTGACCAAAGGAGACAAAGTCCTTTTTATCCATAGGCTCAATAAATGGGATTTGCCAAAAGGAAAATTTGAAAGGGGTGAAACCCCTGAAGAATGTGCGCAAAGAGAGGTGGAAGAGGAATGCAATATCAAAGTTAAAATTGGTCCCGAAATCTGTAAAACATGGCATACCTATACACATGACAGAAAAAGTATCTTGAAAAAAACCTACTGGTATGCTATGGAATGCTTGAGCGATGTGGATATGAAACCCCAAAAAGAGGAGGGAATCGCAGATATCAGATGGATGGGCCACCATGAAGCAAAAACAGCATTGGTGAATTCTTATCCCTCAATGAGGTATTTATACAAAAGGTATTTGAAACTCGTACCCAAGCTTCATAAAGTGTAAGGAAGGTAATTTTTCACTTCCCCTCCATATCTGTGCACTTCCCGAATGATAGTGGAACTTACTGCAGCAAACTGGGGAGATGTAATCAAAAAAACAGTTTCAAGATCAGCATTGAGATTTCTGTTCATTTGACTGATTGTGTTTTCATACTCAAAATCTGTTGTATTTCTTAAACCCCTTACCAAAAAGTTGGCCTGATGTTTTTTTGCCAATGTGGAAGTAAGTTCATTGTATACCACCACTTTGACTTGCGTATTGTCCTGATAAATCTCCGATATTTTTTTAACCATCAGGTCGACCTCGAAATATCTGTTGTGTTTGGCAGAATTAAAACCAATCGCAATAATCACTTCATCAAAAATATTGAGACTCCTTATGACAATGTCATGATGTCCTTTGGTAAAGGGATCAAAGGAACCTGGGAATATTGCTGTTTTCTTCATGTATCAATGATTACGGAAGTTCCCAATAGGATTCAAATACCCCAGGATTTTGAAATTTTTCAGCCCCTTCATGATACTGAATATTTGGGATGGGAGACATAATATTAATGTTTCTAAAGTATTGGGAAATCCATTCTTTATCAATTTGATGAAGAAGGGTATCTCCAAATATGGTTAGTCTGAAATAGTTTTTGTTAAATTCCAATTGGCTGGTTATACCCATGATATATTTCAGTATATCTTCTCTATTGCCGATCTCGAATTTATTAAAAAGAACTATTTCCTGATTGGAAAAGGCAACAAGATAAAAGTGATTTTTTTGCATCAAAATCAAAATTTCTTGGCTTAGGAGATTGAATTTTTCTTTCAGTACGTAGGAAAGAAATGAAGTTGCGCCGTGATGGAAACTGATTTCCGACTTATTTTCAGAAAGGATGTCAGCCAAACCCTTTCTAATTGAACCCACTAAGTGAAGGTTGTTACTTTCGAGGCTCGTGTCATACACCATACTGTTTTCTACGGGTTTTTTTGAAAAGAATAGAAATACAGATGATAAGGTTGAGTCAAAAAATGGACCTGGAATTAAAGAAAAAGGAGAAGTATAATTATAAACTCTTGTTCGAACATCTAATTGGTACAATCGATCTTCTTTGAGCCTATAATTCAGTGACCTCGGATTTTCATAGGATTGCTTATGAATTGCAAGAACTTTCCCATTTTGATCTTTAGCAAAATAAAAATAATGGTCTTCAAATAAGAAAAGCGATAAGTTTGATACGTTTTGTGCATCAAACTTATCGCAGTAAATTTTTTTTTCGATGATATTATCAGATCTTATAGCCAAGATTACTCCCAGTTTCCAGAAGTAGAGGAATCAGTTCTTGAACCAACGCGAAGGGCTTTTTCTTTATTATTTGCTCTTCTTTTTGGATTGATTGGATCTGGATCTCTGATTTCAAAAACAGGTATTTGTCTTTGGTTTCTTTCTACTTTGTCAGCAAAGAATTCAAACTCTTTTCCACCAGAACCTGGTACTACATGAAGATTATCAAGATTGAAGTTTGGATATTTTCTTTCATTGAATAAGGAGTCCATTACATAAACAGAACCCAATGTGTCCAATTCAACAATGATTTCTTCTTTACCGTATTCCAATAATTTTGTTGTTTCCTTTCTTTGCACCAACCAGATCTTTCCATTCTGCACAAAATTTCTAAGGTCATTCCAGTTTCCTGCATACTCACCATTGGTGGCTATGTAGGCAGTCTGAGCATCCCTAAGCATTTGAAGTTTTTCAATTATTCTAGCTTCAGTAGCTGCAATTCTTTTTTCCTCTTGCATTACGTCGTCCACACTTCTAAATAACATGTATCCGAGGCCAATAGCTGCAATTAGGAAAACAATCGATAAAATTCTTGTTAGTGTCATTTTTTGGCTTGATTTAATCTGTAAATAAAGTTGATGGTATTAGTGATGAGAACGCTATTTTATGTAATTATTTTCAAAATTAAAATATCCTTTCCATAATCTCACATCATTCGTGGATTTTATTCCCCAAAATAGCCTGTGTTTCTCCTCATTTTTGATAGAACCCAATTTTTTGATGTCAAAGAATCCAATTTCAGTGATTAATTGCCTATCTTCTGATAGCTCTGGATCAATTCCCATTTTCAGTTTACCTCCTGTTTGTTGAACTTCAAAGTAAAGTTCTACTGCATGAAGTGGTGGCTTTAGATATTCATATGTGCATAGAAAATTTTCTACAGAAATTTCTAACCCTGTTTCCTCTTTAAATTCTCTTTTAAGATTTTCAGTACTTGAGCTCCCAAATTTCATTCCCCCACCTGGTACATTCCAAAAGTATTTTCCATTGCCCATGTTATGTTTTATCATTAATATCTTATCATCTTGAATCAAAACACCATTTACACGTGTTCTTAACCTGCCTCCAAATTTCTCATGGATATCTTCTTCCAAAATTGTCATTTATCTCTTAGCTTCGTCATTGATGATGAGTAAAGATAATGAAGCTGTACTAAAGCCTTCGCTTCTTTTGAAAAGAAATTTTCCATTTGAACCAACTTCCGGTCAATTGGGCTTTTTTGAAAAGATGGATTTATTTTTTGGGAAAGAAAATCCAAAAAACCCCACTTTTCTTTTGAGAGGATATGCTGGAACAGGTAAAACTTCTTTGATTTCTGCATTGGTCAAAACCTTGCCAAGATTGAAATTAAAGTCACTTCTTTTGGCACCTACTGGACGTGCAGCCAAGGTGATGGGCAATTACAGCAACAAATCAGCTTTTACTATCCATAAAATTATTTATAAGCCTAAGGGTGAAATCGGTGACTTGGGACAAGGGTTTAACCTTCAGAAAAATTATTATAAAGACACCCTGTTTATTGTGGATGAATCTTCCATGTTGGCAGATGAAGCCATCGGAGGGAGGAGTCTTCTGAGGGATCTGATCAATTTTGTTTTTCAGGAATCCTCCAATAAGTTATTGATGGTAGGGGATATCGCCCAACTCCCACCCGTTGGAAGTTCGCAAAGTCCTGCCCTCGACAAAGACTATTTGATTGTTCATTTTAGGTTACAAGCAGAGGGGATTGAGTTGACAGAAGTAATGCGCCAACAATTGACTTCAGGAATTTTGTACAACGCCACGATGCTTAGAGGTAATATGTGGTTGGAAAATCCACAGGTGCAGTTGGTCACCAAAGGATTTAAAGATTTTTTTCGAATGACAGGTGAAAAACTGGAAGACGGACTGAGGTATGCCTATCAAAAATATGGGATCGAAAGTACCATTATAGTGACCAGGTCAAATAAAGCAGCCGTACAGTACAATCAATATATACGTCAGACGATTCATTTTTTTGAAGATGAAATCAACGCAGGTGATATCCTGATGATTGTCAAAAATAATTATACTTACATGGCTGATTCTGATCGTGTTAGTTTTTTGGCGAACGGTGATTTTGCAGAAGTAATCAAAATTCGTTCATTTGAAGATATGTATGGCTTGAGATTTGCAACCTTGGAGTTAAGGTTAATTGATTACCCTGAAGAGCCATACTTTGAAGCAAAAGTCATATTGGACACGCTTCATAGTCCACATCCTTCACTGACCTCTGAGCAGTACAAGGATCTATACCGCCAAGTATCAGAAGATTATGCCGATGTGGTCGGCAAAACAGAAAGGATGGAATTGATAAAAAAAGATTCTTATCTTTCGGCGTTGCAAGTGAAGTTTTCGTATGCATTGACATGTCATAAAGCCCAAGGTGGTCAATGGGATGCAGTCTTCGTAGACCAAGGCTACCTCACGGATGATATGATTAATCAGGATTATCTTCGATGGATGTATACGGCGATGACCCGAGCAAAGAAAGAACTGTTTATGGTGAACTTTAACCAAAGGTTTTACATTAATACAAATGATTTAGAAAATTAAACTAAATGAGATCAACTATGAAAAAGATGTTTTTACTAATGGTGGTGACAATATTCACCCTAACCGCCTACGCCCAAGAACAAGCTGGTCCTGTAATCGAATTCCAGGAGAAATCCATCGACTTTGGAGACATTACCCAAGGAGATAAGGTCGAGCACACTTTCTTATTCAAAAACACCGGAAATTCTCCGCTGATGATTCAGAATGTGGCTGTGACTTGCGGATGTACTGCCCCGAATTGGCCAAAAGAGCCTATTGCACCAGGAACTACAGGCGAATTGAAAGTGGTTTTTAATTCAACTGGTAAAATGGGAAAGCAAAACTCAGTGATCAGGGTTTATTCAAATGCTTCTGAACCTATTGAGAAAGTATCATTGATATCCAATGTCTTACCTAAAGGACAGAAGTAATTCTAATTCTTTGGCATTGATAAAAGCCTATTGAGGAAAATCTCAATAGGCTTTTTTGTGTTTAGTGAAAATCATCTTGTCGATTGTAAAGATTCCTCGTGCCTACAATTGACAGATTTTTTGAAAAGCCCCAATGATATTTGGCCACCGGCATCATTGTGGATAAATACATATGAAATTTAATTTGAACCACAAGAGAAACAAAAGGGAACAAAAGACTCTATCACCAAAAGTTAATATTCAGTAACTTTTGTATTCTTTTGCCACTTTTGTCGTTCCATTATTATTTTGTTGAAACAATAGAGCCGGCCAATCCAGTACCAATGATGTTATCGGAGCATAGTCCCACGAGGATCAGAAAATTATAAATATTTACATAAATAGAACCACTGAAGATTCCTCGTACCTTCCAATCGCGTAATCCTAAAAATACCCCTCGGCAAGCTCGGGGAGCGGAGAATTGGATTAAGTGAGGTGG
>NZ_JBGSXS010000288.1:0-2073 GCF_041751335.1 Aquiflexum sp.
CATGATGGCAGGGTTGGACATATTTTGGAGGCCATTGATGTTTATGAAAAAGACTATCCTAAACTACAGCGCCAAAATACAAGTTTCCCTGAACCTAATTACCTAAGACAGGTCAGTAAACAGGGAGCGACAGCACCACTATCCTCCGAAATCCCCGAAAAGCTAAGCGAAGGTGCTGCTTTTATAATTTCCCAAATACGAGCCAATTCTGCTCAGCCCGTTTATGTATTGGTTTGGGGATCAATTACTGATGTAGCGCAAGCTGTACACCATGACCCTAGCATCAAAAAGAATTTGAGGGTTTATTCGATAGGAAGTTGGAATACAGATCAGGATCCGAAATCAAGAGATTACCTTTTCAAAAACCATCAAGACCTGTGGTGGATTGAAAACAATACAACCTTCCGGGGCATGTATATGGGCGGTAACCAATCGGGGGATTATGGGAATATTTCATTTGTAGAAAAAAATATCAAAGGTCACGGCTATCTTGGAGAACTTTTTTGGGAACAAAAGAAAGACCTCAAAATGGGCGACACTCCTTCTGTCCTTTATTTGCTTCAAGGAGACCCAGAAAATCCCGAGTCAGCAAGTTGGGGTGGCTCTTTTGTCCAAACCGAACATGGCCCAAACTATTGGACAGACAATCCTGATCCCTCGCTTATAGAAAACAATAGGCCTGGTGCAAAAACAGTCAACAAATGGAGAAAAGAGTTTCTGGATGATTGGGCGAGAAGAATGAGTTGGTTGAAATGAGATAGGAGACAGAAGACGGGAGACAGAAGACGACATAATCTGAATTTTCACCATACTATTTATATAGTATCCAGTTTATTCTGGTAAGGAATGAAATCTTCAAAATAAGAAATTTGTATATCTGGAAAGCTATAAGAATTGGGTAAGTCCAACCAAAATGGGGTAGGTTTTTAGAAGTACGTCACATCCGTCTTCCGTCTTCAGTCTTCCGTCCTGATAGTATATCAGCAAAAAAACTGGATAACCCAAAGGAACAAATCACCTCTTAAAATCCAAATTCACTGCATCTATCATTTCAACCCTTCTGCCCATTTTTTTCTGGATGACTTTAAAGTGGTGCTCTTCTTCCTCTGAAACCAACGATATTGCCTCTCCTTCACTTCCTGCCCTACCTGTCCTGCCTATTCTATGGATATAATCCTTTGGAGATCTTGGCAATTCATAATTGATAACATAGGGTAAAAATTTGATATCAATCCCTCTTGCTGCCAGGTCAGTGGCCACAAGAACCCTTATTTTACCTGCTTTGAATTTGGTCAAGGCATCTGTCCTGGCACCTTGGCTTTTATCACCATGAAATGCCATGGCTTCAATCCCATGCTTTTTAAGTTTATTGGCAACATTTTCTGCAGTTCTTATCGAAGATGCAAATACCAAAATCTGTTGCCAATTACCTTCTATAATCAAATGACGCAATAAGGGTCCTTTATATTCCATTGGCACTAAATAAGCGGATTGGGAAATCAGTTCCGGTGCAATCTTGTCCTGTTCGATTTCGATCTTCACAGGATGATGGAGAAGTTTGTTGATCAATTCCTCTACGGATTCCTCCATGGTGGCTGAAAAAAGTATATTCTGTCGTTTTTTGGGAAGCCTTGAAAGGATCTCATCCACCTCCAATTTAAAGCCAAGATTCAAAACCTTATCCGCCTCATCTAAGACCAATATCTGTAATTTATCCAGTTGAATAGAATTCCGGGCTACCAAGTCCAACAACCTTCCCGGCGTGGCCACCAAAATCTCCGTTCCATGAAGATTCATCATTTGGGGATTGATGGAAACACCACCAAATACCGCCATGGTTTTTATCCTTCTTGGCAAAAACTCAGAGAAAACCTTGACCACTTCCTGAACCTGTGCTGCAAGTTCACGTGTAGGAACAATTACCAAAACGGGGATGTCCCTGTTTTGAGGGACTTCTTTTTCCAACAGCATCTGAAGGATTGGTAAAACGTAAGAAGCTGTTTTTCCCGAACCTGTCGGGGCAATGCCCAATAAATCTTTTTTCTGAAGAATAGCCGGAATGGCCTGTAACTG
>NZ_JBGSXS010000289.1:0-10084 GCF_041751335.1 Aquiflexum sp.
TCCTGAATAATATACATTTCCCGATCCGGTAGCCCTGACATTCAGGCTTTCCACATCACCGATTTGGGTTTGGCCGGAACCGGTCTTTGTGATGGTTGCTTCTTCTACTGAAACTTCCTCGCCTTTGAAGTCACCTGAACCGGTCTGGGTCAAAGAAAATTCGCCTACTGATCCTCCTGATACTGCAATGTATCCTGATCCAGTGATGTTTACTGATAAGTTATCCGCAGAAACATTCTTCAAATTGATATTTCCTGAACCGGTATTTCCCAGCGATAAAGAACCGGTACTGATGTCAGATTCCATTTTGATACTTCCAGAGCCTGTACTCTTTAGGCCCTCGACTTCTCTTACCGTCACATAGACCGTCAATCCAAGATTGCGGTAATTCCCTTTTTCAAGGGAAATTTTTAAAGTATTGTTGTTCACTTCAGTAATGACCTTATCAAGGGAAATGTTGGTAGATTCCAAGCGCACTTCTTCCTTTTTGCCAGTCGTAACGATCACATCCCAACTCCCACTGGAGTGGATTTTGGTAAAACTTCCAGGGTTACGGGTTTCAGATCCCTGCGCCAACACGGTGACTGCAATAAAGAAAAGGGATAAGGAAAGGATGATGGGTTTTAAATTGTTCATGGTCGGAAAGTAAAATTGGAGTTTTAAATAATATTGGTTCATACTTCATATGCCACAGATTGTGCCAATGGAAAAAAAGGGGTTCAAAACCTTAAATTTGACCATTTAATAAGATTTAAATGTCCGTCGGGTGCTCGTTTTGTTCGCTATCGGGCAAATGGGGGAGGAGATAGAAAGGATAAAGGATAAAGGATGAGGGATAAAGGGGATGCGTTATTGCGAGTAGTTAACATTTTGTAAATGTTCAGAATAGGTAATGACATCAAGTCACCTGCTAGGCCGCCGTCATCCTGAGGTACGAAGGATCTCCAGAGGTCCTATTTATGTGTATTTTAATCATTTCCTGATCCTCATGAGATGCTTCTCCCGATAACTATCGGGATCAGCATGACGGCCGCTCCGATTTACGTCATTGGCAAGTACGAGGAATCTCAAATGCAAAGGTTCCCCTACTAAAAAAATCCAAACCCCCACAACACTTCCATAAACCTAACCGTCCTGTAAAAGAATCTAAACCACGAACTATGAATTTTAAACCCACATTCAACCTATTGCTGATTTTCGCGCTTTTCCTTCTTGGAAGTTGTGATGAAAATGCTGAACCCACTATTTTGTCCCAAGAATTAGAAGGCACTTATTCAGGAACTTTCCAAAGGTTTTCAGGGGAAACGGCTGGTGAAATCGCTTTGGTAGAATTGAATTTTGAAAATGGGAATTGGGAAGGAACATCCAGCATACAAAAATATCCGGCTTTGTGCAATGGCACTTACAAAATAGAAAATCAAAAAATCACCTTCACCAATAGTTGCTTTTGGACGGCAGAATTTGATTGGACACTGATTTTATCCGGAACCTACGTACTTGAACAAAGCCAAAACACTTTGAAGTTTGAAAGAATCCTTGGCACAGGTGAAAATCAGATCAGGGATGTATATGTTTTTGAGATTGCTCCATAAATAAGCTTTCCTACCCCCACTCGCAACTATACGGGATCCAAAAATAAGGAGGTATAGATGCTCTCGACAGCTGTACGGGACAACAACTAGCACATTACATTAGCCAATCTTCACCCAGATGGGATAAAGGATAAAGGTGGTTCCGCAATGGAAGCAAAGGTTCCGCAAGGGACTCAATGGCAAAAGCTCTCTGTTCTTGGCTCTCGTTTCTCGCTTCTCGCCTATTGTTTCGGATCTTTACTCTCGCTTATTTGGTTCTTGACTCTTGATTCTTGTTTCTTAGTTCTTGCCTCTTGCATCTCGTTTCTCGCTTCTCGCTTCCCGCCTCTTCTTTCTCGCATCTCGCTTTTCACTTCTCCCCTACTCATCCTTAATCGAATCCACCGGATTGGCCCAGGCTGCCCGAAGGGCTTGTGAACCTACTGTCAGTATGGCAATTATGAATGTGAGCCCACCTGCCAGAGCAAATGTCCAAACTGATATCCCTGCCTTGTAGGGAAAATCAGATTGCCAGGTATCGAGGGCCCACCAAGAAAGTGGAAATGCCAATAATAAGGCAAGTGCCACCAACACAACAAACTCCTTACTGACCAATTTGATCAGGCTTTCACTGCTGGCACCGAGAACTTTGCGGATTCCGATTTCCTTGGTTTTTTGCTGGACGGTATATGCCGCCAAGGCAAACAAACCCATACAGGATATAAAGATGGCGATGATCCCTCCTACCAAAAAAGCCTGTCCCAACTGCTGTTCCTTTTGATATTGAACTGCATAACGCTCATCCATAAAGAAATAGGAAAATGGATTACCTGGAAAAATACCCTCATAGGTTGCCTTGATCGATTCCAGATTCTCTTTCATCTGAACACTTTTGACTACCATACTAAAATAACCCGAAGCTTGTGAAGGCAAAAACACCATTGGCATGATCTCCTCTTTGAGGGACATATGGTGGTAATCCTTGATCACTGCCACCACTTCATAGGGACCTTCTCCCCACAGGATATTTTGACCGACCGCATCTTCGGCAGTTTCAAATCCCAACGTCAATGCCCCTTTCTCATTGAGCATCAATTTCTTTGTTTTACCATAACCTTGTGAAGCTTCTTCAATAGAAAAATCCCTCCCTGCAAGTAATGAGATGCCATAGGTATCTGTAAATTCCTCGTCCATGATCATCATCCCATAGGATTTGTCTTTGTCCTCAGGTCTGGGAACCATCGGGGTAATCCCGCTTGCAAAGAAATTGTAGCTGATTCCTGGCAATGCATTGGAAGTCCCCAGTTTTTCCACAAAAGTCTGGGACCTGAGCGAGGATTTAAAAGCCGAAATCTTGGAGGCACCATTTTCACCTACATCACTGGGACCTTCAACGACCAATCTCTGAGAAATCTCCATTCCAAGGTTTTGGCTTTGCATAAAGCTGAGTTGGTCCCTGACTGCTATGGTACCAACTATGATGGTCACTGAAATAGCAAATTGAAGGGTGACAAGTGATTTCTTTAGGGTTTGGCTGTTCTTTGGTTGAAAATTAATTTGAAATTGCTGTCCAAATTTTCCGGAAAGCACCACGACATAAATCCCTGACAGGATGGTACAGGTACCAAAAATGGCAATAATCACAAACCAAAATGCACGTAAAAAATATGCCTCGTACCAAAGCTGCTGACCGAAGATCTGTTCAAAGGGAACTTCAACCAGGTTGACAATCAAAGCTGAAATACCCAATGCCACCACCATCAACAACAATGTCTCCATCATAAACTGTTGTGCCAATTGCCAACTGCCCGCCCCGAATACTTTTCTCACTCTTATCTCCTTAATTCTGGTAAGGATATTGGCTGCGGAGAGATTGAGGTAATTGACATAAGCAATTCCCAAAATCATCAATGCAATGGCGGCAAATACCAAGACCGTTCCCATGCTGCCCTCTGTGGGCATTGGATCCGAAACAGAGTTTCCAAGGTGAATTTCAGATAGTGGTTGTAAATAGGCAGTTAGGCCTTTTGAATCGGGGTTTTGCCGGATATATCGGGTGATCTGTTTTTCTAAGAAATGTTTGTCTGACCCGGATTTGATGGTTACAAATAAATTGACGAATCCGGATTCAAGACCATTGGGATTTGCCCAATCGTTTCCATTTCTGTTGGCTTCATTTTCCAAAGTATGAAAGGACAAAAATATCTCCCCTTTGATATCAGATCGGTTTGGAATATCATCCAAAACACCGGTGACCGTATATGCTGTTTTTCCAAATTGGTTAATGACCTGTATTGTTTTACCAATCCCATTTCCATGGGCAAAAAACCTCTTTTCCAGTTTTGATGAAATCACCACAGTATTGGGTTGTGTCAGGTCGGCATTGCCACGTTGAATTGGAAAGGAAAACGAACTGAAAAAATCACTATCGACAAACATTACCCAATCTTCTTTAAATGATTCTTGGGTTTCAGGGATAATAACCAACCCTCCTGCAATCTGACTTACCAAAGTATTAATAGTTTTGATTTGGGGAAATTGATCCTCCAAAATAGTTGCGTGTCCGGGAGGAAGGTAGATTTCCGGTCCATTGACATCATCAGCCAATACAAGTCTGTAAATATTATCCTTGTTGACATGAAAATCATTGTAAGTCCATTCCGATGCCACGAATGAAAAAAGCAAAAGAAAAGAACTCAGACCAAGAACCAATCCGGAAAGGTTGATAAAAGTGAAAAGCCTCCTTTTGGAAAGACTTCTCCAAGCGATGGTGAAATAGTTTCTGAGCATCTTAATAACAGGTTTATAGAGAGATAAGTATTATTGCAATTGCGAGTTCTGTGCCATAGATAATCCTCGAAATTTAAGTGATTTTGGGATTTGGGTTTTTGGATTAATTTAAATCCGACCAAAAATGTCCGTAGACGGGCAATGAGGAATTAAATTAAAAAGTATTCGAATCTCTCGGCTTTTCAAATCGGAACGAAAATAATTCTAAAAGTAGCAGGCTTCAAGTTTCTTTGACTTACTGATATTTGAAATAAATACAATGTACAATTACACGTGGGTCAGCAAAAACTCTGCATCAATATTCAGTTTTTCATGAGCTGCCTTTAAAAAAGAGACATCAGGATCCCGTTTTCCACTCAATATCTGAGAAAGTTTTGGTGCACCAATCCCCATTACTTCAGCAAGGTTTGCTTGAGAGAGCCCAAGCTCAGCCATTTTATATTCTATAGCCTGCCTCAAGGTATTTGGCTTAATTGGCATCAGTTTCAATGTATTGTCTTCGTAAGCCTCGGCAAGTTCAGAAAGGGTGGACAACATCATTGCTTCCTCTTTTGCCAATTCATGAAAGCCACCTATAGCAGTTGCTTTTTCCAGAAGCGACTCTATTGTTTTCATTACTGCCTTGTATTCTTTTTCTGTACGTATTTTAGTTAACATCCCGAATCAACTTAGATGGTTGAACAATCAATTTTATCATACTCTGCATGGGTTCCAATAAAGCGGATATAAACCGTTCTAATATCAAAGAATACCATTGCTACCAATCTGTACTTATTGCCTTTGATATTGAATACATAACGGTCATTCCCGACATAGTCCACAGAATTAAAAGTCTCTTTAACTTCCGTAAATGTGGCCCAATCAGCCAATTTGGCTTTCCTCCACCAATCATTCAAAGCCTCTATGGCATCTGCATGATTTCTGCCAAATTCAATGAGCTTCGTCTTGGATATAACTACCATCAGTTTAAATTAATTTCAAAATTAGAAATTAAATTTTATTTTTTGAAATTAGTTTTTAACAAAAATATTCAATTTGTGAATGAATCGGGATGATAAGCATCTCCCATAATTAAAAGTAATTCTTGAAAACTTGAATTACTCCCGAACACTGTACAGGATCCAAAAATAAGTAGGTAGGGACAAGCCTGTCTGCCGAACAGGCAGGCGTTTAGAATAGCTTCAGTGAAGCTATTTAGCGAGTAGCCTGAATGCAGGGTGGGCAGCAATCTACACCTAGATGGGGTTTATGAAGCTGAGTTTATCCCATGTGACTAAATGAAAATTAGAAAACCAAACTACAAATTTGCACAAGTCCCCAGCTATATTTTATACAATTTTTTTGAGAGCATGCGGCATTACCTCAATTCCTTTTTAAAGTCGACCCATACTTCTTTAAGGTATTCTGGTAATTTACACTCAAATCTATTTATGTCTGGGTGAGTCATTGTAGAGAATTCGTAGTCGCCAAGATTTTCTTTGATCGAAGTATAATGAAGGTATGGTATTAACTTTAAAACATCTGGATTCTTTTTATAATAGATTTGTATTCTATAAGCTAAAATAAAATTTATCTGTCTGTTTATTGGTGTTGTAAGTTTCTCAATCGATTCTGATAACTTAAAATCTTTAATGTCTACTTCTTTTATTTCTAAGTCATTGAGATAATTTGAAATTGTTAAGGTTTTATATTTCTCAAAATTTGGAGCATACCAATTAAGCCCCATTACTCCTGGATTAGTTGTCCATTTAACCCCAATTTTTTCAAGCATAATAAATGACATAGACTCACAAAAAGATTCAATCAGCCAATTATTATTTCTTGGGTCGGAATATACGTGAACCATTTCATGGGAGAATTGGTAAGTCAATTGGTCATAAAACCTCTCATCACTCGTCAGCCCTATAAGATAAATTGATGGTAAAACAGTTGTTATAGTAATTGGATGATTTGGGTACTTAATCACTTTTATTGGTTTGTTACCTAAAAATGGTCCCGATGGAATTAGGATATTAAATTCAAAAAAAATGTCAAGGAGAAGTTTTTTCACATCTCCATTTACTTTCATGTCACTCGAAATTTGTACACTAATATTCATTGCCTTAGTGCCCTAAGCATGTTAAAAGCAGGTTTTTTCATTCTTCAATTATTGGTTTTACAAATTCTATTAAGGAAACTCGTCCTTGAATGTCTTTTATAGTAACCTGCATAATCATCCCATCGCAATCTTCCAAGTCCATCGGATCGTTTACTTTAAATTTCACTGGTTGTGGCTCTCCACCATTAATGGCAATATTGTCAGCGTAAAGGTAAGTTCTACTGGAAGTGTCTAGAATTGGATTCAACCGACCTTTTAGACTTGGTATATATCCGGTATTATTACAGATTATCGAACCTATATTCTCAGATGAATGAACTGAAATTTCAATGTCATTCGCAGGGTCAATTTTTTCAACTATATAAGCAGGATAGTTTGGATTCGCAAAATACAGTTTATAAATTCTTCTAGTGTTAATTACAAATGTTGCAACCCCTTCATTGTCTGTCTTGTTATTTAGGTAAGTATTGTTGTCAGCGATTAAGAATAGGTCAGCACCAATAAATGGTTCCCCTTTTTCATTTTTCAATACTACTTTAAAATTAGAAGGGTGTATTTTAGGGATTTTGATAAGCGGAGAAAGGCTTTTCCTAACTTGCTCACTAGGAATTGTTCTTCCACTTAAAACGAGTTTTTTGAAAATCACTTCACAAAAGTCATTAGCACTTTTGTCATTCAAAGAAATATATCCGATTGTTGAAAGTAAGCCAGGGATTTCTGTTTTGTCAAACCTTGCAGGTAAAATATACTCTTGGTTCTCTTGGAATGCTCGGCTTTGCATTGACTGTCTTTCGTGGTTTGTCCACATTTTATTATTGTAGCTCTCAGAAATAAACATAATTGTATAAAGTGCTTTATTTCTGTAAATGTCGCTCAGGTATTCATAAAGGTTCTTGCCCCATAAATTTGCTTCTTCAAATTTATCATAGAATACACTTATTCCTTTCAACTTAAGAATGTTTGCTACTTCGTCAACATAGTTCCTGTCTTCACCTGCGAATGATAATGCTATGTCAAATTCTATTTGTCGTGTCATTTTAAACTTGATTAAAAATCAATTCCTCTTTAAAAGAGGAAACAATACCATCCTGTTATACTTTCCACAATATTGTGGAAATTCTTCCAAACACAAACTTACCCGTTCCCCACCAAACAAAAAATCCCCTGTTCAGGCTATTTTTACCAAAATCAGAAGTAATATATTTCCAGGTACAGACGAAAATTCACCCAATTTTGATAAAATTTTCAGGTACAGACGAAAATTACTACATTTAACTAGATATTTTCAGGTATGGACGACAAATTCAAAACTTTAGCTAAGTATAACTTTTGGGATGGAAATATTCCTGAATTGGGGTATCTGAGAAAAAGCTACACGGATAATATTTTTAACTACACAGGTAACAAGCTAGTCAAAGTGCTTGTGGGTCAGCGCCGTGTCGGCAAAAGTTATCTGCTGAGACAAATAGCCAAAAGGCTGATCGATGAAGGGACAGATCCCAAAAACATCCTGTATAACAACAAAGAATTTATCGGTTTTGATTTTATAAATAATTACAAGGTCCTCGAAGAGGTGTTGGAATTTTACACCTCCCAATTAAAACCTGAAGGAAAAAAGTACCTCTTCATTGATGAAATACAAAACGTGGATGGTTGGGAACATTTTGTCAATTCCCATTCACAGGATTATATGGAACCTTATGAGATTTTTGTAAGCGGATCCAATTCAAAGATGCTTTCAGGGGAACTTGCTACTTTGTTGTCGGGCAGGTATGTGAATTTTGAGATTTTCCCTTTTAGTTTTTCGGAATTTGTGGGGATTACATCAGGGGAATTTTCCAAGCAAAACTATATACAATATATGGAAGGCGGGGCTTTGCCTGAGTTATTTGTCCTTCCAAATGAAGAAACCAAACGAAACTATATAGCAGCTATCAAAGACACCGTACTTCTTCGTGATATTATTCAGCGGCACAGTATCAAAGATCCCAAGCTTTTGGAGGATGTATTTATCTATTTGGTAAACAATGCCTCGAATTTGCTGTCAATCGCCAATATTGTCAACTTCTTCAAAAGCAACAAACGCAGTACCTCCTACGAAACTGTTTCAAACTACATCGGATTTATTACCGATACTTTTCTGGCCCATAAAGTCGAGCGCTACAACATCAAAGGAAAGGAAACCATCTCCGGCAATGCCAAATACTATATCAACGACCTTGCATTCAGGAATTTTCTTTATCCCGGGTTTGGATATGGGGTTGGTTATAAACTTGAAAATCTTGTTTTTCTGGAGTTGAGGAGAGCAGGATATCAGGTCTATGTGGGAACTTTGGGAAACAAGGAGGTGGATTTTGTTGCCAGCAAAGGAGACCGCATCATTTATGTACAATGCGCATATCTTTTGGTAGACGAAGAGACCATTCGACGGGAATATGCACCATTGGAAGCCATACCAGATAATTATGAAAAAATGGTGGTTTCACTAGATGACTTAGCCTTACCTTCCAATCAAGGCATTAAACATTTCCAAGCTTGGAATCTAAACGGCGTTTTTTGAGACGAAAGACTTGGAGGCTTACCGATCATTTTGACCCAATTTCAAAAGGTTCATAAGACATCCAATCCACCTCCAATTCATAGGGATTCAGTGGTTTTTCAATAGAATTAGGATTTGTTTCCACTGACCAGTCTTTGGTATGCCAAAAGTTCATCCGATAACGGGTCCGGTGTTGGGGTATTCCCTTGGTAGTGCCTTGATAATCCCACAGCACTATTTTTTCACCACTCCTGGGATGAATCATCCACCATTGAATTCGGTCCGGATACCAATCAAAACCATAAGTGTAAAATCCGGCTGAAGCATCAAAGTCAGGAATAGCCTCAATGGTTTCGGGCTGATTCTGCATACCGGTTAAAAGCGTTCTTTCACCACTGTGGCCTTCTCTGTAGCTTGTGTTATAGATAATTCCTTCTGCCAAGTTGATGGTCCTGCCCACTCTTCTCAGTTCTCCTCGATGGCCGGTCCAAGTGCCTACATAAATGACCGTTGGATCTGCAAGGAGCCATTCAAAATCAATCTCACTCAGTCCGGGTAAGCTGTCTACATGGTAGGTAAAATAGCCTACAACCGCTCCCACATTGGGCTGAACATCTCTTGCATCTGGAACTTTTAGCCGGGCAGCATAAGTACCAAAATGGGTAAAGTTCTTGGAAATTATTTCTGGTCCCCGCCCTGCCCCGGCACTATCCTGTGGATCTATCTTAAAGGATAGAATATTAGTACCTGACTCGATAGAAGAATTCACACCAAGTTTGTATTTAAAATCGGATTTGTTTCCGGTAGATCCATACCTGAAATATTGAGAGGTAGAATCAGAAAAATCCTCCACAAATGCACTATGAAAATCTTGGGTCTGGCAAATTGCTATGAAAGGAATAAGGAATAAGATTGTGGATAAAATTGGAAGTTTCATATTGACATATCTTTGTCTAGTAATTTCATAAATCCATCTATGGACAGAACAGATAATTTCGGGAATGGAATGGATGCTAAGATTGATACTGGATTATCCCACTTTACGAAAATGTTCCTTTTTCCATTTATCAAAAACTGCCTGGGTAT
>NZ_JBGSXS010000290.1:0-6961 GCF_041751335.1 Aquiflexum sp.
ATTTGGCGACGATTTGTTGGAGAAAGTAAAAATGGTGGATATTGATGATGCCATACTTGCCCCTCTCAAATCAAAAGATTATGAAGGCTTCCTGAAAATCGGAATGGAATATGCCGACGTGGTCATCAAGAGCGAAGAAATCTCCGAACACCTAAGCCAACTCATTGAGGAGTGCTCTAAAGACAAGAAGTGTGAGATTAACAACGAAGAAGAAGACGAACAACTTTTTGAAAGTTACTTTAATATCTATACTGAACTCGCCGGCTAAGCTGGTTTTGGGTTTATTGATTCTGATTTCCATTATATCATCCTGTGAAGATCCTTCCAATATTGGTTTGGAATTGGATCCCAACAGCAATCAGATAGGGGTTTTCTACCAGGAAATACCCCTTTCTGCTACTGTGGTATTGAGAGATTCCATTTCGACCACCAATAATGGTTATTTAATGTATGGTGTTGAGCAAAGTGATTTTTTTGGAAAAACTGAGGCAATAGGTTATACAAGATTGCTATTCAACAGAGATGTAAGGAAACCTGAACCTACTGCGACAATTGATTCTGTCAGGTTCGTGATCAACATGAGACATGTCCTTGCTGATAACCTCGATTCTCCCAAAACGATCAACATTCATCTACTTGAGGAACAAATCAGGGACCTGAATTATTTTAATTTCAGCAGTTTGGACTATAATCCCGAGCCATTTATCAGTACAACTTTTGATTTTAAGGACAAACAGGATACATTATTGGTTATCTCAATCAATAATGAACTGACGGAAAGGATCTTTTCCGAATTGAAAGAAGGATCCGCTTTCAACGATATTTTTTCCTTCAGGGAATTCTTTCCCGGGTTGGTGTTTAAAGGCGCTGAAAACGAGGATGTTTCTTTCAATACAAGGGTCGGTAATAATACCGGTTTCGTTTTCTTTTACAAGAATGAGGGTGATACCGTATCAAGAACATACCCTATAGCCACGGGAATCAATAATAATTTTGCCCGTCATTTCAGTCAGATTATGAATGACCCTACAGGTACTCCAACTGAAGTGGTGCAAAATAAAATGCAAGCCTACAACTTAGGCCAATTTGCAGGGGGAAAGTCTGGTTTGGGGATGTTGGTCAAATTGGACATGAGTCCTTTGGATGCATTTTTGGACACTTTGGAAAATGTAACCTTTAATCAAGTTCGTCTGGAAATGGGGCCATTGCAAAATGAATATTTGACAAATCGACCACCCCGTTCTCAAATTATGTATTTCACCAATGAAACAAATAAAATCCTACTCAGAACAGATGGTTTCCCAATGGCGGTTCAATCTGATGGTAGACCACAAGTGGATCTTGAAAGAGGTGAACCTTTATATACTGAAAATCCATCTTATTTAAACCATAATCCGGAAACGAATATTATCGGTCAATTAATTACTTCCCATGTAAATGCCATTTACAGGAAGAAAATACAAAGAAGGGACTTATTATTGTATCCAGCATCTCCTGGGCCTCCTTCAAATCCCGTTGTAGATGATTTTAGACAATCTCTTAATGAGTTTGTAGTAGATCAAAATACCATCAAATTAAAAATATTCTTTTCAAGGGCACGTTCCCTTTAAATTAAGAAATTTATTCAAACCATTAAAAATCTACTTGAAGTTTTAAACAAGTAGATTTTTTTATTTCATTTTCTACTTGTTATTTGAAAAAGCTTACATTTGATCTTTAATATTTTTGCTTATGTGTGGAATTGTAGCTTATGTTGGGCACCAAGAAGCGTTGCCCATTATTATCAAAGGCCTTAAAAGATTAGAATACCGAGGCTATGACAGTGCAGGTGTGGCCCTGCTCAATCAAAAAGGACTAAGTGTTTACAAAAAGAAAGGTAAAGTCTCTGAATTGGAGAATCACCTCGAGACTTTTGACAACCTGAATTCAAAAATCGGTATCGGACATACAAGATGGGCCACTCATGGCGAACCCAATGATGTCAATGCCCACCCCCATTATTCTTCCAATGAAAAATTTGCGATGATCCACAACGGGATTATTGAGAATTATGATGTGCTCAAAACTGACCTATTGAACAAAGGTTATACTTTTCACAGTGAAACCGATTCAGAGGTATTTATCAAGTTTATTGAAGACATATATATCAACAATCATATCAGCTTGGAGGAAGCGGTAAGGCTTGCCTTGCATAAAGTGGTCGGTGCTTACGCGATTGTAATCATGAATATCGAGGAACCGGACACCTTGATAGCAGCAAGAAAAGGATCGCCTTTGGTAATTGGTGTAGGAGAGAATGAGTACTTTTTGGCATCTGATGCTACCCCGATTATTGAATACACCAATCAGGTGGTCTACCTCGATGATTATGAGATTGCTGTGATCCGGGAAAACAGATTACAGATCAAGACCATTGAGAATGTAGAAACCAATCCCTATATCAATCAATTGGAAATGGAATTGGAGGCCATCGAAAAAGGCGGCTATGAACATTTCATGTTGAAAGAAATCAATGAACAACCAAGGTCAATCGCAGATTGTATGCGGGGTAGGTTGGATGCCAAAAATGGCAGGTTGGTATTGGGTGGATTGAGGGACTACATGAACAAGTTCCAAAATGCTGATCGTATTATCATTACTGCTTGCGGGACTTCTTGGCATGCAGGTTTGGTGGCAGAGTATCTCTTTGAGGAATTTGCCAGAATCCCAGTGGAAGTAGAATATGCTTCGGAATTCCGCTACAGAAATCCGGTCATTAATGAAAAAGATTTTATCATAGCCATCTCCCAATCCGGCGAAACTGCTGATACACTTGCTGCAATAGAATTGGCTAAATCCAAAGGTGCCACCATTTTTGGAGTGTGTAATGTGGTTGGTTCATCCATACCAAGGGCAACACATGCCGGTTCATATACCCATGCTGGGCCTGAAATCGGAGTAGCATCTACCAAAGCATTTACGGCACAGATATCTGTGCTAACTATGATGGCCCTAAAATTGGGTTACCAAAGGGGTACTTTGTCTGAATCCAGGTATATGCAGTTGCTCAGTGAATTGGAAACTATTCCTTCCAAAGTTGAAAGAGCACTAAAACTCAATGACAAAGTAAAAGCCATCGCAGCGGAATACAAGGATGCCAGAAACTTCCTTTATCTGGGACGGGGATATAATTTCCCGGTTGCCTTGGAGGGTGCCTTGAAACTGAAAGAAATTTCTTATATCCATGCAGAAGGTTATCCTGCAGCCGAAATGAAGCATGGCCCTATTGCCCTGATAGATGAAGAAATGCCGGTGGTATTTATCGCTACCAAGGACAGCAGCTACGAAAAAGTGGTCAGCAATATACAGGAAGTAAAAGCCAGAAAAGGCAAAATCATTGCCGTAGTGACAGAAGGAGACACTACAGTCAGAAACATGGCAGACCACGTGATCGAAATCCCTGAAACCGAAGAAGCATTCGTTCCTCTGATTGCTGTAGTTCCATTGCAACAACTTTCTTATCATATTGCCGTCATGAGAGGCTGTAATGTTGATCAACCGAGAAATTTGGCTAAATCAGTTACTGTGGAATAATCGCCTTAAAGGAAAGTAGAATTGAACCCTTCAAGATCTGGATTTATGATTCAGATTTTGAAGGTGTTTTTTTTTGATTAAATTCAAAATCCAAATATCCGCTTCCTTATCAGGAAAGATGGTGTGCTAATTAGAGCTGTTTAGGTTTGGATTCAAGTCATCTTCTATTTCCCGTCTTCGTTCTTTGCAATGCTAAATTGTTGGCTGAACTCAAAACCCATAATCAAAATTATTTACACCAATGGCCATTTACCCTCCTATCAATTCCGCATATTGTAATTTATTTGATCAACTAATCTAAAGCGTATTATAAATGAAAAAGAGAAGTATATCCTTTCTGTTGTTTTTTCTGATAACAGGATTATCAGTATTAGCCCAAAATAGTCCAAAAGGTACAGCCGACATTTCTTTGGAATATTATCTTCCTGATACTTACACCTATAATGAAAATGTCCCTACACCCAAAGAAGTTCTGGGATTTGAAGTGGGGGAATGGAATGTGGATTATGAACAATTGATCAGGTATTTTGAGAAATTGGCGGCAAGTTCTGACAGGGTTTCATTTGAAGTTTTTGGTCATTCCTATGAAAAACGACCTCAGGTGATGTTGACGATTACTTCCCCGGACAATTTGAAAAACCTGGATAATATTAAAGCGGGTAGAAAAAAGCTCAGAGACCCCAATGTCAATCTTGATTACGGCGCCATGCCTTTGGTATTGGCAGCGGGCTATTCAGTCCATGGCAATGAAGCCAGTGGCATCAACTCTTCCCTGTTGGCTGCATACCATTTTGCGGCCGCAAATGAAATAGCTGATGACCTGAATAACATCGTCATTTTGATTGATCCTGCATTGAATCCCGATGGCTACAGCAGGTATTCCACTTGGGTCAATTCTCATAGGTCTTATAACCTCAACGGCGATCCCAATAACAGGGAATTGGGTGAGGCTTGGCCAGGTGGCAGGGGCAATCATTATTGGTTTGACCTCAACAGGGATTGGTTGTTGGTACAGCATCCCGAATCCCAAAACAGGGTGGCAAAGTTTCAGGAATGGCTGCCGAACATCTACCTGGACTATCATGAAATGGGCTCAAATTCGACTTTCTTTTTCCCACCGGGAATTCCAAGTAGGGATCATCCTTTGATTCCCAAAAGGACAGTAGCGCTTACAGAAAAAATGGCTGCCTTTCATGCCAAGGCCATGGAAGAAATAGGGTCACTTTATTATGCCAAAGAAAGTTTTGATGAGTATTACTTTGGCTATGGTTCCACCTATCCAGATATTCAGGGTTCTATTGGGATATTGTTTGAACAGGCTTCTTCAAGAGGACATCTTCAGGAAAGCAATTATGGTCCTTTGACTTTTGCATTCACGATCAGAAATCAGTTCCGCACTAGTATCAGTTCTTTTGCTTTTGCCAAGGAAATGAGAAGTGAAATCAACAAATCCATGCATGATTTCTATAAGGAAGCTTTTCAGATGGCTTCAGCAGATACAGACAAAGCCATTGTTTTTGGTTCAATGGCGGATGGGGCAAGAAGCTTTCACTTAGCCGACATGATTCGGCAGCATGCTGTTGATGTGTTTTCATTGAACGAAGATATTACTGTGAATGGTGTTCCTTTTGAAAAAGGCAAATCTTATATCGTCCCTCTCAATCAACCTCAATACCGATTGATAAAATCACTTTTTGAAGTCAGGAATGAGTTTCAGGACAGTCTTTTTTATGATGTTTCAGCTTGGACCATGCCCATGTCTTTTGACTTGGATTTTATGGCTTTGAGCAGCCGGATCCTGAATCTGGCAAATGTCAGTCTTTTGGATGCGGATTTCTCACTTAATTCCGGTAAGGTATTGGGGGAAAAAGAAGCATATGCTTTTGGCTTTGGATGGGAAGGATATTATGCCCCGAAAGCTGCCTATCAGTTAATGAAGAAAGGTTACTTGGTCCGTGTGACCAATGAACCAATTGTATTACCTGATAAAACCGACTTAAAAAGAGGCAGTATTTTGGTGAGTATGCCAAGAGAAGAAAAGAAGGAATTGAACCTTTTAGAGGATTTGGAAAAAATAGCAAAAGAGACCGGATTGGAAATCCATGCCATCAATACAGGTTATACAGGAGGAATAAATCTAGGTTCACCGCAAATTGATGTGTTGAAAAAACCTGAAGTCGCCCTATTGGTGGGCACGGGAGTGGTGAGTTTGGAAGCTGGCGAAATCTGGCATCTATTGGATCAGAGAATGGATATGCCCATTACGTTGCTTCCAGTCGAAAAGGTAAATTCAGCAGATTTGAGCAAGTACAATGTTATCGTCATGCCCAATGGTCCATATTCTACATTTGGAAAGGAAGAAGGGGAAAAGATCAAAACATGGACTTCAGCCGGAGGGACTTTGATAGCTAGGGGAAATGCACTGACCTGGTTAAACGGTCAGGAACTTGTCAAATTTGAATTCAAAAAGGATGAAAAAGAGGATGAGAAAAAAGAAGTCCACGCTTACGCAGACTTTCCTAAAAATACGGGAGCTAGATTAACAAGTGGCACAATATTTCATGCCAAACTGGATAATTCACATCCCATTGGATATGGATTTACAAAGGACTCCATACATACTTTCAGAAACAGCAACTTGTTTTTGGAGACCGCCAAAAACCCGTATTCCAACCCATTGATTTATACGAACCAACCTTTGGCGAGTGGCTATGTACATTCCGAAAACTTAGAAAAGATTAAAAACACCGCAGTCATTCAAGTCAAAAAACTGGGTAGTGGGAGGGTGATTGGTTTGGTGGACAATCCAAACTTTAGGGCAGTCTGGTTCGGTACCAATAAACTTTTCCTGAATTCGGTGTTCTTTGGACAGATTATTAAGGCAGGAACTGCAGATTGATTCATAGATAACCTTTTAGTGCGCTGCGGCGCACTAAAAGGTATCAATAGGAATGCGGCTTTAGCCCATTCATAAATAAATGTAAAATACCAAATGGCTTTAGCCAAAACAGTAAAATAGGATATAAGATTGGGGATTATGTTTGGCTAAAGCCGAGGGAGATTAGGCCTCATTTTTTCCTCCCGCTAAAGCAGGAGGCAATTGATTGGTAAGCATTAATTTCTCTATTCAGCAGCATGTCGGCTGCTCCGATTTATGTCATTGGTAACCTTTTACAATGGTGAAAGACATATTATCTTTAAATATAAATCCTTTAAACATAGATGATAAAAACTTGCAGCAATGGATAAAAAAGGAGCTATAAAAAAAGTCAAGCAATATAAATTGTTGCTTGGAAATCATTTTGACCTTGAAGCAGTTTACCTGTTTGGCTCTTTTGAAAGTGATACAAATAGGAAAGATAGTGATATTGATGTTGCAGTTGTTGTA
>NZ_JBGSXS010000291.1:0-1651 GCF_041751335.1 Aquiflexum sp.
GATAAATGCTAGTTCAGGTATAATTTCAAAATGAACAGGTTGGTTGCACTTGATTTACATAATTTGCTGGCATCTGAGATATTGCAGGAGCATAATGGTTTTGGCATCCCGGATTTCTCCTGTGGTGATCATTTCAAGAGCTTTGTCAAAGGATATTTCCAGCACTTCAATATTTTCATCCTCATCTTCTGCGCCTCCGCCTGACCCGACTTTCATGTCTTTAGAATACCGGGCAATGTAGCAGTGCAGGATTTCGGTGACCGCTCCCGGTGAGGTATATGCTTCGAATACTTTTAGGATATCTTTGATCTTGTACCCGGTCTCTTCTTCCGTTTCCCTCCGGATTGCCTCCTCGGGGTGTTGGCCGTCCAGCATGCCGGCACAGGCTTCTATCATCATGCCTGATTCATTTCCATTGAGATAGGTCGGCAATCTGAATTGCATGGTCAGGACTACAGTGCCTTTTTTGTTGCTGTAAAGGAGAATTGCTGCTCCATTTCCCCTGTCAAAAGCTTCCCGTACTTGAGTATGTACCGATCCGTCACTTTTTTGGTATTCGAAAGTCACCTTTTTAAGGGTGTACCAATTATCGGATAGGATTTCCTTTTTCAGTATTTTAATATTTTTGATCATATCCAAATAGACTTTTACTACCAATTTACACATAGTTTGGTTTTAAAATCAAATGAATTCCTTTTGACAATCCCGGTAATGCTCGTGAAAAGTAGATTTCAAGTTTTCTTTACAGGAATTATTTCTTTTATTCATCTGGCATTTTAAAAAAAGATATGAGGCTATCTTATCAGGATAGCCTCATTGATCAAAGTCTAAAATAGGAGAAAGTTGAATTGTCAGGGTTGGTAAATTTCAGCTGCCAAAATGGTTTTCCTGTCATAGGATGAAAAACCCTGATGATTTCATATTTCAAAGGAATATCACCCAGCGTTATTTCTTCATCACCGTTTTGCTCCGGATCGCAACTATTTTCAAACTTACTTCTCCAATAATCCTGTTGAAAAGTCACCTGATTGTTTGAAGCTGTAATGACTCCTGTAATGTACTCTGCCGAATAGGAAAAGCAATTTGGATCAAAAGAATGTCTCTCCGCTATCGTCCAGATAAACTTGCCATTTTGCGCGATCTTTAACCCAAATCCTTGTTGAGAAGCAATATTCCATGGATCTAAAGCTCCTTTAAACCATACATTATTGGTTCTGTCATATAACTTAGGATCAACGGTAAAATGCTCTTCGGTAAAACTCCACCAATCTACCCAATCACCGGATAAAGAAGGTGCTTCGGGATTACTCAAACTTTCAGGGAATGTATTTCCTTCTGTAAAGTTGGAAAAGATATTAGAGGAGGCCACATCTTGGTTTATTCTATCAAGTTGCTGGGCAACAATCCCATATCCCAATCCGAAGGTAAACCTTGAATCTCTGGCCACAAGGAGACCACTCACCGCCACATTTCCTTTTTTCTCATAACCCTGAAACTTAGAAGAGCCTGCATAGGATACCTCAGACCTGATCAGTTTGTTATTCGGTGAAGGAGTAGTAAAATTGATACCTTTCCAATAGCCACTACTTGATTTGTTGTGGGCTGTAAATACTATTTTATTTACCTCTGATCCAGTCGCATCCAAATATCC
>NZ_JBGSXS010000292.1:0-3806 GCF_041751335.1 Aquiflexum sp.
TGATATTTATTTTGTATTGAAAATGAAAAAATAGCGTAATTTTAATCCAATGCCCGATTTTGAAAAAACATTGTCCGTTTGTATCATTTCGGTACAAGGTTTGAAAAAAAAGAGAAAGGATGAAGGATAAAGGATGAAGGAAGAGGGATAAAGGATAAGGGATGAAGGATGAGGTTAGAGGGTGAATTTAAGATTTTAGATTTTAGATTTTGGTCTCAGTCGAAATTGGGATTAGTTTAGAACATATCTCTCCTCATGGTTCTCGCATCTTGGTTCTTGCTTCTTGGTTCTCGTTTCTCGGATCTCGGTTCTCGCTTCTTGGTTCTCGGTTCTCGTTTCTCGCCTCTCGGTTCTCGGTTCTCGCTTCTTGGTTCTCAAATCTCACATCTCAAATCTCACGTCTCACGTCTCACAAATGAAAGAACAAAAAACTGGAAAAATTCTGATTGTCGATGATAATGAGGATTTGCTCAAAGCAGCCAAAATATTTTTAAAGCGGCATTTTGGTCAGGTTGATACTGAAACCAACCCAAGTTTGCTGCCGATCCTGATTGTAAACGAACAGTATGATGTAATCATGTTGGACATGAACTTCACCAAAGACGTTAGCAGTGGTCAGGAAGGTTTTTATTGGTTGGACAGGATATTAGAGTTAGATTCTTCGGCTGTGGTGGTTTTGATTACCGCGTACGGGGATGTCAATACCGCTGTCAAGGCCATCAAGGAAGGTGCAACGGATTTTGTATTGAAGCCATGGGAAAACGAAAAATTACTGGCGACCCTCAACTCGGCTCTTCAACTCCGCCAATCCAAATTGGAGATAACCCAACTTAAAGACCAACAGCAACAGCTTTATCAGGATATAGACAGCAAATTCAAGGATATCATTGGGCAAAGTGGGCCCATGGTCAAAGTATTTGAAACCATAGATCGCGTAGCGGCCACCGATGCAAATGTGCTGATTTTGGGAGAAAACGGAACAGGGAAGGAACTGATAGCCCGTGCTATCCATCGATATTCTAAGAGACATCGGGAGGCTTTTGTCGGGGTAGATCTGGGATCAATTACCGGTACATTGTTTGAAAGTGAGCTCTTTGGCCACAAAAGAGGATCATTTACAGATGCCAAAGAAGACAGGGCAGGTCGATTTGAACAGGCAAACAAAGGCACCTTGTTTTTGGATGAAATAGCTAACCTTCCCTTACCCCTCCAAGCCAAATTACTTGCTGTGCTTCAAAATAGGGAAGTAACCAGAGTCGGTTCCAATAAAGTGATTCCGGTAAATATAAGGTTGATTTCGGCAACCAATATGAACATCCACAACATGGTGTATGAAAACACCTTCCGACAGGATTTGCTTTATAGAATCAATACGATTGAAATCACTTTGCCCCCCCTAAGAGAAAGACTGGATGACATTCCACTTTTGGCAAACCATTTTATTGACATCTACTCCAAAAAATACAACAAAGATATCCGCAAAGCAGGTGAAGCCCTCATCAAAAGAATGCAGAAATATCATTGGCCTGGAAATATCAGAGAATTGCAGCACAGTATCGAAAGGGCAGTAATCATGACATCCCATAGTATATTACAGCCTGAAGACTTGTTTATGCAAAAACAGATTTCACCCGAAAAACAAGAAGAAATGGTCAGCCTGGACCACCTCAATATAGAGGATGTGGAAAAAATCCTAATTAGAAAAGCGCTCCAGAAACACAATGGGCACATTACCCGTGCTGCTGAGGAATTGGGACTTACTCGTTCATCCCTTTACAGAAGATTAGAGAGGTATGGGCTTTAAATCATTTGCCTTAGGCATCATTATCCGTGTCATACTCATAGTGGCTATTGCCTATGTTGGTGTTTTCTTTTTCCAAAAAGAACAATCTGAATTACAGGGGATTTTGTTTTCTATCATAGTGTTGGTATTGACAGTGAATCTGATTTCTTATGTCAATACTACTAATAGAAAAATCACCAGATTTCTGGAATCCATAAGATACTCTGATTTTTCATCTTCTTTTACCAAAGACAGTAAGCTAGGACAATCATTCCGTGAGATGAACATGTCTTTTAACGAAGTCATCGATGCCTTTAAAAAAACCCGGGCCGAAAAAGAAGAACAAATGCTGTTTCTCCAGATTATGATTCAGCATATCAATACCGGAATTTTATCCTTTGACAGTGACGGAAAGATTGGTGTTATCAATGGCGCTGCCAAGCAATTGCTGCAGATTCCCCAATTCAAAGATATTCATGACTTGGGCAAATTATCCATTGACCTTCTCAGAAATGTACTGCAATTAAAGCCTGGTGGCTCTTTTTCCATCAAGATCAGTTCAGACCTACACCTCAATGTCCAATCCGCTTCCTTCAAAATGGAAGGGCATAGCTGGACCCTGATATCCTTTCAGAACATCAAATCTGAATTACAGAAAAATGAATTACAGGCATGGCAGAACCTCACCAAAGTCCTGAGACATGAAATCATGAATTCCATGACGCCGATTGCGAGTCTGGCAAATTCCCTAGGGACGATCTTGGAAGAAGATGTAGAGGAGAAAGATGACGGGATTCTTGTCATGCAAAAAGACTGTTTTATGGACCTGTCCGAGGGCCTTGAAACTATCAGTAAACGCAGTGCCGGATTGGTGGAATTTGTCAATGCTTACCGGGATTATACCAATATCCCACAACCGGTCATCAAACGGTTTCCTGTAGAACAAATGTTTGAAAATATCTGCGTATTGCTCAAAGAAGAACTCACCAAGGCGGATATCAAACTTATCCCCAAGTTGCAGCCAAAAGAATTGGAAATCCTAGCAGATCCTGACCTGATCCAGATGATCTTGATCAACCTGATCAAAAATGCAAAAGAAGCCATGGTACTGGCAGAAAACAGGACCATCATCCTATCAGCAAGTACAGACAACCAATCTATCCCATTTATCCAGGTGGTTGACCATGGAGAAGGAATAGTCCCCGAAGCGATCGAACGGATTTTTGTCCCCTTCTATACTACCAAAAAAACAGGCAGCGGCATAGGCCTTGCCATCTCCCGGCAAATCATGAACCTACACAAAGGTAGCCTTGAGGCAGAGTCTGTAGTCGGGGAAAAGACGGTGTTTACTTTGAGGTTTGGGTGAGAAGGGATTTTAGATTGATGATTTTAGATTTTAGATTGAAGGATGAAGGATAAGGGATGAAGTGCCAAAATTTCAGATCTTAGATTTTTGATTTTAGATTGGGGGAAGAGGGAAGGATAAGGGGTGAGGGAGAAAGGATGAAGGATGGTGCTGAATCGGGCAGCGTCATTCTGAATGGAGCTTCAGGTAAGTTTAAAATTTAGAAAAAGCCTTTCAGCGAAATGAAGAATCTCTTTACCTTAGAATACAGATAAATTTTATAGCAGAGGGCTCAGCGTTTTTTGTTTAAGTCTGGGAAAATGAACTTACAGCTTTATCTTTTTTATGCCGAATTCCAAATATCAACAAATACCCAATCATCCAAAATTCGCCGATTGTGGCAGGTATTGTAAGTATATCCACCCAATTGGAAGAAATGCCTGCGTAATTGATAAAAGTGTTCAGGATATACCCTATGCCACCAAGCATCAATAACCTACCAAGCCAGATGGGCATTCGTTGCGAACTCGTAATTGTATAACCCATTGGTATAAGCCACAGCCCGAAGAACAGACCTCCTACTCCCCAGGCGTTAGAGCTGAACTGCTCCAAAAGGTAAATGGCAGCAACTTTAAAGTCGGGAGTCAATAATGAGCCATTGGCAATCTTAATGGCAAC
>NZ_JBGSXS010000293.1:0-4561 GCF_041751335.1 Aquiflexum sp.
GTCTGCATCTGAAGTCCACTGATGGATAAAGTGATTCCCGCCAAAATCGCAGTAAATGCTTTTGGGAGCCGATATCCTATGACGATGGTTTCCCAAGAGCTTTTGGAAAAATCTTGTCCGAAGAATCTACCAATTACCTCCCCAACTGGAATAGCCACCGAGCCAATGGATAAATTAACCCAAAACACCAGAATGCATAGGAGCAATCCGCTGGCAAACAAGATGGTATTTGGGGATTTATTTTTCATTCAGTTGGCCGTAAAAATATAGCGAATATTCCGGCAAAAGCTCCGGATACAGGATTTTGATCAGATCCTGTAAAATCAGATCAGGCCTTAAATATCCCAACTCAAAATACTCTATTCCACCGGTCGGGCCTTTTTTTGAAGTATAGGTAAAAACATTCCCATTTTGAAAAGCATGGAAATGAGCATATCTGGGATCGGCATTTTTCATGTCCGCCAAACTTTTAAAGTCGGAAGCCCCTAACCAGAAATCTGCTTCCTGCGCATTTTCCAGCACATATTCATAACTTAACTGCACACTTCCTGTTCCTTTTTGCTCCTTGAAAAGATAATCTCCTCCAGCGGTTTCCAGCAACCTTGCTCCCCAGGAATCACTGCCCGGGACATACCAGATATCTTTGTACATGACGCCTGCCATGACTTTTGGTTTGTCAAATTTACTTCCTGAAATCAGCTTTTCGGCTTCAAGGTAATTGGCTTCAATGTCTTTGAACACTTTTTTTGCTTCTTCGAATTTTCCCAATAATGCTCCTGTAAATTTAATCCATTCTGCACGGCCTAAAGGATGTTGCTCTACATATTCTCCATTGAGAAACGCTGGAATTTTGGCCTCTTTCAATATCTCCAAGTTTTTGAGGTCATCTCCCAAGGTTGAAATCATCACCCAATCTGGTTCGAGATCAATAATCTTTTCGATATTTGCCTGGGCACCTGAACCTAAATCCATCACTTTGCCTGCATCAATCAAAGTCCTTGTTGCAATGGAAGAAATCAAATCGAGGTTAGGAAAACCTGCCAGAAAACCTGAAACCCCAAGATAGTCCAAATGGGGAATGTGCGTAGTGGAGGTCATAACGATTTTGGAAATGGGCAAGTATATTACCGCAGCAAAACCTGATTTGTCCATTTCCAAATCTGCCTTTTCCAACACCAAATATCTGAAAGGCTCATGTTCACCGGGAAATGCCTGTTTGACTTCAATGACCTTAAATCCTTCTCCCTGAAAAACAGCAAACCCTTTTGCATATTGGTTGGGGATTTCCTGTAGCTCAGACAAATTGCCTGAGATTGGGGGTTCACAGGCAGAAATGATTAGACTAAAAAACAGCAGAACAATTAGGGAAGAATATTTTGGCATGGATAAAGACGTGTGAGGCTAATGCCTCAAATATAGAAAGGATGAACCAATGATGTTCAGACAAAAGCCATATTGCTTAAACAAAATCAATAGTTTATGTGAATTCTTAATTTTTCCTTCCTATGTTTGCAGCGGAAAGCGGTTCCCGAACCTATATCAGGCACTCGGGATTAAAAGGGAATCCGGTCAAAATCCGGAGCTGTCCCCGCAACTGTAACCCCATCCCGAAACACTTCGGGATAGTAATTTACCCTCTTCAAATGCCATTGCTCCTCCCTATAGCTATCGGGATCGGGGTGAGAAGGCCGGTAAATTCAGGGAAGCCAGGAGACCTGCCTTTTTCCTCAGTATTCAAAGCTTTCGGGTGAAAGGCTGGGATGGACATAAAAACAAACAGGAATTATTTGATTATGATCTTCAATCATTTTGAGGAAATTCATCAACTTGAATGTTTAAATTTTATCTCAATTTATTTCACGTTATGGCTTTGGATTAAATATGTTTTGGACATTATTTAATTCAGAAGGCATTGTACCTATTGATCATTTATAGTTTATTGTCTCTTTTCATTTGGAAGGTAGATGTAAATCCTGTTATGAAAGAGGATTACATTTCACCTATTTTTTATTTTGAAAATGAGATGAAATCCTTACCGAAGTCATTGACGGAATCGGACACCGTTCAGCTTCCCGAAGTGGAGGTTTTTAAAGCTTCATTGGATAAATATACATTTGGCCAGCAGGTGCAGACTATCACCGAGAAAGACTTGGAATCCTTTCAAGGCCTTGCCCTGTCTGAATACCTACAGCAAAGAACAGGTCTTTTCCTCAGACAATACGGTCCGGGAATGTTGGCATCATTGACCATGCGTGGCACTTCTGCTGGGCACAATGCCGTTTTTTGGAATGGATTGCCCATCAACAGTCCTTCACTTGGACAGACGGATTTTTCTATTTTGCCAGTGGGAGGCTTTGATCAGGTAGCGGTTCATTTTGGAAGTGGGGGAGCTTTGTACGGAACTGATGCGATTGGTGGAGCCATACATTTGAATAACAAACCAAAGTTCGGTAGTGGACATCAGGTGCAGGTTGCTTCTTTGTTCGGTAGTTTTGGCAGATGGAACCAACAGGTGCAGTATTGCTTTTCAAATAAGAAATTCTCTTCAAGAAGCAGGTTTTACAGAAACTTTTCCCGGAATGATTTTCCCTTCCGGAACCTTTCAAAAATAGGAACTCCCATAGAAAAACAGGAAAATGCTCTAGTTGAACAATGGGGTGTCATGCAGGATTTGGCCTGGAATTTAAACTCCAAAAACCAGTTCAGCAGCGCGATTTGGTGGAACAAAACCGACAGACAGGTACAGCCTGTTATCGGTTCAAATACCAATGATACCCAACAGGACCAAAACCTAAGATGGGTTTTGGACTATTTTCATTTTGGAAAAAATAAGATCTGGAATGCAAAGACAGGTCTAGTCCGTGATGAGCTGATTTTCAATATCAATTCCATCTATAAAACCACCCAATATTTCATTGCCACTGATCTGGATTGGGAAATCCATCCAAAGTGGAATTCAAAAAGCGGAATAAGGTACACCTATATTATAGGGAATCTCAGCACTTATGATGCAACTGATTCCCGACTGGAACTCTATCAATCCATCAATTTTCAACCCAACGAAAAGCTGTCTTTTTCCATGAATCTCAGGCAATTGGTTTATGAAGGCAATTGGGCACCATTCACACCAAGCATTGGTGGGGAGTGGAGTATTTGGAAAAGTAAAGTCCAATCTATACAGTTTAAAACAGCATTTGCTAGAAGCTTCAAAGTCCCCACTTTGAATGATCGATTTTGGGAACCGGGAGGGAATCCCGATCTGGAATCTGAAAAGAGTTGGAGTGGGGAAATTGGCTTGAAGCATGTATTTGTCAAAAACAATTTTAATTTTGAACAGCAAATCACCCATTTCAGGATGAGCGTGGACAACTGGATCATTTGGCTGCCCAATGGTTCATTTTGGAGCCCACAGAATATCCGCAAAGTCAATAATTCAGGCCTAGAGTACTTTCTCGATGTCACCCAACAGTTTGGAGAATGGAAACTTGGACTTTCAGGAAATTATGCATGGAACCGTGCTATTAACCAAACCAATACTTCTGAAAATGACAGGAGTATGGGAAAGCAATTGCCATATACACCCGAACATAAGTTCCAATCCATGTTTTCGATTGAGAAGGGTGTCTTCAGTTCCTTTTTGAATACGCAAAGAGTCGGCGAGCGCTTTGTAGCAACAGACAATGCCGGCAAACTCAAACCTTATCAGCTTTGGGATATAGGAGTAAATTACCGATGGACACTAGGAGGAAAAATTTCAGGAAATTTTGGGGCTCAAATCAATAACCTATTTAATACAGATTATCAGGTTTTGCGGCTAAGGGCCATGCCCGGAAGAAATTATCAAGTCAATTTAAATATTACACTATGAAAAAATTAAGACAACTTTCAGCTTTTTGGGCTTTAGCTTTATTTGCAGTTTCCTGTACTGATGATGGTCCGGAGATTCCATTTGGGGAATTTGAAAAAGGGGTTTTGATCATCAATGAAGGAGCCTTTGGTGCCAATGACGGTGAAATTTACCATTATGACCCGGCCTCAGGAGAAATCAAGAATGATATTTTCGAATCAAAAAACGGAAGGCCATTTGCCGGCCTGATTCAGGATTTGGCAGAAGCAGAAGGAAGAATGTATTTGGTAGCCAATACCGGGAAGGTTGAGGTAGTAGATCCCAAGGATTTTTCCAGTTTGGGGGCTGTGGATGCTGACTTGAATATCAGTAGGTCCATTGCTGTAGCCAACCAAAAATTATATATCAGTGATTGGGGACCCTATGATGGGAACTTCAATAGTCCGGAGTCTTATGTCGCCGTGGTCAATGGGCTTAATGGTGGAATTGTTTCCAAAAAAATCCCGGTCCCAAGCCAACCGGAAGGGTTGATTGTGGCGGGGAATTATCTTTATGTCGCTTGTGCTGCAGCTAAAAAACTCCAGGTCATTTCCTTATCCACTGATGCAGTCACGAGCAGTCAGGATGTCGAGGGTACTCCTTCCAAATTGAAAGTTATTGATGGAAGGCTGTATTTATTTGCAAGGGATGCAGGTTACATCTATTTCCACGAGA
>NZ_JBGSXS010000294.1:0-3951 GCF_041751335.1 Aquiflexum sp.
GTCTTTAGCTTTTGGCAAAGCTCAATTCCATCCATCTCAGGCATCATTACATCAGTTATTATAATGTCAGGAACGGTATTCATAGCTTCCTGCAACCCCAATTTTCCATTAATAGCTTCCAATACTTTGAAATGAGGTCGAAAATGGGATGCTATAAAGGCAGAGAGCTCCCTATTGTCTTCTACAATCAGAAGAAGGGGTTTTTCTCCCAATTCACTATCTATTTCAGGTAAAGTTGTTTCATCATATTCTTTGGTAGGCAAATAGGCTTTGTCCTGCTCTAGCGGAATTGTATATTTTTGATCAGGAATGGGAACTTCTCCTTGGCCAGTGTCGCAGTTAATGGGAATGCAAACTTCAAAAATTGACCCCATGCCAACTTCACTTTCTACGGTAATGGTTCCCTTGTGCAATGCCACCAATTCACGGACCAATGCCAGACCAATTCCTGTTCCTTTACCATCCTGATTTTGTAAATTCCCAACCTGATAAAAGTGGTCAAATATTTTTTCCTTCTCTTCTGTTGCAATCCCAATTCCACTATCTGTAACCGTCAGTTCGAGATATTTGACATTTGATTCGGATAGCTTATTCTCTTTCAACTTTACAACCAGGGCTACTTTGCCACCATCGGGAGTGAATTTAAAAGCGTTTGAAAGAAGATTGACCACAATTTTTTCAATTTTATCGCTATCAAAAATGAGGATCTGATCTGTTTTCCCAATCGAGGTCTGGAAATCAATATTTCTACTTTCGCCTAAGGAGCTGAAAGAAGCGGCCAAAGGTTGAAGCAAGGCATTCAAATTTCCGGGTTTTGCTTCAAGTGTCAACTTCCCTGATTCAAGTTTGGATAGATCCAACAGTTGATTGATCAAATTCAAAAGTCGCCTTGCATTCCGCTCCATCATAAGGTAAAGCGAACGATTTGAGGGAGGCTCGGTGGTATCCAGTAATTTTTCGAGGGGACCTAAAATCAGTGTTAGTGGAGTTCGGAACTCATGGGAAATATTGGCAAAAAATCGGGACCTGATCCCTTCCAGTTCATATAGCTTATCAGCCTCAATCTGCTTAATCTTTAATTCATTTTTGATCCGTTCTCTATTCAGAGCGTAGTGATGTAACAAATACATTAAGCCAGCACCAATAAGAAAGTAGATGATATAAGCCCATAGGGTGCTCCACCATGGAGGGGAGATTACAATATGTAGGTAGGCCTCATTTTCATTCCAAATCCCATCACTGTTGGAGGCTTTCACCCTGAAAACATATTCTCCGGGATCCAAATTGGTATAGGCTGCATACCGACGATTGCCGGAAAGTACCCAGTCTCCATCAAAATTTTCCAACATATACGCGTATTGGATCTTTTCCGGGGCTACGTAATCCAAAGCGGCAAATTCAAAAGAAAAAAAATTCTCATCATATTTTAAATCTATTAAGGTATCTGTCAGGTTTCTTCCCTTCTCCAGCACTTTGAATCCTGTTATATGCATAGGAGGGTCAAAGGCATTATCCTGAATACTATCCGGATCAAAAAAAACAAATCCATCGTTGCTTCCGAAGAAAAGTTTTCCGTTTCGGGCAAAAGCAGATGCCATTCTGAATCCATTGTCAGGCAAACCATCGCTTTTATAAAAATTTCTGATGCTTTGCGTTTGGGGATTTAAGCAGGACAATCCATTGCTTGTACCTATCCACAGATTTCCTTGTTCATCTTCTGTAATACTTGCAATGAAATTACTCGCAAGCCCGTCGTGTGTGGAGAAGTGCGTAAGCACTTTGGTGTCAACATCCAGCCTGTAAAGCCCTCCTATCCTCGTACCTGCCCATATCAATCCATTTTTATCCTCAAAAACACAGATGACATCATTTTCAATCATGCTTTCCGGTACCTCTTGGTTAGGTAAATAATGGGTAAAATAACCGGTTTTATGATCCCGACAGCCAATTCCCCACATACCTGCCGCCACCCACAAATCCCCTGATCGACCTGCAATGATTCCCTTCATGTACCCATCTTTTAATCCCGAAGGATCATTGACACTGTATTCCGTATATTGAAAATTTAAAAGCCTGGTGTCAAAAACGGCCATTACCGCTTGGCCACTTTTACTATCAACCCCGGGAATCCATAACTTCCCCGATGCGTCCAAAGCCATAAACTCGATGTTAATTTTACAGGGATAAAGCGTATGTTGACCAGTGAATCGGTTAAGATGGTATAATCCTAACGAAGTTCCCAACCAAAGCCCTCCCTGAGCGTCTTCCTTTATGGCAGAGATGGAGGGAATATTGGAAACTTTATCTGATGGAATCAATCCATCTGAATGAGTAGTGCCTAGGTGATGGTTTGTAATTTGCTTATTCAGTGGATTAAATTGATATAGCCCCTTTACCGTTCCCAACCAAACCATTCCTTCAGAATCTAATATTATACTGTTTACTTTATTTTCTTCCAGCCGGGTATTATATCCTTTGCTGTTGATCTTATAGGAATGAAATGGTTTTGGATAGGTAATGAGTTTATTGATACCATTATCTGTACCCACCCAAAGGGTGCCTGTCCGATCTTGAAAAACAGCTGACACCTGATTGCTGCTGAGACTTCCGGGAATAGATGGATCAGCCCGATACGTAGATACCTGATTTGCTTTTTTGTCAATTTGTTGAAGCCCCTCTGTAGTGGCAAGCCAGATAAGTCCGGTGCTACCTTCCATGATTCCATTATTGGAAATGAAGGAATTCACTTGATTGTTAGGATTGTAGGCAAGGGCTTGATCAGAATTTTCTCTGGTATCGAGACGGAATAGTCCGACTCCCCCGGTTCCAATCCAAAGTATATTCTCGGCATCAATGCTTAGTGCTTTTATAGTAGGATGTGGATGGTCCTCATGTGCTAACGGAACCCTACTGAGTTTTTCACTTTGAGGATCAAATTTGTAAAGCCCTGCACCGGAACCCATCCAGAAAATCCCATTTACATCTTTTACCAGACCAAAATTGGGGGTCAGTTCAGGAGATAGATAAGATGTAAATGAATGGGTTTCTGGGTCAAGTTTGTTCAATCCTCCACCGGCGCTAAACCATATTAAGCCTTCTTCATCTTCATAGATGGATAAGGGAATATTTAGATAGGAAAATTGGGTGGAATCAGCAAGAAAAGTAGTAAAAGATTCCGTCTGCTTATCAAGCAGATTCAATCCATGGCTCCCTACCCAGATTCTTTCCTTTCTATCCTCATGGATACTATAAATAAAATTAGAATTCAGTGTGTGTTGCGGATTTCTGGGATCAGCTCTGTAGGTTTGAAAGTTGTAGCCATTGTATTTATTTAGTCCATCCCCGGTACCAAACCACATAAATCCATCCTTATCCTGATAAATGCTTTGCACATAGTTATGGGACAATCCATCCTCGGTGGAAAGCCGTTCGAACTTCAGGTCTGACTGCGCATGGAGGGGAAAATAACAGGAAACCCAAAACAAGGCAGAAAAATAAGCCAAAAGACCACACCTATTAAATATGATTTTTGCTAGGGTGGAAAGAATAGGAAAGTAAATTGATATAAGGTACCCTATATCATCAAAAACAGTTTTAAATCGGATTGTTTTGGAATAAGGGGTTGTACAGTCATTTTTTGCAACCAAGCATAGTAAAGAAATACGATAGGAAAAATTATTAACTTGGTTCATAACTCAAGGCTTTGGGAATTATCAATACTAATCGCTATAACAAATCCATATAATCTTATTTAAGGTCTTAAAAACTCCTGACTTATTATTCTGTATAATTCCAGACCCAATCATTATTGCGCTTATCTACCCGTCCCAGTCCAGGAAAGTCAAAATGAAAGGCATTGATAAGCATATTGTTTTGGTAAGCCAAATCGAGCAACTTAATTCGGCATTGTTTCGCTTTTGCGTAGTCTAAATCATAATTGGTTTGCCAATC
>NZ_JBGSXS010000295.1:0-26875 GCF_041751335.1 Aquiflexum sp.
GGGATGGTTTGAATGGAAATTTGATGAGGCCTTACAGGCTGATTTTAATCAGTGCCATTCTACTTAATCTGCTTTATCTCCGTTCCATGATATTTCGTATAGCTACTATTGATCAATTTTGAAATACCAGTAACCCAACTAATTCATGAATGAAAATGTCATTAAAATCATAACCTTAATCTGTTTTTTAGCATTTTCTTGTGGTCAAAAATCAGATACCGATAATATAGTTGAAGAATATCCCTTTCAAATAATTCCTACGGACAGCATCACAGTCAATAATATTCTGGCGACTTTGTTCCTATTTCAAAATGTCAATGAAGAACATATATTTTTCAGGGACGCCGGTGCTTCGAAAATATTTATATTTGAAAGAAGCGGAAACCTTTTGAATGAATGGTCAAAATCGGGGGATGTTCCCGGTGCATTTAGCATGATAGCCGATAACCTGGTGTTCACTTCAAAAGGGGACATTGTTGTGTCGGATAATCTGAATGGAATAAAAGAATTCAGCTTAGATGGCACCTTGTTACTGGATGCCAAACCTTTTCAATATCAATCAGGAATCTCTGCAGATGTCAAGCTTTTCAGAAAAACACAGGTCATCAGAAAATCAGGACATGAGTATTTATTGCATCATTTGGATTTGATGGATGAGGTGCAAACTATTGGGGAAAGCTTTTTTAAAAGAAGAAAAAACCTGCTTTTGACCAGCCTGAGTACCGGTGAAAGCAGTCAACATTTATACTTTCCAACAGAAAGTAAGTTCTTTCAATCAGGCAAGGCTTTTCCATTTGAAGACTTCAGGCCCATTTTTTATTATGAAGAGAAGGAGTCCAAGTTGTACCTTATATTTCAAAATGAACCTGTGCTTTATGAGTTTGACTGGTCTGAATTCGAACCCAAACTTATAAATCACTACAGGTTAAATCTGGAAGGTTTTCATGAACATGAAGGCTGGGATTATAACCAAATACCCTATGGCAAATTAAATACTGAAAACCTGGACAGCCCTTATTCCTCAAAGATTCTCAGTTTGGAAAAAACCGGAGATTATTTTTTGATCAATTATAAGCCTGGCCCTTCTAAGTCTGATGTCGAAAAATGGAAGCATGCATTTTCCAAAGATGCTCCAAAAAACCTAAAGGAAGAATATTTGGCAAAAGCAGAACCCAGAACGGTAGTATTTAAAGATAAAGAAATCATCAGTCAGGGAATACATCATCTTAAAATGCACTATGACAGTTACCGCGTGATCGAAGATGAAATATGGTGGATGAAGCCTCTGAACAAGGATAAAGAAGATGAGTCTTTCACCATATACAAAGGCAATCTAAAGGAAATAATGTAATCTTGGGGATTATAATCCCTAAAAAACCGTATATTTGGGGATTATAATCCCTAAATATGCATATCACTAGAATTCTTGAGGAAAAGCTAGCTGCGAAAGTAGATTGGAAAAAAGCCCTGATTTTGCTTGGTCCAAGGCAAGTGGGGAAATCTACCTTGGTCAATAGATTGGCCCGTGATCTTGATCCTGATTTTCTCTTTTTGAATGGGGATGAAATCCAAACCCAGGAACTTTTGGCCAATTCAAGCCTTGAATTTCTAAAGGTATATTTGGGTAATTCAAAGGTAATCGTTATCGATGAGGCACAAAGAGTCCAGAATATTGGATTGACACTCAAATTAATCATTGATAATTTTAAAGATATCCAATTGATTGTTACCGGATCTTCTTCTTTGGAATTGGCCAGTACTATCAATGAACCTCTGACAGGAAGAAAATGGGAATACAGAATATTTCCTGTTTCATGGGAGGAAATAATAGGTTGGAAAGGTCTAGCCAAAGCTCTGCCACAACTTGAAAACCTATTGGTTTTTGGAGCTTATCCTGAAATACTTACCCATTCCGGGGATAAAATCCCATTACTCCAAAACTTATCTTCAAGCTATTTATATAAAGACCTGCTTAATTTTCAAGGTATTCGAAAACCTGAATTGCTCAACAAACTACTACAGGCTTTAGCATGGCAGGTTGGTTCAGAAGTTAGCTATAATGAGTTGAGCAACACCATTCAAGCAGATAAAGCTACAGTCTCCAGTTATTTGGACCTATTGGAAAAAGCATATATAATTTTCAGATTAAACCCATACAGTAGAAACCTAAGGTCCGAAATAACAAGTAGCAGAAAAATCTTTTTTGTAGATAACGGCGTGCGCAATTCTATTATTGGAAATTATGCGCCATTATCAAATCGAAATGATATCGGACAACTGTGGGAAAACTTCCTGATTGCTGAACGCCAAAAATTACTCAATTATCATGGATTTCATGGAAGGTCTTATTTTTGGAGAACTGTCAAAGGTCAGGAGGTGGACTATGTTGAGGAAATCGATGGTGAAATTCATGCCTTTGAATTTAAATGGAATCCTAAAGCCAAAGGAAAAATACCAAATTCATTTATTGAAACCTACACTCCCAAAACCGTAAAAATTATACATCGAGAAAACTATTGGGAGTGGTTGGGAACTTATCCTTACAGGAGAAAATGAGTATATATTTTAGTCACAACCTCTTTGTGATCAAAAAAAAACTGATTTATGGTTTTGAGTAGTTTAGCCTAATAGAAAATTTTCTAGTAAAATAACTTTCCCAAAGTTCAGAACTTTGGGAAAGTCCAATTACTTCAACACCTCTCTTGAAATCACAATCTTCTGGATCTCAGAAGTGCCTTCACCAATGGTACACAACTTGGAATCCCTGTAAAATTTCTCCACCGGGTAATCCTTGGTAAAACCATAGCCCCCAAATATCTGTACCGCTTCGTTAGAAACACTAACAGCAACTTCTGAAGCAAAATATTTCGCTTGTGCACCTGCCAAAGTGACTTTCTCTCCCCGGTTTTTGAGGTCTGCGGCTTTGAAGGTCAATAACTTTGCAGCTTCCACTTGGGTAGCCATATCTGCCAATTTGAAGGAAATTCCTTGGAAACTGTTGATGGGTTTATTGAATTGATGCCGCTCTTTAGAATATTGAATAGATGCTTCCAAGGCCCCTTCTGCTATTCCCAAAGAAAGTGCAGCGATCGAAATCCTACCCCCATCCAAAATTTTCATAGACTGGATAAATCCATCTCCGACCTCACCCAAAACTTGGCTTTCATGAACCCTACAATCTTCAAATATCATCTCGGCAGTTTCGGAAGCCCGCATACCAAGTTTGTCTTCTTTTCTTCCTCCTTTGAATCCGGGAGTACCTTTTTCAATCACAAATGCAGTCATACCATGGGAATCCCCTACTTCACCTGTTCTTGCAATCAATACAGCAATATCTCCTGAAACACCATGAGTGATAAAGTTTTTTGCACCATTGATAACGTAATGATCTCCATCCTTTACAGCGACAGTCCGCATATTGCCTGCATCCGAACCTGTATTGGGTTCAGTCAAGCCCCAAGCGCCCAAGAGTTCGCAAGTAGCCAACTTGGGTATATACTTTTTCTTCTGCTCTTCATTGCCAAACATCATGATATGTCCGGAACAAAGAGAATTATGCGCAGCCATGGAAAGCCCGACTGAAGGATCCAATTTGGATAATTCTGCAATGGCAGTCACATATTCCAAGTATCCGAAACCCGACCCACCATACTCAGTAGGAACAAGTACGCCCATGAGACCTAGTTCACCTAATTTTTTGAAAAGATCCATGGGAAAGTGTTGATTGTCATCCCATTCTTTTCTGAAAGGAGTAATCTCTTTTGCTCCAAAATCACGAATCATTTGAGCAATCATCACCTGATTCTCATTGAGCTTAAAATTCATCATATTATTCTTCTAATTTAATATTTGGGTTTATTCCACTAAATTACAAACTTCTTGTGTAAGGTATAGGTTTTCAAAGTTTTACAAGATTAGGAACTTAGGCTGTCTATCTTCAAAAGACTATCGAAATCAGATAAAGACCCTAATAAATTACAAAATAAATAACAATAATATTTGATAAAATTGAAATATTATTTTGTTTAAAATATTTTTATATATTCTGTTTCCATGGTCATTATGGTAAAAAAACATCCACAAATTCAAACTTTTGTCCATCAAACAATCCTTTGTCACTGAGTTTAAGATTAGGAATCACCAACAAAGCCATAAAACTCAGAGTCATAAACGGAGATTGGAGTCTTGATCCCATTTTTTTTGCCATTTGGTCTATTTTGGTATATGCTTCGGCTACTTTGTACCCATCCTCATTGGACATAATTCCACCAACTGGAAGAGCCAACACCATTTTTTCTTCCCTGCTTACTGCGGATACCCCTCCTTTTTTTTCAATCAACAAATTTACCGCCTTACAAATGGATGCATCATCCACACCAACTGCAATGATATTATGCGAATCATGACCAACTGATGAGGCAATGGCACCTTCTTTTAAACCAATATTTTTGATAAAAGCTATTGCTGGAGGAGCATTCTCATACCTGTTGACAACAGCGATTTTCAATATATCTGATTCGGGATCTGATAGGGCATATCCATCTTTGACATTAATTTCGCCACGGACTTCCGGAGTAATCAACTGCCCATCCAATGCCTCAATTACCCTCACCGTTTTGCCATCTGCGGGGAGACCAAATTCTTCAACTTGCTTTTCACTAATATTAAAGTTATTGATGATTTTATTATCAACCCTTCCAATCAAAGTCTTGCCATTTTCAGCTACTTTTTGCCCATCAATAAAAGTCTGGATTACCTTGAAATCTTTTAAATCCTCCACCAAAATAAAATCCGCAGGGTCTCCAACCTTTAACTGACCCACGTCCATTTCATAATGCTGAACGGGAGTGATACAGGCTGCTTTTAGCACATCAAAAATATCTTTCCTTTTAGCTACAGCCCTTTTCACCAATTCATTGATATGGCCTAAGGCAAGATTATCGGGATGCTTATCATCCGAACAAAACATAATCATATCCGGGAAATCATCAACAAGGTCAATCAACGCCTCAAAATTTTTAGCAGCACTTCCCTCCCGGATGGCTATTTTCATTCCTAAATGGATTTTGTCCAATGCTTCTTCCTTAGTGAAACATTCATGATCAGTGGTAATTCCTGCTGATGCATATTTTGCCGCCAATTCACCTTTAAGCCCGGGGGCATGTCCATCTACGGGTTTTCCATATTTTTTGGCCAGAGCAATCTTTTCCATGACCAATGGATCTTTATTAATTGTTCCTGGCCAGTTCATCATCTCTGCCAGATAGCTGATTTCTTTTCTTTCTAGCAGGTTATGAATGTCCTGAACTGTAATTTCCCCTCCTGCCGTTTCGAATGATGTCGCAGGCACACAGGACGGTGCCCCAAAATAAAATTTAAAGGGAACCTGCTTGCCATTGTCGATCATATAGTTCACTCCTTCCATACCACAAACATTGGCGATTTCGTGAGGGTCGGAGACAGTGGCTACAGTACCATGTGGAACAGATAGTCTTGCAAATTCTGCCGGCACCAGCATGGAGGATTCTATGTGAACATGGGCATCGACAAAGCCAGGTAAAATAAAGGGGAGAGAATTGTCCTGCCTGGTCTTTTGAATGGATACGATTAATCCATTTTCAATCTTTGCTTCAGCACAATAGATGGTCCTTTTGGGGATATCCACCAATTGCCCGGAAATATATAAATCATTCATAAAATAAAGGTTTTGATTTTTGTTAATCCAAATTATAACAGGAAAATGGATTACTCTTACAAGAAAGCGGAATACATCTTTTTGTCAAAGAATTTAGATTTAAAACTACTATATTTGCGCCTGAAATTAGTTACGCCAAGATTACTTTTATTAGATGCAAAGAATTGTAATTGCGATAGATGGATATTCAGGATGTGGCAAAAGCTCAACCGCGAAGGCGGTGGCAAAAATGTTGGATTATACTTACATTGACTCTGGGGCCATGTACCGTGCTGCGACCCTTCATTTTCAAAATAACCATGTAATGCTGTCCAATCAAAAAGAGGTGGACAAAAACCTCGAAAATCTTCAGATTACCTTTCATGTCAACCCTGATAATGGGAACCAGGAGACTTTTCTGAATGGAATAAATGTGGAAGATGAAATTAGGAGCATGAAAATATCTCAATATGTCAGTGAAGTCAGCAAAATCAAAGAAGTCAGAGCAGCTTTGGTTGCTCAACAGCAGCATTTGGGAAGAAAAAAAGGTGTAGTAATGGATGGCAGGGATATTTCAACCGTAGTATTCCCTGAAGCTGAATTGAAGATCTTCATGTCTGCAGATCTCAAAATAAGGGCGGAGAGACGTCAAAAGGAATTGTTGGAAAAAGGCGATGTAGTTGCCTTGGATAAAATCGTAGAAAATCTTGCTGAAAGAGACGAAACTGATTCCACCAGAAAAGAAAGCCCCCTAATTAAGGCTGAAGATGCGGTAGAGTTGAATACAAGCTATCTTGGTTTTGAGGAACAGGTAAATCAAATTGTAGAATTGGCCAAAAAGAGAATTGGCATAGATGATAATGAATATGGAAGTAACCATTGATAAAAATTCAGGCTATTGTTTTGGAGTAGAATTTGCGATCAAAATGGCCGAAGACGAAATGGAAGGCTCTGATAGGTTGTATTGTCTTGGAGATATAGTCCATAATGATATGGAGGTGAAAAGACTTTCAGAAAAAGGGCTCGTTGTGATTAACAGGGATCAATTACAACAACTCAATGATTGCAAAGTACTGATCAGGGCCCATGGCGAACCACCGGAAACCTACAGGACTGCCATTGAAAACAACATAGAATTGATAGATGCTTCCTGCCCTGTTGTCTTGAAGTTGCAGCATAGGGTGAAGACGGCATTTGATAAGATGGAAAAAGAAAAAGGGCAAATTGTCATTTATGGTAAAAAAGGGCATGCCGAAGTTATTGGCCTAACAGGACAGACATTGGAAAAAGCAATTGTGGTCATGGAAGATAAGGATTTGGAAAAAATTGATTTCTCAAAGCCAGTGACCCTATTTAGTCAGACTACTAAAAGCACCAAAGGTTTTTATGAGCTGAAATCCAAAATAGAAGAAAAAATCAAGGCTGAAAAAGGAACGCTGAATGAACTGGATTTCAATGCCAATGACTCGATCTGTCGTCAGGTATCCAACAGAGAGCCTCAATTATCCAAATATGCTTATGAAAATGATGTGATTATTTTTGTCTCAGGGAAAAAAAGTTCAAATGGAAAAGCATTATTTCAGGTTTGCAAAGGAGTTAATGAAAGGAGTTATTTCGTGGAGAATGAAACTGAAATTGATCCTAATTGGCTCAACTCCGATGATAAAGTAGGAATCTGCGGAGCTACCTCTACGCCTATGTGGCTTATGGAACAGGTCATGCAGCATCTGAAATCCATGGAAGAGAATTTGATTTTGGAGAATAATTGATAACAATTTGAAATAATGATTTGACTAGTTAGTGACCAAGCTCACAAATATTACCAAAATTATCTTCTTATAACTGATCTATTTTATTAGATTTGAGGCGTTTTTCAAAAGACCATACAGTCCAAAAATCATATGTCAAAAACAGTAAAGCTTAAGAAAGGATTCGATATTAAGCTCGTAGGCAAAGCTGAAAAGCAGCTTGCAGACTTCAAACCGGCCAAGACTTTTGCGATCAAGCCAACCGACTTTATTGGGATGCTAAGACCAAAAGTAACTGTAAACGAGGGAGACGCTGTAAAAGCAGGAACTCCGGTTTTGTTCGACAAAGCAATGGAGAAGGTTCAATATGTAGCCCCTGTTTCCGGAGAAATTGTCGAGATCAAAAGAGGCGACAGAAGAAAATTATTGGAGATTAAAATCCTCGCTGATTCAGATATCAGTTATGAATCTTTCGATAAATTTTCCGAATCCGCAATCAACTCTCTTTCGAGAGAAGATGCAATCACTCAAATGACAAAAGGAGGCGTTTGGCCTCAAATTATCCAAAGACCTTTTGGTGTAGTAGCCAATCCTGACGACACCCCAAAATCCATCTTTATATCAGGATTTGACACCCATCCTCTATCACCTGACTATGGATTCATATTAAAAGGAGAAGAAAAAAATTTCCAAACAGGCATTCTTGTTCTTGGGAAACTAACTTCGGGCAAAGTTCATTTAAATGTAAATGCTGACGCAGAATTGTCCACAGTATATGCCAATGTGAATGGAGCAGAATTGAACAAATTCAGCGGTCCACATCCTGCAGGTAATGTCGGTGTGCAAATCCACCATCTTGATCCTATCAACAAGAATGACATTGTTTGGACTGTAAACCCTTATGGTGTCGCACAAATAGGTAAATTATTCTTGGAAGGGCGTTACGATGCATCAAAAGTTATAGCCATTACAGGGTCAAGGGCTAAGAAAGCTACTTACACTAAAACATATATAGGTGCCTGTGTGGATACTTTTGTAAACGGAAATATTGGAACTGATTCAAAGACCGATCTTGCTCCGGAAACAAGAATTGTGTCAGGAAATGTCCTTACAGGTGAGAAAATTAATAAAGACGGATACCTTGGTTATTATGCCAATCAAATTACCATGTTGCCTGAAGGTGATTACTATGAGTTTTTAGGCTGGATGAAACCCACAGCTGACAAATTAAGCTATCATAGGGCATTAGGTCTTTTATCTTTCTTAAGTCCAAAAAAAGAATTTGTTTTGGATACAAATGTAAGAGGAGAGGAAAGAGCATTTGTCCAAACAGGTGTTTTTGAAAGCGTAACTCCTATGGATATCCTACCCGTCTATCTTCTGAAAGCCATCATGGCTGAGGATTATGATGAAATGGAGGAGTTGGGGATTTATGAAATAGTGGAAGAAGATCTTGCTTTGTGCGAATTTGTAGATGTTTCCAAACACCCGGTACAGGAAATAGTTAGAAAAGGAATAGATTTAATTCAATACAGTTAATCAATATGAAGTTTCTAAGAGATCTGTTGGATAAGCAGAAACCCCTCTTTCAAAAAGGAGGGAAATTAGAGAACCTTTATTATGCTTTTGAGGCTGGTGAGACATTTATGTTTTCTCCAAAGCATACAAACGGAATAAAGGGAGCTCAAATAAAAGATGCCATTGACCTGAAAAGGATGATGATCACGGTAGTCATAGCAATGATCCCGTGTTTATTGTTTGGTATTTACAACACAGGACATCAGCATTTTCTTGCCACAGGCCAAACAGCAGGATTGTGGGAGGATTTTGGACCAAAACTATTATTAGGGCTGCAATTGGTTCTCCCGATTGTAATCGTAGCCTATGCAGCAGGTGGTCTAGTTGAGGCTGGATTTGCAGTAATCAGGAAACACCCTATCAATGAGGGATTCCTTGTGACAGGGATGTTAATTCCTCTGGTTGTACCTGCAACATTGCCTTTATGGCAGGTTGCCTTGGCAACAATATTTGCTGTAGTTATAGCCAAAGAAGTTTTTGGAGGTACAGGGATGAATATCCTGAACGTGGCCATGACTGCAAGGGCGTTTTTATATTTTGCATATCCTGCACAAATTTCAGGTGATCAGGTTTGGACTTACTTGGGGGATAAAGCCCCTGTTGATGGTTTTTCTGGAGCTACAGCATTGGCAGTAGCTTATAATGCGGGTGTTGACGGTGAACCGGTAACCAAAGCTTTAGCAGAACATAACACTATATTGGGAGACGGTATGTTCAGTTTTTCCAACTTGTTTATGGGTTGGATACCAGGTTCAATTGGAGAAACATCAACATTAATGGCCTTGATCGGTGCATTGATATTGATTGGAACAGGAGTAGCCAGCTGGAAGATTATCGTAAGTGGTTTTGCAGGAGCCTACATTATGGCCTTTGTTATGAACCTTTTTGCTGTAAACGAATATATGGCAATGGCTCCGGAATATCATTGGGTAGTAGGTGGGCTTGCATTTGGCATTGTATTTATGGCGACTGATCCAGTTTCGGCTTCACAAACAGAAACAGGCAAATGGATTTACGGTTTGCTAATTGGGGTTCTAACGGTAATTATCAGGGTAACTAACCCAGCCTATCCGGAAGGTATTATGCTTGCCGTTCTTTTCATGAACGTCTTTGCCCCATTAATCGATTATTATGTAGTTAAAGCTAATAAGAACAGGAGGTTACAACGTGCAACAGTCTAACGCATATATCATCACATTTTCAATAATCCTGACAGTAGTTTTGGGATTATTGTTATCAGGGACTTCTCAGGTATTGGGACCGCTTCAGAAAAAAGCTGAGGATTTAGATACCAAGAAGCAAATTTTAGGTGCGGTATTGGAACCTGAAAAACTCAGTGCCATGAAACCCGAAGAAATACTTTCATTCTACGAAAACAGGATCGCTTCTAAGGTAGTGAATATTGAAGGACAGGAAGTAGAAAATGATGCCGAAGGAAACCCGCTAGTTGCAGAGAAAGTCAATGTTGCCAAAAATTATAAAATGGCTCCGGAAAACAGGCAATACCCAATCTTTATGTATCACGCCGAGGGTAATCCCGAAGATGTCGAATCCTATGTTTTTCCAGTATATGGATCCGGTCTTTGGGATGAAATTTGGGGATACCTTGCATTGCAAACTGACCTGAATACTATTGAAGGTGTTACATTTTCCCATAAAGGAGAAACCCCTGGACTAGGAGCCAGAATCACTAACCAAGGAGTACAGCAACGGTATCAAGGTAAGGAGATTTTTGACGAATCAGGAAACCTGCAATCTGTGGCCATGCAAAAAGGAGAAGGTAAAGATTATTCTTCTGACAAGCACAAGGTAGATGGATTGTCCGGCGCAACTATTACAGCAGTAGGTGTCAACAACATGTTGTATAATTACCTTGGCTATTACACGGCTTACTTGGAAAAACAGAAATCGCCACAGACTGACATTGCCGCTTTAAATTGATTAAGAACGTTTCAACTTTAAAATAATGAGTACAGAAACAGCACAAGTTGCAGAAGTAAAAAAGCCGGAAGAGGCACTTCTGTCCAAAAGAAGAAAAAAATTAGTAACCGACCCGCTAATTGATGACAATCCGATTACCATACAGGTATTGGGAATCTGTTCAGCCTTAGCCGTTACCACCCAGTTGCAGCCTACTTTGGTCATGGCTATCTCAGTAATATTTGTAATTGTAATGTCCAACCTTACCATTTCATTATTAAGGAATACTATCCCTACCAGAGTCAGAATTATTGTACAACTTGCCGTTGTGGCCACTTTGGTAACTTTGGTGAATGAGTTTTTAAAAGCATTTGCTTTTGATATGTATAAAGAGCTATCTGTCTTCGTTGGATTGATTATCACCAATTGTATCGTAATGGGACGTCTTGAGGCATTTGCTTTGGGAAATAAACCTTACGATTCAATTTTAGATGGTTTCGGTTCTGCATTGGGTTACGCATGGATTATTCTGGCGGTAGCATTCTTTAGAGAGTTGCTTGGATCAGGTTCTTTGTTTGGTGTGCCCATCTATGATGCGATATCAGGCTTGTTTGGAGAAGATTTCAATTTAGCAACCAATGGCTTGATGGTGTCTCCGGTTGGAGCATTCATTATCTTAGGACTGATCATTTGGGTACAGCGTACCAAAACTGGTTATGTAGAACATTAATAAATAAAGACAGACATGGAATTATTTAACTTAGCTATAAGATCAATATTTATTGAAAACATGGTTTTCGCATACTTTTTGGGGATGTGCTCTTTTTTGGCCGTCTCCAAAAAAGTAAGTACAGCGCTTGGTTTGGGTGCCGCGGTCATTTTCGTATTGACTGTTACTGTTCCAACCAATTGGCTTTTAAATGAATTTATCTTGAAAGAAGGAGGATTATCTTGGTTGGGAGAATCATTTGCCACAATCGATCTTTCCTTTTTAAGATTTATCATGTTCATTGCCATTATTGCAGCTATGGTGCAGTTGGTGGAAATGGTCGTTGAAAAATTTGCTCCTGCCCTTTATGGGGCGTTGGGTATATTCCTCCCTCTGATTGCGGTAAACTGTGCTATTTTGGGCGGTTCACTCTTTATGGCTACGAGAGATTACACTTTAGCTGAAGCAACTGTTTATGGTTTTGGATCAGGAGTTGGATTTTTCTTGGCTATTATTGCCTTGGCCGCAATCCGGGAAAAATTGAAATACTCTAATGTACCCAATGGTCTAAAAGGTTTGGGAATCACGATGCTACTTACAGGACTAATGGGAATTGCGTTTATGTCCTTCATGGGAATTGACTTGTAGTTCCTAAAATAAATATCATTCAAGGCCCTGGAATTTCTTTCAGGGCTTTTTTTGCTTTAGGGTTACCTATAAATGATATTTTAATGATTGAGAAATCCCTATTCCTAAAACAGACCTGCATGGAATGTAACAAGCCCAATCAGGGATTTTCCCAAACGATTGCCTACTTTTACATATCTTAAAAATCAAATATGGCATTTACTTATAAAAGATTCCTGACTTACTTCTTCCGTGGACTACTTTTCGTCGTTCCGATCGCCCTGACCATATATGTGATATTACTTATCTTACAGTTTTTGGATGGTATTCTTCCCATACCAGTACCAGGACTTGGGATTGTAATCATGCTTGCCTTTATCACTTTTGTGGGTTTTCTAGCCAGCATTTTTGTTACCCGACCATTATTTGAAATTTTTGAGCGGTGGGTCTTCAAAATTCCATTAATCAACATCCTCTATACCAGTATCAAAGATCTGATGTCTGCATTTGTCGGAGATAAGAAAAAATTCAACATACCTGTAATTGTGAAGCTTTCTGAAGGTATGTCCAGATTGGGATTTATCACCCAAGAAGACCTTTCTGTTTTGGAAGAAGATAATCTTGTTGCCATTTATTTTCCCCACAGTTACAATTTTTCGGGTAATTTATATCTGGTACCACAAGAAAATGTACGTATCTTGAAAAATGTTTCGAGTACAGACATCATGAAATTCATTGTTTCTGGAGGTGTATCCATTTTACCTAAAATTGAAAATCAAAATCCAATAGATTAATAGTGTTCAATACCAGATTAAAATTTCAATAACTTTAAACCTAAAAACAAAAAAATATGAAACGATTCTTAAGCCTCATTTCTTTAATCCTGTTTTCTACGGTGCTATTTGCCCAAGAGGATGGTTGGACTTCTTTGTTCAACGGGAAAAACCTTGACGGGTGGAAAGTTTCGGAAAATCCATCTTCCTTTTCCGTAGTCAATGGTGAGATCAAAATAGACGGTCCACGTGCTCACGCTTTTTATGTTGGAGAAGTCAACAATGCAGATTTCAAAAATTTTGAATTCAGTGCGGAAGTAAAAACAATGCCCAAAGCCAATTCAGGAATATTTTTCCATACCAAATACCAAGAAACCGGTTGGCCTGATAAAGGTTATGAAGTTCAGGTAAATCAATCTCATAGTGATTGGAGAAAAACGGGAAGTCTATATTCCTTCAATGACGTGAAAGAAGTCTATGTTAAGGATGGGGAATGGTATACCGAACACATCATCGTCAAAGGAGACCATGTCACGGTAAAAATCAACGGTAAAACCGTGATGGAATACATTGAGTCAGAAGACAAAAACAGACCAGCAAATGCAGGTGAAAAGAAAATCGATCAAGGTACTTTTGCCCTGCAGGCCCATGACCCTGAGAGTGTGATCTTTTATAGAAATATCAAAGTTAAAGTGCTTGATTAAACGACTTTAACACTTATGGCTGATCGGGCTTGAAACTCCCCTATCAGCCATGCTTTTTGTTCTTGCTTTTCCAATAAAGATTCGAACTCTTTTTGAAATTCAGGATCAACAGCAACCAATAAGCCACCATTGGTCTGTGGATCGCAGAATTTGACCAATTCTATACCGATAATTCCTTCCGATTTGCTACTGTAGGCATTCCAGTTCCTGTAGGTATTATCAGGAAAAATAAATTGCGAAATGTATTCCTGAACACCTTCTATCAGAGGAATATCATTTCCTTGAATTTTTACGGTAAGGCCTGCACCTTCAGCCATTTCCACCAAATGCCCCAAAACACCAAAACCAGTCACATCAGTCATGGCATGCACAAAATCTAAACATCCAAAAAAATTTCCAATGGTATTGATTTGGGAAGCATAATTAATCATGCTTGCATAATCTTCGAACTTGATTTTATCCCGTTTCAGTGCAGTGGCCAAAACACCTATACCGAGTGGCTTAGTGATATAAATCAAATCTCCCTCACGTGCACCCATATTGGTTTTGATGTTACTCGGATGAACAATCCCATTGACCGATAGCCCAAAAATAGGATCCTTTGCAGCGATACTGTGACCTCCCGCCAAAGGGATTCCAGCTACATGACAGATCTCCCGTCCACCTTCCAAAACTACTCCTGCAAGCAACGGATCTATTTTTTCTACCGGCCAACTCAAAATGGCATTTGCAAAAACTGGCTTCCCTCCCATCGCAAAGACATCTGATAAAGCATTTGCCGCAGCAATTCTTCCAAAATCAAAAGCATCATCCACAATTGGTGTAAAAAAATCAACTGTATTGATCATGGCCAAATCTTCGCTGATCTGGTAAACTGCCGCATCGTCTTTTGAGGCGTTTCCAACCAACAGTTTGGTATCCAGCAAATCAACAGATTTTCTATTAGCAAGGATACTATCCAGAACTGCTGGAGGAATTTTGCAACCACAACCTGAACCTTCACTGAATTGAGTTAATCTGATTTCTTGGTTTTCCATTGAATTTTATTTTTTATGGCTAAAAGTTTTTTTAATGAGCTTTCTTGGTTTTCATCACTCAAATCCAGTTCTACTATTTCATCCCTTTGGTGGTTTTTGAGGTCAAATTCGTAAGATTTGTCATAATATTGAAGCAAAATACTAATCCATAATTCCGGTTGATTGTTTTGAATTGCCTCAATTGATTCTGAAGTTCTAAGCCCTCCAAGTTTCTTTTGTAGGCGACTGACAGCTGAGATAAGTTCTATTTTTGGCAATGAAGCATATTCAAACTTTATTTGGAAAATTCTTTGTTGAATGGTTTTTTGGATTTCAACTAAGGGAGCCTTTACTATTGAGGCGTACAATTCATTCGCTAAAATCACTTTCCCAATCCTTCTGCTTTCGTTTTCAATCCATATGATTGCATTCTCTGGGATTTTAAAAAACTCTTCTGCAAGCATATTTTCAAATTGCTCAACACTTGGCTGTGGATTCATTCCAATCCCACCAAAAGACGAACCTTTATGACCTGCTAGTGATTCAAGATCTATGATGTGCTCACCTGATTCCTTTAGCTTTTTCAAAAGTAAGGTTTTACCAGCACCGGTTTTACCTCCTAAAGTCAGGAAATTCCTCTTCTTCCTTATCGTAATGTAGGTAAGCGTGCGGTAAACCTTATACCCTCCCTTCAATCTAAAAACTTCAAACCCGGCCATTCCCAATAACCACGACAAAATTTCACTTCTCATGCCACCTCGCCAACAGTATATGAGTACTTTTTTCTCCGGAGTAAATACTAATGCATCTTTGATTATTGAATGGAATCTTGGACCAACAAGCTCAAATCCTTTTAACACAGCTTGCTGATTTCCTTGCTGCTTATATACAGTCCCGATTATTTTTCTTTCTTCATTATTCAAAATGGGCAAATTGATCGCTTCAGGTATATGGCTTTGCCCATATTCCCCCTCACTTCTTGCATCCAAAATGGGAATACTTTTCCGTAATTTTAGAAATTCATCTAATTCGATTTGAACCTCTTTCATTACATTGAATTTGGTTAAAAATAAAAATAGCCACAAAGAATGAACCTTTGTGGCTATTGTTTGAAATATTCAAATTTTATAATTGAGCGTCAAGTTTTTTTGCCAATACTGCTTTTGGAACTGCCCCAACTTGCTTATCCACTATCTCACCACCTTTGAAGAATAATAAGGTTGGAATACTTCTGATTCCGAATTGTGATGCTACACCGGGATTAGAATCAACATCTACTTTTCCAATCACTGCTTTTCCTTCATAATCCCCTGCCAATTCCTCTACGATCGGACCTATCATTTTACAGGGTCCGCACCACTCTGCCCAAAAATCAACTAAGATTGGGTGTTCCGAATTCATGATTTCTTCAAAATTTGCGTCAGTAATTTCTATTGCTTTTGCCATTATAATATATTTTTAATTTGTTTCTTGAATTTCTATTTATAATAAGTAAGTAATTGCATTCACTGGTAATAAGTTCCAGAATTGGATTAAATATGATTGATAAAATCTATTTCCAATCTAATTTTTCAATTTTAAAATCTCCCAATTTTTCAATCCTATATAATCTGATATACCACCTCAGGAATCTGCCCCAAATCATTGATCATTTCATTAGAGGGATCCACAGTGAATTTTTTGGACATCAAATCCAAAGTAATATTTTCTTTGCTATCTATAACATTGATATACAGTTTAGCCTCTCCTTTATACTTTTGAGTGATTGTTTCCAGTTTTTCCATCAGATCCAAGGTCAGGTCGTCTAGGTCAATGTTGACCCGCAATCCTTTGATCATTTTACCCCTGACCTCATTGAGTAATATAATAGAGTTGATTTTAAACTCATATTCATTTTCCTTCCATTTGTTGGGATGGACAGAACCTGAAATATAAAGAAACCAACCAGTCATGAAATACTCTTTGAATCGAATATAATCATCTCCAAACAGGAAGAAGGTATGCCCACCAAAGTAATCCTCCATGGTCAATGTACCGAAAGGTTTCCCGGTTTTTGTAGTCCTATGAGCAAATGAAGTCACCATACCTGCTGCTTTGATTTCACCTTTTTTCCTCAAGGAATCCATATCAGGAAATTCGGTCATGGGAGTATTTGTAAAAGACTCTATTTCCACCCTAAACTGATCCAAAGGATGCCCGGAAATATAAAGACCTACCACTTCTTTTTCAATATTGAGCTGTTGTAACTGACTAAAAGGTTCAAGAGGTGGTACAGTTGGAAGCGGCACTTCCATGCCTGCTCCACCACCGAATAAACTCACCTGAGAACTATCAGCTTCCTGCTGCACCTTCTGAGCATATTTAACAGCCTTTTCCAATAAATTAGCATCTCCATCAGCCGCTTCTAAGTATTGCCTTCTATGGTGTTCAGGAAAGCAATCAAAGCCTCCTGCCATCGCCAATGCCTCTAATGTTTTCTTGTTAACTGCCCTTGAATTGACCCTTTTACAAAATTCATAAATATTCTTGTAAGTACCTGATTTTTCTCTTTCTGCAATAATAGCTTCCACAGCAGCCCCACCAGCACCTTTAATTGCTGCAAGACCAAACCTGATCTGACCTTCTTTGTTGACAGCAAAACCACTGTTTGATTCATTAATATCTGGTCCCAACACTGCTATTCCTCCACGCTTACATTCTTCCATGAAAAAAGTCACCTGTGTGATATCATTCATGTTGTTGCTTAACACCGAAGCCATATATTCAGCAGGATAGTGTGCCTTGAGGTAAGCTGTCTGATAAGCAATCCATGCATAGCAAGTAGAATGGGATTTGTTGAATGCATAAGATGCAAAAGCTTCCCAATCAGTCCAGATTTTTTCCAGTTTTTTGGAATCATGTCCTTTTGAAGCTGCTTGTTCCACAAACTTAGGTTTCATTTTATCCAAAACATCCTTTTGCTTTTTTCCCATAGCTTTTCGCAAAACATCGGCTTCACCTTTGGTAAATCCAGCAAGCTTTTGAGAAAGCAACATCACTTGTTCCTGATAAACAGTGATGCCATAAGTCTCTTCAAGATATTCTTTCATATCTTCAAGGTCATAAGCAATTGGTTCTGTGCCATGCTTTCTCTTGATAAATGAAGGGATATAGGCCAAAGGACCGGGCCTATATAATGCATTCATAGCGATCAGATCACCAAAAACCGTAGGTTTAAGATCCCTCATGTGCTTTTGCATTCCCGGAGATTCATATTGGAATATACCAACTGTTTCACCCCTTTGAAAGAGCTCATATGTCTTGACATCATCCATAGGAAAGCTGTCCGGATCCAGTTCAATTCCATGTCTTTGTTTGATAATCTTGACAGCATCTTTGATCAGTGTCAGGGTCTTCAAACCCAAAAAATCCATTTTCAACAGTCCTGCACTTTCCACCACCGAGTTGTCAAACTGCGTACAGACCATATCAGAATCCTTAGCCAATGCCACAGGGACATAATCTGTAATATCTCCCGGTGTGATGATAACACCGCAGGCATGAATCCCCAAATTTCTTACCGATCCTTCAAGTATGGTAGCCTGATTGATGGTTTTGGACAGTTCATCATGCCCTTTGGAAATGCGGATAAGCTCATCTGCCTTACCCAAATCCTCCCCGTTTCCTTTGAGTTTATCGGCGAGCTTTGCCCGATCCTTTGTCAGATCAAAAAGTGCTTTCAATTTGATGTCCGGAACCAACTTCGCCAATCTATCCGCCTCGGACAAGGGCAAGTTTAAAACCCTTGCTGTATCCCTGATGGCCGATTTGGCTGCCATGGTTCCATAAGTGATGATTTGGGCAACCTGATTGGATCCGTATTTATTGATCACATAGTCAATGACTTTTTGACGGCCTTCATCGTCAAAGTCAATATCAATATCGGGAAGTGATACCCTATCCGGATTCAGGAATCTCTCAAATAGTAGATCATAAGCAATTGGATCCACATTGGTGATTCTTGTACAATAAGCAACAGCTGAACCAGCGGCTGAACCCCTACCTGGCCCTACAGACACACCCATTTCCCGAGCAGCGCCTGTAAAATCCTGAACAATCAAAAAATATCCAGGATATCCGGTATTTTCAATGGTTGCCAATTCAAAATCAAGTCTTTCCCTGATTTCATCCGAAAGTTCAGGATATCGTTTTTTCGCTCCTTCATAAGTGAGGTATCTGAGGTAGGCATTCTCTCCTCTTTTGCCTCCATCTTCCTCATCTAAGGGGTCTTTGAATTCTTCTGGAATATCAAATTTAGGAAGCAATACTTCCCTTGCCAGTTTATAGGTTTCAATCTTATTGACAATTTCATTGGTACAGGCAATCGCCTCAGGAAGATCGGCAAAGAGTTTCTTCATTTCTTCAGGACTCTTGAGATAGAATTCATCATTGGGAAATCCATAGCGGAATTCCCTTCCACGCTTGCCCACATACTTTTTGGGCTTTTCTACCAACTCCCCATCTTTTACACACAACAGAATATCATGTGCCTTGGCATCTACCTTATGATTGTAATAGGTGTTATTTGCCGCAAAATATTTGACCCCGTATTTCTCAGCAAAATGAAGTAAAACCTCATTGACCTTTTCCTCCTCAGGAATGCCATGCCTGTTCAATTCCACATAAAAATCCTCCCTGAATAATTCTTTCCACCAAACAAAAGCTTCTTCCGCTTGGGTATCTCCAACATTCAGAATCAAATAAGGAATTTCTCCCCAAAGCCCTCCTGTAGTGGCAATCAAATCTCCTTTATACTGTTCCAATAGTTCTCTATCAATCCTGGGCAGATAGTAATATCCCTGAATATTGGCATAAGAAGACAACTTAGCCAGATTATGATAGCCAGCTTTGTTTTTGGCCAAAAGAACAGTTTGGTAGCCATCGTCTTTTTGGCTTTTATTATTCCTGTCATTGGTCAGATTAAATTCACAACCTATGATCGGTTTGATATCATTGGCCAATGCGGTCTTAACAAAATTAAAAGCCGCCATCATATTGCCATGGTCTGTCATGGCTATGGCAGGCATCTTCATCTGCTTGGCCAAGGCAATCATGGCCGGGATTTCTGAGGTGGCCTGCAATACGGAATATTGGGTGTGTGCATGTAAATGGGAAAAGGGCATATCTGTCATATCGGATATATCCGCTGTTCCCGCTGCTTTCAATACGTCTTTAGCAGCAATTTTTTGCTCGTCTTTTGCATTGGCAAAATTGGCGATATCCAGTTTAGGTGCCTCGTAAATGACTTCTGAGGCTTCAATCCCCATTTCAGGTGCCAATACCTTTTGAGTAATCAAACCAAAAAAACATTTGGCAGTAGCATCTACATCATAAGCCGCATCATGCGCATCTGCAAATCCGTTCCCAAAAAGTCTACGGTGCAGTTCGGTCAAGGTAGGCCATTTGAATTTTCCCCCTTTTCCTCCCGGCAATGCACAAAATTCGGTGGAAATATCCTTGGTATCCAATTCCTTCATCTCGTGAAGCCTCATGGGAACTCCCTTGCGCAAAAATTCAGACCCCACCACATTGATATCAAAACCGATATTGTGTCCGACGAGGTAATTGGCTTTTTCTACATCTTCATGGAATATGGCCAGCACTTTTTCCAATTCATGCCCTTCTTTTTTTGCCCTTGCGGTGGATATTCCATGTACTTTTTCCGCATTATACGGAATGGTAAAACCCTCGGGCCTGACGATGAAATTATTGTTGGAAAGCAACTTGCCTTTGGCATCATGAAGCTGCCAGGCAATCTGAACCAATCGTGGCCAATTGTCCAAGTCGGTCATCGGGGCATTATAATTCCTTGGTAATCCGGTGGTTTCGGTATCAAAAATAATGTACATGCTCAATTGTCAATTTTACGTCTTCCAAATTAATACATATAACCCGGAGTGGCTAAACCCGTGGCGGAAATTGTCGGGAATTAATTTTTGAGATTGAAAAAACAATGAGCTATCAAAAGAAGAATTTAGAAATCCGAATAAATCAAAAAATCCTATATTCAATACCTACAACCCTTCTTGGAAAGTTAGCGATTGACAAAAACCATCAGGAAAAAGGAATCGGGAAAATTCTGCTGATATTTTGCAAAAGACGTTAGTTTAAAGTTCTTATCCGCATGTTTTCTTATAGGTTTTTAATATGGGCTTCTTTTTATTGTATTGCGCTCCTTAATTTTCTTTGCGTGCACCTTAAAATAAGAGTCCCTTATTTTCAAATCTTTGATTAGATCATTCCTAGCTATGCAAAATAAAATTCACCTTTTTTAAAATAAATAAACGTTTTTCACTTTTTATAAATGTTTTTCACGGAAGAGCGGTACCTGAGGAAAGCTGGTTGGTAGGTTATGGGGCTATTATAGAGGCTTTGCAGTTGGAAATGCCTATGCCTCAGAAACTAACACTTTTCAGCACAAAAAAAAGGCAATACCAAACAGAAAACTGGGCGGTATATACCTCCAGACATAAACCAGATGACACATTGAACAAGCACCTTGTATTCGCATTGAAATATGAGGGAATCAATCTGCTGTTTTTCAGAAAACTGTTTGATAACCTAAGTGAAAGTGAGGTGATTGAAATCATCCAATTTGAACCCTTGGGCCAATACAGCCGAAGAATTTGGTTTTTATTTGAATGGTTGATGCAAAAATCTTTGGCTGTAGAAAACTTAAGCACTGGAAATTTCATCCCTATTATAGAAGATCGTCTTCAATTCGGAATAAAGGATGGACCAAAATCCTCCCGCCACAGGATCATCAATAACCTTCCGGGTACGGTTGATTTTTGCCCTTTGATTTTCAGGACTGAAAAATTGGAGGGTTATAGCAAGGCCAATTTTGCCGAAGAGCAATCCATATACTTAAGTAAAGTCCGCAAGGATATATTGCAGAGGGCATCTTCATTTTTGCTTCTTAAAGATTCAAAGGCATCATTTACCATTGAGGGCGAAAGCCCGAAAAGCAAAAGGGCGGCACGTTGGGGACAGACAATCGGTCAGGCAGGGATGCGCAATTTATCAAAAGAAGAATTACTTAGGCTTCAGCAGTTGGTGATTGAAAACCCGCGCTTCCTGGAATTGGGATTCCGAAAAAAAGGAGGTTTTGTAGGAGAACATGACAGGATTACTGTAGAACCTATCCCTGATCATATTTCGGCAAAATGGCAAGATATTGAAATCTTGATCAATGGACTTTTGGAAACAGAAGCCCATTTAGTGAAAAGTGAAATGGATCCGGTCTTGGTGGCTACTGCCATTTCTTTTGGGTTTGTCTTTATTCATCCTTTTGAAGATGGCAACGGTCGTATCCACAGGTATTTGATTCATCACATTTTAAGTAAAATGAATTTTTCGCAACAGGGAATTATTTTACCTGTATCTGCTGCCATATTGGACAAAATCAACGACTACAGAAAAGTGTTGGAATCCTACTCAATACCCTTAATGGACATTATCCAATGGGAAGAGACAAAGGACCACAATCTCAATGTCCTAAACCAAACTGTTGATTATTACAGGTATTTTGATGCTACCAAGCAAGCTGAGTTCCTTTATGAATGTGTAGAAGATACAATCCATCATATCATTCCGGAAGAGGTCGACTATCTGACAAAATACGATGAGTTCAAAAGATTCCTGGAAGACGAATACGAAATGCCGGACAAACTGATCTCCCTTTTACTGAATTTCCTGGAACAGAACAATGGCATTTTATCAAAAAGAGCAAGAGAAAACGAATACAAATTGCTCACTGATGGGGAAGTAATCATTATTCAGAATGAGTTTGCAAGAATATTTGAAAAGGATTGAGTAGGTTCTCAGTATTTCCTCTCAATACAAAAACCCAAAAAGAAACAAGGAAATTTTATTTCCCAATCCGTATTCCAAATCATCAGCAGCGATGTATGAATTGGGCAGATTTGCGATTTGGGTAAAGTCTTTGTTCTTGCTCCCTACTTCAAAAACGTATCTTTTAAGATACAAAAATTACAAATTATTGTATCTTCAAAAGTACAATACCGACACACTATGAAGCTGTTCTTTTTTGTGACTCTCCTTTTCCTCTGTTTTGGCACTTTTGCCCAAAACATCAACCTCCAAATCCAATCCGATGAATTCATTTTTGGGGATGACCGGCCCTTTACCCAATGTCATGCTTCCTCTATCGAAAGTTTGGGGGAAGGGAATTATATGATCGTATGGTTTGCAGGCACAAGAGAGAAGGATGATGATGTAGGAATTTGGGTTTCTAAAGGTAGTCCAGGGAATTGGTCCTCACCAAGAATGTTGGTCAAAGTGAGGGAAGATGCCCATTGGAATCCTGTACTGTTCCATGCGCCTGATGGGAAACTCTATCTTTATTTCAAAGTGGGCAAGGAAATCGATGATTGGGAAACTTGGGTAATGTATTCTGAGGATAAAGGTCATTCATGGTCTCAGGCCAAGGAGTTGGTCGAAGGAGACAAGGGTGGCAGAGGACCGGTGAGAAACCATATGTTGGTACTTTCGGACGGCACTTGGTTAGCGCCTGCTTCCTTAGAGAAAAACAGGGTATGGAATGCTTTTGTAGACCGCTCAGAAGATGGGGGAAATACTTGGCTGAACACAGAAACGCTAATTTTTGACCGTAGCATCATCACAGGAGAAGGAGTCATTCAACCTGCACTATGGGAATCCCAACCTGGACATATTCACATGCTGCTGAGAAGCTCAGCTGGAAGAATAGGGCGAAGTGATTCAAAAGACAATGGGTTTACTTGGTCACCAGTAGAATTGACCAATCTTCCCAATAATAACAGCGGCATAGACCTCGTCAAAATCCAAGATGAGGTATTGGCTTTAGTATATAATCCTGTAGCAGGAAATTGGGGCAAACGTTATCCCATGCAGTTGGCCATCTCATTTGACAACGGTAATACTTGGCCTATCAAAGAGGTGATCGAATCCGGGGAGGGCAAAAATGAGTTTTCTTATCCCTCCATCATTTATGAAGATGGCCATTTGATATTTTGCTATACATGGAACAGGGAAAAGATCAAGTTTATGAAGTTGAAGGTGGATGAAATTGAGCCTTAAACAGTATTAAAGGGTATCAAAAAATGTTTTCTTGTCATTTCAATCCATCTGTTTATCGAGGAGTCATGTCTATTTGGCCAAATCGGGAAAATAGATTTTTCCTTCGTACCAATGACATAAATCGGAGCAGCCCGACATGCGTAGGAAGCATCTCATGAGGAGCAGTAAATGATAGAACAAACATAAATAGAACCTCTGGAGATCCTTCGTGCCTCAGGATGACGGCTGCCTAGCGAGTAACTTGATGTCATTCCTTTTCTGAACATTTTCAAAATGGTAGGGACTCGAAATGACAAAGACAATCTTTCTTTCTGATTACATCTTACTTGTTTTTTCAGGATATTGTTCCCGCTTCTTGGTTCTTGTTTCTTGGCTCCCCGATTCTCGAGGCAGGCTTTGATTCTAGGTTCTTTCTCTCTTCATCCTTCCTCCCTCAACCTTCAACCTTCCCATCACCTTTTCCCTTCCCAAGGAACATAGACCACTTTTTTAGTCTCAAAAAATTCTTCTTTGAAGTAATCTTCTAAATGATAGCTTACATAACTCAGGTCTCTTTCTTCCATTTCCTCGTCCACATCCCCACCTTTGAGCAGTAAAATGCCGTTCTGGAATTCATTGAAATCTTCTCTTTTGAATTTTCCCTTGACCCAGGGAAGGAAATTTGCAAACCTGGTAACTGCCCTACTGATAATAAAATCATACCTTCTTACCAAGTCCTCTGCCCTCGTTTGTTGGGCTTCTACATTGGTGAGTTTAAGTTGTCGGGCAACATCCTTGACCACAGTTATTTTTTTACCGATTGAATCAACCAAATGAAAATGCGTTTCAGGAAATAAAATTGCTAAGGGTATCCCGGGAAACCCTCCACCTGTCCCAATATCCAATATTTTTGTACCGGGCTTGAATTCTATAACTTTGGCAATTCCCAAAGAGTGGAGCACATGTTTTTCATAAAAATACTCCATGTCCTTCCTGCTGATTACATTGATTTTCTCATTCCATTCTTCATAAATGGGTTTGAGTTTGGAAAATTTATCTTGTTGTTCAGGAGTAAGGTCAGGAAAGTACTTGAGGATAATGTCCATGAATTAATTTTTTTTCTGTTTGCAAAATTAAAGGATAAAAGTGGATTTAGATGTTTGCAGTTTAGAATTTGACAATTCTAAAAAGTAGACAGCATTAGTTTTAAAAAAAATTGGATGCTTTGAAGGTTTTCATAAAAAAAGCTGCTAAAATATTTGGACATTCAATTTAATTTTTTCGCCTTAAATATATCCGCAAAGACACAAGTAAAGGGCAAAATCAGCCAAGTTCTATGACAGACCATGGTTTGCTTCTACTTCCGACTTCGTTCCGATGGCCATCGGGATTCCAGCCATTTCCTAGAAAAACGAGGGCCACTTCCAGATTGGCGGATCTACAGATTTCACTTATTCCACTTTTGCAAGATTCTCATTTTTCGTTGAAACTCTATCAAGTAGATGATGTCCCACTTTTTGACCTTTGGTGGCACCATTCACTACTGCAGGCATATAGTGAATGCCTCCATAAAGTCTACTGATTGCTGCCTCATCCGCAGCTTGTCTGAATGAATCAAATTTCCTTACAGGAAGTCCATAAGCTACTTCTGTTGAATCGATAAAATGAAATGGCTCACCAAAAAGACTGGTCAAAGTCTCTGCGGCTGCATTGGAAATCACCGAATGTCCGCTTGTGTACTCTGGAAATGGTGGAGTTTGCAAAAGAGGTAACCAATCCTCATCAATGTATTTGTTGATGTAGGTTTCAGGTCTGATCAAGACACTTCTGTATTTTTCGTCCCAACATGCGATAAAACCGTCAAATAATGCAACCCCTGTCATTGCTAAAGTTTCAGCAGTACTCTTCCAATCCTGTCCAGCTGTTTTGGAGGAAATTGCAGCTATTCCCATCCAGTGTCCTCCCGGAGTTATTTTCTTTTCGGCAAACATTACATGGCCCTTGACATTCACTTTGTAGGGATTGCAATCCCAGAACATGGCGATGTCTTTTTGCTCAGTTGTGAGATTTTTGGTAGTCAAAAAAACTTCCTCGGCTTCTTTAAAAAACTGACTGCTTTTATCATTGGAAAATTCAGTGGGTGGAACGGATTTGTATTGCCCTGCTGAGTCAAGTACAAATGACCTGATTTTATTCCAATGGGGCTCTATTCCTTCCATGTATGCCGGAGGTGTTGGCTGCCATGTATTTGGAGCATTGCTTACTGTGTATTTTTCAAATGAACGGCTTTGGTGGTAATTGTCATTTTTGGAGTAGGCAATCACATGGTCGGCTACTTCTTCACCCAATTGAACTGACCGGTTGAAGACTTTTTTGGGAATCCCTTTTGATCTGATTTCCTTTAGCGCGGCTTCTTTATGGGTATTCATCATTTCTTCCGAGAAAATCAAAGCAGTAGCTACTTTATAATATGCAATCAAGGAAGCCAGAGGATAATATATTTCACCTTCAGTAACAAATTCAGTAGGCACAAAACCATTCAATTGCCCCATCAGACTCTTGTATTGAGGATCAGCCAAAACTGCTACTTCATAGGCAGCTATAGATGGATAGGCATAAATCCTACTGGCTACTGGAGGGGAAAAAATATCGTGAATGATGACATTGGTCAATCTGATCTGGGCAGCAGTTTGGTAGGAACCATCTGTGATGATTTCCTGATAATCACTATTGTCCTGACAGGCTACAATACCAGCAATGACTAATAAAGTGAAAAGAAATTTTGGGAAGAGATTTTTCATTATGAGGAAATTCTAATGTAATTGGACTTCAAATTTAACAATTCCTTTTGTCTAAGTCAAAGAGGGAATGATTTGAGTGGGTTTGGAACATCAAAGCTAATTATTAATACGTGATTCCAAAGTTTTTGTCCCTCCATATAAGCTGATTTTTAGCAGGTATCAATTATTGATTTTCAGAAAAACAGGTTTACCGTTGTTTCTCACAGCGACCAAATGTGGCGTCCCA
>NZ_JBGSXS010000296.1:0-3081 GCF_041751335.1 Aquiflexum sp.
CAAAAGTGGTGAAAAATATACTTTAAACCTATTTTCTTTTCAATCTCCGTAAAGAATTACCAATTGTATTTTATTCTTTCCCTGATGTTTAAATTCCTTGTATTGGAGCTTTGAAAAAAGATAGCCCGCACCGAATAAGCCTGCCGATAATCCAAGACTGTTGGGTGTCTGCGAAAGGTCCCCATAATGATAAAGGCTATTGATGATTCCACCTGTGAAAAATATCAAACCTGCACCCATGCCCAAAAAGGAAAGATTTTTCAAAGTAGCATTTCTGGGGTCTTTGTGCTTTACATATACGGCAGTAATATCTTTGGGCTGTAAAATATTTTCGGAAAGTATAATAATATCATTTCTTATATCAATAATAATGTCAGTAACAAAAAAATCATAAGTAGTTGATTTGTACGTAAATTCTTCCCCTATTTCAAATTTTAATCGGCTTTTTTGATTGGATCCTTTTTGAAGTAAAATAAACTTTTGACCAAACCCATCTGTGGTTACCAAAATCAAAAATAAAAAGCTAATAACGAAGTGTTTTGAATTCAAAAAGGACTTTCGCATCATTATTAAATTGGGTTTTGTTAATTATCCACTCTTTTTCAAGTCGCATCGTATTCCTGTTAATTGGCTAGAAGTTGGAAGTCCGAGGAGACAGGATTGAAATTTTGAGTTTGACAAATTAAATGGTGGATTGTCAAAACCAAATAATCAATATCAACAATCAAATTGTAGATTGTTCAAATTAAAGGTTATTTTAATGGCAAAAGACCAACCATCAGAGTTGGTCTTTTGCGTCCTTTCAAATTTCAAATACTGGATTTTAATTTTGATTACTCTAAAATGGATATTGTATTATAACTTGATAATCCAATTATGATTGTCTTTTACTTTGCCATATTTTATGTCATCCAAAGTCTTCAAAACCCGTAAAGAGAATGAATCTATAGGTTTTTGAGGCATTTCATAATCAATTTCATTGACATGGATTTTGGAGATATGGGCTATCGTAGCAGCTGTCCCGGTACCAAATGCTTCCAGAATACTTCCAGTCTCTAATGCTTCTTGCAATTCCTCAACAGTCAAAAATCTTTCCTCAACCCCATACCCCATTTCTTTTGCCAGCGTAAGTACGGAGTCCCTTGTGATACCTTTTAAAATAGTACCGGTGTGGGTCGGGGCAGTGATCAAGGTGTTGTTGATCATGAACATCAGGTTCATTGTGCCGCTTTCCTCGATATTTTGATGGTTCTTACTATCAGTCCAGATCAGCTGATCATATCCTTCCTTTTGTGCCAGGAGAGCAGGGTAAAGCGATCCGGCATAATTCCCGGCAGCTTTTGCCGCTCCTGTCCCACCTTCTGCGGCACGGGTATATTTTTGTTCCACTTTAACGGAAACAGGCTTTGCATAATATTGGCCTACCGGACAAGTGAAAATTATAAATTTATATCGCTCAGAGGGTCTTATGCCAAGGTAATCGTCTGTTGCAAAAATAAACGGACGGATATATAGAGAATAGCCAGGCTTGTTTGGAATCCAGTTTCGGTCAAGATCCAATAGCTGCATCAAGCCTTCCATGAATAATTCTTCCGGAACTTCAGGGATACACATCCTTTTTGCGGATTCATTCAGCCTTTTTTGGTTTGCATCAGCCCGGAATAGAAGAATTTCACCTTCCTCATTTTTGTAGGCTTTCATACCCTCAAAAACAGACTGACCGTAATGAAGCGTTGCGTTTGCAGGATTAAGGGCTAAAGGAGCATAAGGTTCAATCTTAAAATCTGTCCATTCCCCATTGATAAAATCCGCCACAAACATGTGGTCGCTGATGGTTTTTCCGAATACCAAATTATCAAAATCTGTTTTCCCTATTTTTGACTCATCGATTTTGGTGATGTCAATTTGCAGTGTTGCTCTCATGCTATTATGATCTAGGCTTCCAAGTTACTTCCTCTACTTCCAATTCTTTTGCAATCAGTCTTCCCAAAACAAAAAGATAATCAGAAAGCCTGTTTAAATATTTAACAATTATATCATCTACCGGTTCGGTTTCCATCAGGGCAATTACACATCTTTCGGTTCTTCTGCATACGGTACGGGCCAAATGGCAAAAAGAAACAACTTGATGGCCTCCCGGCAGAATAAAGTTTCGCAGGACCGGAAGTTCTTTTTCCATAAGATCAATTTCTTTTTCCAAAAGCTCAAGGTCTTCTTCGTGAAGATCAGGCCTTTTCACGCTTTCATTCCCAGGTTCGGTGGCAAGGGTAGCTCCGATTGTAAAAAGTCGGTCCTGTACTTCTTTTAATAAATCGCCCCTCTTTTGATTGATCTCTTGGTCTTTGAGTAATCCGATAAAACTATTCAGTTCATCTACTGTGCCATAGGCATCAATCCGCAAGTTTGATTTAAGAACACGCCTTCCTCCCAACAGAGAAGTTGTACCGGAATCTCCGGTCTTTGTATAAATTTTCATGAATTTTCCCCCGACTTTTAAAATATAATTGCAGATATCCAACAGCAAAAATAGCAATCTATTTGCAAAAATATAATGGTTTTTACTTTGCCAGCAACATGGATTCTCCACGTGTAGGATTCGGATTGAGCGTGTCTGTTTCAACCAGACCATCCCTTAACCTTACTATCCTGTGGGCATAATGTGCGATATCGTCCTCATGCGTGACCATGATAATGGTGTTGCCTTTTTGATGCAATTCATGGAATAGTTCCATAATACTATAAGAAGTCTTAGAATCAAGATTTCCGGTAGGTTCATCAGCCAAGATGATACTTGGGTTGTTGACCAAAGCCCTGGCAATGGCCACTCTTTGTCTTTGTCCACCTGAAAGTTCATTGGGTCTGTGGTGTACCCGATCTCCCAATCCGACGCTTTCCAAGGTCTGAAAAGCTTTTTCTTCACGATCGGATTTATTGAAACCGGCATAAATTAATGGTAAAGCCACATTGTCAAGGCATGTTGCTCTTGGCAATAAATTGAATGTCTGGAAAACGAAGCCGATCTCTTTGTTCCTGATTTCAGCCAGTTCATTCTCTGACATGTCACTTACATCTTTTCCATTT
>NZ_JBGSXS010000297.1:0-2982 GCF_041751335.1 Aquiflexum sp.
CCTTAGGATTAATTCTCCTGGTGGCTCCGCCTTAGCTTCTGAGGTGATTTGGAGGGAATTGGAAGAAGCAAAAAAAGAAAAGCCTTTGATAGCCTCAATGGGAGAAGTAGCTGCTTCTGGAGGATACTACATTGCAGCAGGGGCTGATACCATAGTGGCTCAACCCAATACGATAACTGGGTCCATTGGTATATTTGCACTTTGGTTCAATGCACAAGGCTTCCTTAATAATAAATTAGGGATAACCACAGATGTAGTCAAAACAGGGGAATTTTCTGATTTTCTAAGCCCTACCAGGAAAGTTTCTGAAATGGAAAAAGTGATCTTTCAAGGTCAAGTAGAAGAAGGTTATGATATTTTCTTATCTAGAGTAGCAGACGGAAGAAATAAAAGCAAAGAAGAAATCATGAAAATAGCTTCAGGTAGGGTTTGGACAGGAAATCAGGCTTTGCAGAATGGACTTGTAGATGTTTTGGGAAGCTTGGAAGATGCCATACAAATTGCCGCGGATAAAGCAGAAGTTTCAGATGATTTCCGAGTCATTTACTATCCTCAGGAGAAACCTTGGTTTGAAAGATTACTTGGCCAATTTTCCAATGATGTTCAAGTATTTTATCAAAAGCAAAAATTAGGATCTTTTTTTCCTATTTATCAACAGATGGAAAACATCAAAAAATCTGAAGGGCTAATGGTAAGAATGCCCTATGATTTGATCATTCATTAAATAAGAAAAGGAGCTGACGCTCCTTTTTTTATTCCTGAAGTAAAATTTTCCAAGCTGTTTCAATATCTCCAGCATCTAAAATTTCTTTTGCGTATTCATGAAGGTGAAAAACCAGACTTTCCCTATCATTTTTAAATCTGAGCTTCATTTCCATAATTTCAGTTTTCATTGAAAAATTTTGCACTTCTTCTTGAGTAGGCAATGATTCTATATTACCTAATCTCCCCAAATTGTTTCCTGATAACACTACGCTATTTTTGATTGATTCTGGAATATTATCAACCCCAATGCCTTTATTTCTTAATGGTTTAGGAATTTCAAATAAAGATGTACCACTTGCCCGACAATACCAATTACCCCCCATTCTAGCAACTGCATCCAATTTATTGGGGTCTATTTGGTCATTTTCATCCAAAATATCTTCATTGAGATGCATGAGCAATACCTCACAAATCACCAAATTCGCCGATCCTCCCTCTTCACCTACAGGAATTATATCAATCACCTTACATTCAAATGACGCAGGTGCTTCCTTTACTCTTGGTGGTTTTACCAAAATTGATGGTCCTTCAGTCAATCCCGATTTTGAAAATTCATTGATTCCTTTTTCATACTCAGTGCTAGCCAGGGACATCTGCTCCACCATCTTAAAATTCACAATATTTATTACTACTTCACGAACATCTTTTACGTTGTCCAAGCTATGTTTGGTGGTATTATCTCTCACTCTTCTTGAAGGAGAAAATATTAAAACTGGTGGATTTGAACCAAAAACGTTAAAAAAACTAAAGGGACTTAGGTTGATGTTCCCATCCAAATCTATCGTACTTGCGAAAGCTATAGGTCTTGGTGCCACAGCACCTAATAAAAAACTATGGAATTGAGATGTTGAAAGTTGTTTTGGGTCAATTATTTTCATTTTGTCATGGATTAAAGAGATATTAGAATTCTGAAGGACTTTTCAGTTTTTTTGGAACAATAGATTATTTAAAGCATCATTAAATTAAATTAATATGAAACGAAATTGTTTTCTCGTCTTCCTTTCATTCTTTTTTGTTCTTTTGGGAATATCGATACCCTTCAAGCATTCTTTTGCTCAAACTTACCAAATAGCAACGTATAATATCAGATTTGATAATCCAAATGATATAGGGAATTTATGGAAAGACAGGTCACCCCATCTCATCAATCAGATCAAGTTTCACAAAATGGGTATTATTGGTACACAAGAAGGTCTTTACCATCAGTTGGAGGAAATGAAAGGTGCATTAAATTTTCCATACATAGGAATAGGCCGTGATAAAGGTGGTAAAGAAGGAGAGTTCAGTGCTATATTTTATAATCCTGAGATCTTTACTGTCCTAGATCATAGCACTTTCTGGCTTTCAGAATCACCTGAAAAACCATCCAAAGGATGGGACGCAGCACTGAATAGAGTATGTACATGGGGAAAATTTGAAGATCAGACCGGGAATATATTTTATGTTTTCAACATTCATTATGACCATGTAGGCCAAAAAGCAAGAGAAGAAAGCAGTAAATTAGTGGTCCAAAAAGTCAGGGAAATAAACAAAGGACAGCATCCTGTTATTTTTATGGGAGATTTCAATGTGACACCTGATAATCCCGCTTATGCTACGGTGTTGGAAAATTCAAATTTACAAGACAGTCGATTGGTTTCACAAACCCCATCAATAGGAAATCAAGGAACCTTCAATGGCTACAATTGGGAAAGACTTCCGGATGGAATAATTGATCACATTTTTGTAAGCCCTGAAATAAAAGTTTTGAGGCATGGAATTCTAACTGATAATTATGGTTTGAAATACCCCTCGGACCATTTCCCGGTAATGATAGAATTCACCATTAATTAAGCGGTTGTCTGTTTTTTGCAAAACATTTGAGTTTTCGATTTCTTCCAAAAATTCAAATACAGTCTTTTTGCTGCAATCAAGGTGACGGCCGCATGATTTCTGGATAAAAAAAAAACATTGTTTTTCTATAATCTTTCTTAGAATATTAAAAATCAGCTGATGCGCAAGCGGGCTATTCTAAAATCTAAAATCTAAGATCTACAATCTGAAATCTAAAATTCTTCACTCACCCCCAAGAAACGCCAAAAGCCAGCATTGTGTGCTGGCTTTGTGATAATGTGGCGGCGGCCTACTCTCCCGTGCGCCGCGGCGTACCGGTACCCCGCCACGGCGGGCAGGCTCCGGCGCTGCAGGGCTTATCCGCCGCGTCGGATCGGGACGGGA
>NZ_JBGSXS010000298.1:0-36645 GCF_041751335.1 Aquiflexum sp.
ATTTAGGACTAAAATCAATGCATAAAACACCTAAAACCATTTTTTTAATAATTATTTTCGGTTTTTTAAAAATAATTTTATTGATAAATGTCAAGAAAATAGAAATTTTTTATCAAAATTAAAATATTTAAATAATCAAAATTAATCTGCTTATTATCATAAATAAATTATTTTTAGAAAAAAGCGATAACAGAATATTATTTATTCATTTAAAAACCATATTATTTTACAATTAGGGTTTTAACACTTTATTTTTGCATTTCAAATACTATTATTTCTTTTTCATATATTTTATTAGATTTAACTATAAAAATATTTACCAAATTTTAAAACTTATGAGAAACTTTTCTTTCGCCGGAAATCTGAACAAGGTTTGGATGCTGGCAATTGTCGCCTTTATGGTGGCATGTTCCCAATTTGAGGCCCAAGGGCCTGACGATGTTAATATGGAAAATGCTGAGGAATTAGCCTCCGCTTTTAACTTGACAGAAATGAATTCAGGACTTTGGAGTGCTATGATAAAAGGAACTGCCTCCACTCCTATTTCTACTGTTCAATTAATCACACCTTATATTATTGATGGAGATAATCCTGGTGGCAATAGAACTTGTGAGGAAGTAGCTGATGCCTTTGGATTAGATCCTTTCCAAGTTTCAAGTGATAGGGTTAATTATGATGGCGGAGCATTTGATGCTAGTTTTCCTGCTGGGTTCAATATCACTACAAATGGCACTACAGTAAATTGGTCATTCATCCCTCCTGCTGGCAAATGCTTGGATGCTATTGCCTTTATTGTTAAAGGTAGCAATGACGCAAATGTATATGTTTATGGTTCTGATATTTACAGCGATTCTGGTTTGGCTTCGCCCGTTAATGCTAGTGGTGGTAGTGCAGGATTAAGTAATTTAACAATTTGCTATACTTTGAGGGATTGTGATGAGCAAAAATGTTATGATGGCGAAACTGCTTGGGCTGCTGGAACAAGATATGTAACAAGAGGCAATTGGGCCACTTATTCTACTAAAGCTGCTTTAGAAGCAGGTGTAACCCTGTTTGCAGGTCAAACTATGAATGCTGGCACAGTTAAATTGGTAGGTGAAGAAATAATCATTACCCTTAATGCCGGATTTAGGTTTGCTTTTAAAGACGAAAATGTGAAAATCCAGCATTACAGTGCTAAACCTGCTGCATCCAATCCTGCTCCAGGACAATTTTTCACAAAAGGTAATGCAACAGAAAGTCCATTCAGCATTCCAGTACCTACTATAGGCGTAAAATTCTATGGCGTCCATGTGGATGTTGAAAGAGAAGTTGAATGCCCAGTTGAAGATTAACCCCAAATTATGATTTTTTTAAAAAAGCCAGTTAGGAATCTCCAACTGGCTTTTTTTTGTTTGATAGGTAAACGGATTTGGGTTCTCAATCGTCTTTAAGTGTGTATTAGAGGAATTGGTAATTAAGATTTCTCCCTTCGATCGAAAAGAAAAGGAAAGGTAAATGCCTATAGCAATCCTTCAAACAAGGAAAACTTTTAAATAAAGCTTATCCTTGTCATCTCGAGTCCCCAATATTTTTTAAAAAAAACTTTCAGAAAAGGAATGACATGGAGGCCACCCAAATTTGACCTCGGCAAGCTCGGCCACCGGGGTTGTCTTGTTGGGTGGTGGGAGTGGGAAAGCGGCTGCGCCGCTTTTCCCTCTCCCACCTTAATTAACCAAATTCTCCGTTCCCCGAGCTTGCAGAGGGGCAATTTACATTTATGTCATAGGTACGTTAGTGGAATTCTATGAACCCTTTACGAGCAAAAGATTTCTCTCTAGGTTCCTGCCCCGGCAGGCAGGCGAAATGACAAGGAAAGGTCAATGCCAACAGCAATCCATCAAAACTTGGACAGCTATTTAGAAAAACTTGTCCTTGTCACTTCGACGACAGGAGAGGTCTATTAACCTTAAAGGCTTTACAGATTTCTCCCTATGGTCGAAATGACAAGGCAAAGTCTTCTACCAATAGCAATCCATCAATGCACGGAAATGTCTTGCGTCTTGCGTCTTGTATCTTATGTCTTGTGTCTCAAATCTCACGTCTCATCTCTCACGTCTCACATCTCTACACATTCTCCGCCAACCAATCCCCCACCTCCGAGGTCTTATAGGCTTTCCCACCCTCAGCAATGTCCTCCGTCACGATTCCTGCTGCCAATGACTTATTGACCACATCTGAGATGGCCTGGGCCTCAGCTTTTAGATCGAAAGCATAATCAAACATCATAGCTGCGGATAATACAGTTGCCAGAGGATTGGCGATATCTTTGCCTGCTGCTTGTGGATAGGAACCGTGGATGGGTTCAAAAAGCTTGTTCTCTGTACCCAAAGAAGCCGATGGCATCAATCCCATGGAACCGGAAATCACAGATGCTTCATCTGTCAGGATATCGCCAAAAAGATTTTCTGTGATCAACACATCATATGCCTTTGGCCATTGGATCAATCGCATGGCCACGGCATCTACAAATTCGTATTCTACCTTTACATCAGGATACTCTGGTGCCAATTCCTGGACGGTTTCCCTCCATAGCCTAGAAGTCGCCAACACATTGGCCTTATCTACACAGGTCAATAATTTTCTTCTTTTCTGCGCTGCCTCAAAACCCATCCTTGCAAGACGTGTGATTTCTTCTTTTGAATAGATATTGGTGTCAAAGGCTTTGGTACCCTGCTCGTTTCTTCCCCTAGGTTCTCCAAAATATATTCCTCCTGTCAATTCCCTGAAGAATACAAAATCCACCCCCTCTACCCTTTCCAATCTCAATGGAGACTTGTGGATCAGTGAGGGGAACGTGAATGTAGGCCTTACATTGGCAAACAAACCCAATTGCTTCCTCATGGATAACAGGCCTTGTTCGGGCCTAACCTTTGCCTTGGGGTCATTGTCATACTTAGGATCGCCGATGGCACCAAACAGTACTGCATCCGCTCTCAGGCAAACTTGATGGGTGGAATCGGGATAAGGATCTCCCGTCAAATCAATAGCAGTGGCACCCACAGGCGCTTCTTCAAAGGTTATTTTGTGATTGAATTTTTTGGCAATAGCATTTACAACTTTAACTGCTTGTGCAATTACTTCAGGGCCGATGCCGTCACCCGGCAACAGCGCGATATTCATTTCCATAAAAGTTCGTTTTTTCTTGTTCTGGGTTATCTTTCGGATTGCCCGGTATATTGATTTTGATTTGCTCAATGATGTTGAGCATTTTCTCAGTAGCTTTTAATGCAGCCACAGTTTGGTCACTGTCAAGGCCTTTGGTTTTAAATATTTTACCATATTCCCAAGTGATGACTGTTTCTACAAAAGCATCTGTTTTACCACCCGGAGGAATGGTCACATGATAATTGATCAATTTTGGCAATTCCCGATTGATGGATTTATAGATTTTCTTCAAGGCCTTCATAAATGCATCATATTGCCCATCTCCTGAAGAGCCTTCCTCATAGCTTTCGCCATTGATATTGATCTTCAATTGAACAGTTGGTCTGAGGCCTTTGGAATGGCTGAGGTTGTAACCTTCGATAAAGATAGTATGGGAAATGGAATTGTTTTGGAGTACATCCGAGATGATGTAAGGCAAATCCTCTGTGGTCACCCGCTCCTTTTTATCTCCCAATTCTATGATCCTCTGGGTTACTTTTGTAAGTTCATCAGGTTCAAGGGAAATACCCAATTCCTGGATATTCTTTACAATATTGGCTTTACCTGAGGTTTTGCCCAAGGCATATTTACGCTGTCGTCCAAAGCGTTCGGGTAAGAGGTCATTGAAATAGAGGTTCTTTTTATTGTCTCCATCCGCATGTATACCTGCAGTTTGGGTAAATACATTTTCACCGACCACTGGTTTATTGGACGGAATATGTTGTCCTGAAAACTGCTCCACCAACTTACTCACCCTAAAAATCTTATTTTCCTTGACACTCAACCTGAAATCCGTAAAATCCTTTAACACGGCGATCACAGATTCCAAGGGGGCATTTCCTGCCCTTTCTCCCAAACCGTTTATAGTGGTATGGATTCCTGATATTCCATTGTAAATGGCCTCGAGCACATTGGCCACAGAAAGGTCATAGTCATTGTGGGCATGAAAATCAAAATGGGTATCTGCATATTCGGAAGTGATCAATTTGATAAAGTGGGAAACTTCCCTAGGATGCAGCAGACCTAAAGTATCCGGAAGCATAATCCTCCTCACCGGCAATTGAGTCAAATGCCCGATGAGGTCCATGGTATAATTCATTGAATTGCGCATCCCATTACTCCAATCTTCCAAATAGACATTGACGCTTACCTTTTTTGATTGAGCATATTCCACGCTTTTCCTGATATCTTCAAAATGTGCTTCAGGTGTCTTTTTTAGTTGATAGGTCAGGTGATTTTCGGAACCTTTTGTTAATAAGTTCATTACTTTAGCGCCTGACTCCAAAATCCAATCTACAGAAGCAGGAGTATCCACAAAACCCAACACCTCTACTCGGTCTAAATATCCTTTTTCAGATGCCCATTGGGTAATTTTTTTCACCCCTTCCATTTCACCTTCCGAAACCCTGGCTGAAGCCACCTCAATCCTGTCCACCTTCAGTTCCTCCAATAGCAATTTGGCTATTTGGAGTTTTTCGGAAGGCAGGAAAGAAACTCCTGAGGTCTGTTCGCCATCCCTCAGTGTGGTATCCATGATTTCTATTTTCCTGTTGTTACCCATGTGGACTCTAGATTTTAGATTGAAGATTTTAGATTGAAGTCCTGATAGCTATCGGGATTTGATTTAAAAATCAACAATATTTTGATTCAGAAGATCAGTATTTATTCTCGGCGAAGGTGATGATTTCTTCTTTGATGTTAAGGAGGTAATCGATATCATCAAAGCCATTTCTCATGTTTTCCTTTTTATAAGAATTGATATCAAATGACTCCTGTTGACCAGTTGATAGTAAAGTAATGGTCTGCTTGTCAATATCAATTTCAACCTCTGATTTTGGGTCATCTTCAACAGCTTTGAACAAGACCTCTGCAAACTCAGCGCTGATGGTAACCGGGAGGACTCCAATATTGAGACAGTTGTTTTTGAAGATATCTGCAAAAAAGCTGGAAACCACACACCTGAATCCATAATCATAGAGCGCCCAAACCGCATGCTCTCTGCTGGATCCTGAACCAAAGTTCTTACCAGCCAATAGAATTTTACCAGAATAAGTGGGGTCATTGAGCACAAAATCTTTTTTGGGATTTCCTTCCACATCGTATCGCCAATCACGGAAAAGGTTGTCACCAAAACCTTCCCTTTCCGTCGCTTTTAAGAAACGCGCAGGAATGATCTGATCTGTGTCCACATTTTCTGATGACAAAGGCACTACTGTACTTTTGAGTGTATTAAATTTATCGTAAGCCATTTTATTTTTGATTTGGATTAAAACACCTCTCTCGGATCACTGATTTCACCTGTCACCGCCACTGCCGCAACCGTAAGTGGGCTGGCCAATAATGTCCTTGCTCCCGGCCCCTGTCTTCCTTCAAAGTTTCTATTTGAGGTAGAAACAGCATATTTACCGGAAGGAATTTTATCATCATTCATGGCCAAACAGGCAGAACAACCCGGTTGACGCAATTCAAAACCAGCATCTTCCAAAATCTTTACAAGACCTTCCTCGTGGGCCATTTTTTCAACCTCTCTTGATCCGGGAACAATCCAAGCTGTAATGTTGTCGGCTTTGTGTTTTCCTTTGACAAATGCCGCTACAGACCGAATATCCTCTATCCTGCCATTGGTACAGCTTCCCACGAAAACATAATCCACTTTCTTGCCCTTAATTGCCTCACCTGGCGCAAATCCCATATAATCCAAAGACTTCAGGTAAGATGACTTGTTACTTCCTTCCATTCCTTCTGTGGTAGGAATAAAACCTCTGACTTTGATCCCCATTCCCGGATTGGTACCGTATGTGATCATTGGTTCAATGTCATTTCCATCAAAATGATATTCTTTATCAAAAACAGCCCCATCATCAGTTTTAAGTGTTTTCCAATGTGCTACTGTTTTATCCCACTCCTCACCTTTGGGTGAATATTGCTTACCTTTCAGATAATTGAAAGTAGTTTCATCAGGAGCAATCAACCCCCCTCTTGCACCCATTTCAATGCTCATGTTACAGATGGTCATTCGGGCTTCCATGCTGAGGCGTGTAATTACCGATCCTGCATATTCCACAAAATACCCTGTTGCACCCGCAGCGGAAATCTTTGCGATGATGTAAAGAATGATGTCTTTTGAAGTCACGCCATTTCCCAACTCCCCATCCACGGTAATTCTCATTTTCTTTGCCTTGGTCTGCATGATACATTGGGTAGCAAAAACCATTTCCACCTCAGAAGTACCTATGCCAAAAGCAATCGCTCCAAATGCGCCATGTGTAGAAGTATGGCTATCACCACAGACAATGGTCATTCCCGGCTGGGTGACGCCCAATTCGGGACCGATCACATGGACGATGCCATGATGCGCTGATCCAAGGTCATGCAATTCAATATCGTATTTTTCACAATTTTCCCTTAGTCTTTCCACTTGCATGCGGGAAAGTTTGTCTTTGATGGTTTTGTCCTGATCTACAGTAGGGACATTGTGGTCAGGGGTAGCTATGGTCCTTTCAGGATACAAAACACCAACACCACGTTTTTCAAGATTTAGGAATGCAACAGGACTGGTCACTTCATGGATAAAATGCTTATCAATGAAGAATACATCAGGTCCTCCGGGTACAGAACGTACCACATGTGCATCCCATATTTTATCAAATAATGTTTTCTTTTCCATTTTACGCTAGAATCACTTTGTCTTTGACTGGTATTTTATTTAAGGCATCTACGTATGCCTGTGCGGAAGCCAATACGATATCGGAATTGGAAGCAAACCCATAGTAAGGCTTGTCATCTTTCATCAAGCGCATATGTACTTTGGCCACATCATCACTTCCAGCAGTAATCGCTTGAATTAGAAATTCTTCCAATACAATATCAGGTTTCACAATTTTTTCTATGGCTTTCAGAACAGCATCCACAGGACCATTCCCTTCGCCTTTGGATACAAAAGCTTTTTCACCCACTTTCAATTCTACAGTTGCACTGATTTCTCCATTGGACTGATAACTCACTTTGCCCAATTCTATAAAGGAGGACTCATCTAAGTATTTACCTACCAAGGCCAATAAATCTTTTGGACCAATATCCCTCTTGGAGTCAGCCAAAGTCAGAAAATCCTCATATACTTCCCGCAAGGCTTCACCTTCCAACTCAACGCCCAAACCATCCAAATGATGTTTCAGCGCCGCCCTTCCACTTCTTGCAGTTAATACAATTGATGATTCGTGCACACCGACCTCTTTGGGATCAATTATTTCATAATTCTCCCGGTGTTTCAATACTCCATCCTGATGGATACCTGAAGAGTGCGCAAAAGCATTTCTCCCGACAATGGCTTTGTTTGGTTGTACAGGCATATTCATCAACTTGGAAATCAGCCTGCTCGTTCCATAAATTCTTTCTGTTTGAATATTGGTATAAACCGGGATAGCCTGATGGCACTTGATGGCCATTACAACTTCTTCCAAAGAAGTATTACCGGCTCTTTCTCCGATTCCATTGATGGTCATCTCTGCTTGCCTTGCACCATGTTGGACCCCGGCAATGGTATTGGCAGTGGCCATACCTAGGTCATTATGGCAGTGGGTGGAAATGATGGCTTTGTCAATATTGGAAACATTTTCCTTCAAATAGCGGATGATGGCCCCGTATTGCTCTGGAAGACAGTACCCTGTAGTATCGGGAATATTGACAACTGTTGCACCTGCTTTAATGGCTGCTTCTATGATTTTGGCCAAAAAAGGCAATTCTGCCCTTCCTGCATCCTCAGCATAAAACTCCACATCCTCAACAAAGCATTTGGCGTATTTGACAGCTTTAATCCCTCTTTCAATGATGTTTTCCGGGGTTGTTCTTAATTTGTATTGAATATGGTAAGGGGAAACCCCGATACCTGTATGAATCCTGCCTTTTTTGGCATATTTCAGTGCCTCAGCAGCTACTTGTATATCCTTCTCAACAGCTCTTGAAAGGGCGCAGATGATAGGATTAGAAACCGCCTTGGAGATTTCAACCACAGAATTGAAATCACCGGGGCTGGATATTGGAAATCCAGCCTCTATGATATCTACACCGAGTTCTTCCAAAGCTTTTGCCACTACTATCTTTTCCTGGGAGTTCAACTGACACCCGGGAACCTGCTCCCCATCCCGGAGAGTAGTATCAAATATCCAAAGCTTTTCACTCATCTTTTAATTATTTTCTGGTCTCAACTTTCTGACAGTTGCACCTGCCTGCCACATTTCTGATTCTCTCAATTCTTTCAATTCAGCTTCCAATTTTACCCTGTAATCATCCTTGCTATTGGAATCAATTGATTTTTGGGCTTCTTTTCCAGATTTGACACTGTTGTATAATTCTTCAAAGACAGGCTTGGTTGCATCTCTGAAAGGCTTCCACCAATCCAAAGCACCTCTTTGCGCAGTAGTCGAACAGTTGGCATACATCCAGTCCATTCCGTTTTCTGCCACCAAAGGCATCAAACTTTGTGTCAATTCCTCAACAGTTTCATTGAATGCTTCAGAAGGTGTATGACCATTTGCTCTCAATACTTCATATTGCGCAGCAAATATTCCTTGGATAGCGCCCATCAAAGTCCCTCTTTCACCTGTCAGATCTGAGGTAACTTCTCTGTAAAAATCAGTTTCAAACAAGTATCCTGATCCAACACCAATTCCCAAGGCAATAACCCTGTCTTTAGCTTTACCGGTTCCATCTTGGAAGATGGCATAAGAAGAATTCAATCCTCTGCCTTCCACAAACATTCTTCTCAATGATGTTCCCGAACCTTTAGGAGCTACCAAGATGACATCTACGTCTGCTGGAGGAATGATACCGGTTTTTTCCTTATAAGTCACTCCAAATCCATGAGAGAAATAAAGTGCTTTGCCTGGAGTAAGGTGCTTTTTGACCATTGGCCATGCTGCAATCTGACCTGCATCAGAAAGTAAGAATTGTAGAATCGTACCTTTTTCACAGGCTTCTTCCAATTCAAATAAAGTCTCACCGGGAACCCAACCGTCAGCAACCGCCTTGCTCCATGTTTTTGAACCTTTCCTTTGGCCAACAATGACATTGAAGCCGTTGTCTTTTAAATTAAGTGCCTGACCGGGTCCTTGAACTCCATAGCCCAATACCGCGATGACCTCATCTTTCAATACTTCTCTAGCTTTCTCCAAAGGAAATTCATCTCTGGTTACTACATTTTCTTCTACTGATCCAAATTCCAGTTTCATAGTGTTATTTTATTAGGTTTGATTATTTAAATATTCTTGAACAGAAAACTTTGGTTTGGCAATAGCCACCCTTCCCGAACGGGAAAATTCCAACAAGTTGAAGGGTTTGAGGATTTCCAATAATGCCTGTGTATCCTCTTTATGTCCTGTAAATTCAAGGACCACAAACTCCTTCTCAGCCGCAATGATATGAGCATTGAATTGTCTGATTACTTTTTCGAGTTTGGGATCAAGGCTATCGAATGGAATTTTATATAGCGCTATCTCCTGATATACCACTTCATCATCCTTAAAGTAGTAGGCTTTGATGACATCTATAATTTTTTCAATTTGGTTTACAAGTTGGATAATCTGCTCTTCTGTGACAGTGGCTTCGATGGTGATTTTATGTATTCCATCCAATCGGCTTTCTGAAGCTGTCAGCGCACTGATATTGATTCCTCTTCTGGTGAAAATAATGGTGATCCTGTTCAGGATTCCAATGAAATTTTCTGTGTAAACTAAAATGGTATAACGATTCATATATACTTTTCAGGTCTTAGCTTAATCTGACTTCTTCCACAGAACAACCTGTGGCAATCATTGGAAATACATTATCTTCTTTTTCTACAACCACCTCTAAGAAGAAAGGTCCTTCATGAATAAACATCTGTGCTACTGCCTCACTGAGTTCTTCTCTTTCGGTAACTTTCACCGCCTTGATTCTGTAAGCCTCCGCAATTTTGATGAAATCTGGATTTTCCAGTTCTGTAAAGGAATATCTTTTGTCAAAAAACATTTGCTGCCACTGACGGACCATCCCTAAGTAATTGTTATTGAGCAAAACCACTTTCACAGGCGCTTTTGTCTGCATGATAGTGCCAAACTCCTGAATGGTCATTTGAATTCCCCCATCTCCTACTACACAGATCACCTGTCTGTTATAATTGTGCAATTGCGCTCCAAGTGCTGCTGGAAGTGCAAAGCCCATAGTGCCCAGGCCACCGGAAGTAACCTGTGTCCTGGTTTTTTTGTAGTCAAAATAACGCCAAGCTATCATCTGATGCTGACCTACGTCAGTGACCAATACAGCGTCATCTTCTTTATATTGATTGATCAACCTGATCACCTCTCCCATATGCAATCCCCCTTGGGTGGCATAAAGGTCCTTACCCATTACAGCTTCCCTTTCCTCATTCTCAAATTCCCTGAACCGTTGCATCCATTCGGGATGGCTATTCGGCTTGACCGCTTCAATCAGCATGGATAAACTTTGTTTACAATCCCCCAAAATAGGAACTGTACACTTTACATTTTTATTGATTTCAGCAGGATCGAGTTCAAGGTGAATCACTTTGGCCTGTTTGGCATATCTCTTCAAGTCTCCGGTCACCCTATCATCGAAGCGCATTCCTACCGCAATCAGGACATCACATTTATTGGTGAGCATATTTGGCGCATAGTTGCCATGCATACCCAATTTACCAACATAAGCGGGATGACTTTCTGGCAAAGATCCGGATCCCAATAGCGTAGAGGCCGCAGGGATTCCCGTTTTATCCAAAAATGCCTTCAGCTCTTCTTCAGCCTTTCCAATCACCACTCCCTGACCAAAAAGGACAAAAGGTCGTTCTGCTTTATCGATTAATGCTGCCGCTTCCTGAACTTTGGGCAGCTCAACGGTAACGTAGGGTCTGTAAGAGCGGATTCCCAAACATGGGACGTAATTAAATTCCCCGAATTCGACTTGCGCATTTTTTGTGATATCAATCAATATTGGACCTGGCCTACCGGACCTAGCTATATGAAACCCTTTGGCAATGGCCGGGGCAATTTCTTCAACAGATCTTACTTGAATATTCCATTTGGTTCCTGGCATTGACAGACCCATCATATCTGTTTCTTGAAAAGCATCTGTTCCCAAAAGATGTGCAGCTACTTGACCTGTAATACATACCAATGGCGTACTGTCAATCAGAGCATCTGCCAATCCGGTAATCAGATTTGTAGCTCCAGGACCAGAGGTAGCAAGAGCCACACCTACTTTTCCTGAAACCCGTGCATATCCTTGGGCAGCATGGATTGCCCCCTGTTCGTGTCGGGTCAATACATGTTTCACTTGGTCTGCATAATCATAAAGGGCATCATAAACGGGCATGATGGCCCCCCCGGGATAACCGAAAATGTATTCAGCATTTTCAGCTATCAGAGATCTTACTACGATATCTGCTCCTCTTATCATGGTTGATTTATTAAAATTGATCGGTCACACATCCTTCAGAGGCGGATGATACCAACTTGTTGTATTTTTTCAAGGTACCTTGAAGATCACTCAGATCTTTATTTTTCCAAACTTTTTTCCTGGATTCCATTTCAGCATCACTCACATCACAGCTTAGGCTGAGGGAATCTGCATCAATGGTAATCATGTCCCCATCCTTGAGAAGTCCAATTGGGCCTCCTGAGTACGCTTCAGGTGTCACGTGCCCAACTACAAATCCATGCGTTCCACCGGAAAACCTGCCATCGGTGATCAAGGCAACATCTGAACCCAAACCTGCTCCAATAATCATTGAAGTCGGTTTAAGCATTTCAGGCATACCTGGTCCACCTTTAGGTCCGATGTATCGGATAACAATTACCTCACCTTTGTTAACTTGCTTATTTTTAATGGCTTCATTAGCCTCCAGTTCCGAATCAAATACTTTGGCTGGCCCTGTAAATGATTTACCTTCTTTCCCGGAAATTTTAGCAACAGAACCCTCAGGAGCTAAATTACCTTTAAGAATGCACAAATGGCCTGTTTCTTTTATAGGCTGCTCTATGGGGTGGATGACATTGACCATGGAAGGCACTACGGGATCGATATCAGCAAGATTCTCGGTCAGAGTTTTGCCGGTAACGGTCATACAATCTCCGTGAAGCATGCCATTGTTTAAAAGGTATTTCATAAATGCAGGAAGTCCGCCTTGCTCAAAAAGATCTTCCATCAAGAACTTACCTGAAGGCTTGAAATCCCCCAACAAAGGTGTTGCATGGTTGACCCTTTCAAAATCAGCCAAGGTAAAATCAACCCCCGCTGTCTTGGCTATGGCCAGGATATGTAAAACCGCATTGGTACTGCCACCTAAGGCTACAGCAACCGTAACTGCATTTTCAAGACTCTTTTTGGTGACAATATCTTTTGGTTTGATGTCCTTTTCCAAAAGTATTTTCAAATACTCGGACACCTCTTTGCATTCCTGTAATTTTTCATCGGCTGTGGCCGGAGTGGATGAGCTATAAGGCAAAGACATTCCCATGGCTTCAATCGCTGAAGACATAGTATTGGCAGTGTACATGCCCCCACAGGCACCTGCACCTGGGCAAGCATTTCGAATTACGCCGTCATAATCTTCATCTCCCAATTCTCCTTTTACCCTTTTTCCATAGGCTTCAAAAGCAGACACTATATTTAGCTTTTCACCTTTATAATTACCCGAACGGATCGTGCCACCATAAACCATGATTGATGGCCTGTTGATTCTCAACATTCCCATAATGGCTCCTGGCATATTTTTGTCACATCCTGCCACAGCAATGCATCCATCAAAAGAGTGCCCGAGAATAAAAGATTCTATAGAATCTGCAATTATCTCTCTGGAAACAAGGGAATACCTCATACCAAGCGTACCCATGGAAATACCATCCGAAATCCCGATGGTGTTAAAAACCAAACCGGTCAGACCATAAGTAGCAGAAGCTTCCTTGATCAGACCGGCGAAGTCATTGAGATGCATATTGCAGGGGTTACTTTCATAGCCACAACTGGCTACCCCTACAAAAGGCTGGTTCATTTGTTTGTCAGACATGCCCGTGGCATACAACATGGCTTTTCCTGCGGGATGTTCTTCATTCTGACTGATTTCCCAACTGTGTTTCTTCAAACTCATGGTTATTTTAGGTCGGTTTAAGAGCTACAAAAAAAAATGCCTCATCATCTGAGGCACTTACGTTTGTATGGTTGTTTGTCAAATACAGTCTAGCGCCCCATCATTTATTACAAATGAGAATAATAAAGCTGAGAGGAGTGACTATATTAAACATGTGGTTATGGTTCCTTTTTGAATTTGTTCTTACAATATTAAACCCCAATTTCCACACTTACAATATTTAGTTTCTTTTTTTAAACAGAAAAATGATTTTTAAGTATGCTTTTTATATTTTTATAAAAATTTACTTTTGTTGATCGATAATTAATAAGAATATAAATTTATTTTTTTGAGTAGTTTTTGATAAATTCAAAACATTATTTCAATTTTCATTATTTTTAATCGGTTTTGAATTTTATTGAGTTTTTTTTAATCAAAAAATTATTATGATGAAGAATCAACAACTCCTTGATTAAAACTTAATGAAATCAGAAAAGTATTCTTGGTATTGGGTTTGATGTTAGTTTACTGAATTGTTGGATGGCAGGTGACCGATGACCGATGTTTTGCGCAAATGATAAAGAATACCTTTATTCAAGGAAATCATATTAAATATAAAGAGAGGTGTAACTTATTTCTTCCTCGTAATCTTCATGTATTGTTATTTTTAAAATTGGACAGCCTTCTCACTTCAAGGATTTCATAATTATACCCATATTTACACTCAACAAAATAATATTTTCCCAATGATCTGCTTCCCGAATGCCAAAATCAATTTAGGGTTATACATTACCGCAAAGAGAAAGGACGGGTACCATGATATCGAAACATGCATGGTACCTATCCCCCTGTATGATGCATTGGAAATGATTGTTGACAAAAAGACAGTTTTTGATGTTTCAGGTCTTGCTATTCCTGGTGATGAAAAGGATAATATAATCCTCAAAGCTTTAAAATTATTGAGAAAGGATTTCAATGACCTTCCCAATGTGCATGTTCATTTACTGAAAAATATCCCCATGGGCGCTGGATTAGGTGGAGGTTCTGCTGATGCTGCATTTGCTTTGACACTGATGAACAAGCTTTTCGAACTTCATCTGGAGGATTGGTTTTTGGAGGACTATGCGGCACAGCTTGGAAGTGATTGCCCATTTTTCATTCAAAATACACCCAAGATTGCCACAGGAAGAGGGGAAATATTGGAACCTGTTTACGTCGACCTGAAAGGAGACCATATCGTGTTGGTCAAGCCTCAGATACATATCGGCACCAAAGAAGCTTATGCAGGTGTCAACCCCAAAAAACCAAATCAACCCTTAGAGGAAATATTGGCCGACAAAACCTTATGGAAAGCACATTTGATCAATGATTTTGAGGCCAGTATTTTCCCCAAATATCCGAAATTGGCTGCCATCAAAAATCAGCTTTATGAAATGGGGGCATATTATGCAGCAATGTCAGGTTCGGGGTCGACAGTTTTTGGTTTGTTTGGGAAAGCCCCTAAAAAAATTTCATGGCCTGAAAATCACTTTTCGTTTGTTGGATTGTTGTAAATTATAAATATGTTTTATATTTACATATTATAATAAAAAGGATATGGCGACATTTACAACCTCTCTTCCAGATGAATTGCTCGCAAAACTTGCTGAACAGGCAAAAAAAATGGCGATGCCAAAAAACAAACTGATCGAACAGGCTCTAAATCTTTATTTGGAACATTTGAAGAGGTCTGCCTATGTCAAATCCTATAAATCAGCAGAGCAAGATGAGGATATTTTACTGATGGCTGAAGAAGGAATGGCGGACTATTTGAAACAAATTGAGGATGAGGCAGAGTGAAATCTGGTTTGCAGACCTCAATCCGACCAAAGGAAGTGAGCAGGCAGGTTTCAGGCCCATTGTCATTTTGAGTGGCAATTTGCTTAACAAATATTTACCTGTGGTCATTTCCGCCCCACTTACCTCCAAAATCAAAAACTATCAAGGAAATCCGGTAATAGAACCCAATGATAGAAACGGATTGACCAAAAGTTCAGAGTTGTTGATATTCCATATCCGATCAATTTCCAAAGAGCGATTAGTCAGGAAAATTGGTGAAATTTCTTCCAGTGAATTGGAAAAAGCTCTTGAGACTTTGGATGATTTGATGAGGTTGTAAAATTAAAAAGGTAATCACTTTGAAGATTTAAAATCCCCAACAAACGCCCTGATCATTTTTTTATAGACCAAAAGGTTGTTGCTTTTGTAACTCTCGGTAAAGAATTCAAATCCCATAAAGTTATAACTTTAAAGGATTACATTCCCGTAAAGTTATGTTTTTAGGACTTTGAGATTGAAATGATTTACAAGGAGTACACAAAAGACGGGACTCCCTATTATGAAGTGTATGATGTTCTTTTTGAGAGATGGATACAGGGGTTGTCTTGAAATGATCTTCCAAAAAAAATTATAAAAAAAACCTTTAAACTCCCAAAGGATTTTTTTTCAAAACTTTTCTCTTATTCCAATAATTATACACCGGATAAATCAACACCGAAATCAAAATAATCAGAGTCCCCAAATAGAACCCTCCTGTCATCTGTTCCTTTTCCCCAAAAATCAATACTGCCAGGATAATCCCATAAACCGGCTCCAAATTAATGGTCAGGTTGACGGCAAAGGCAGTGACCCTACGCATCAACTCCACGGAAACGGAAAATGCATAGACCGTACATATCCCGCTCAATATCAATAACCACAACCAATCCATAGCTGTAGGCATCAGCTGTAGGCCCTCCGAAGCAAAGAAAAACCCATAAATGGGTAACAGCAAAGCTGCAAAAACACAAGCCCCAAGCATTTCATAAAAAGTCAAGACATAAGGACTGTGTCTTTTAGTAAACTTGCCATTGATAACCGTGAACACGGCGCTCAAAAAAGCAGAGGCAATTGCCATGACCAAGCCCAGCCAATAATCCAATTCAAAACTGAAAATCACATACAGACCTCCTATCACCATCATGCCAAGGAATAATTCAAAAGGCTTGATCTTTTTTTTGTTGGCGATGGGTTCCAATAAAGCTGTCCATAAAGAAGTAGTGGCCATACCAGCCAAACAAACGGAGGCAGTGGAAATCCGGGCTGCCCAAAAAAAGAGAATCCAGTGCAGAGATATTATAAATCCAGTCACTAAAATTTTGATCAGCTCTCCTTTTTGGACTCTGATGGAAGTTTTTTTATAAATAAATATCATTCCCAGAATCGCACTGGCCAACAAGGTCCTTAAAAAAACCAGTTCCAAAGACCCAATACTGATCAAAAGCCCCAAAATAGCGGTAAATCCCCAGATCAAAACTGTAAAATGGAGCATCAAATAATCCTTGATTGCAGGCTGATCTTCCATTTATCGGGGGACAGTTTTGTACAAAAACAATCCCGTAATCGCAAAAACTATATTGGGAGTCCAAACAGCGAGTATGGGATAAGTAGCCCCTGCCTCTGCAAAAGTCCTTGATAGCAAAAACATGATGATATAGATAAAGGCCAATAAAAAGCCCAATGCTATCTGAAAACCTGAGCCACCTCTTGTCTTTTTTGAGGACACGATCACACCTATAAAAGTGAGGATAACAGCCGCAAACGGAGACATATACCTCACATATTTCTCAATCTTGTAATAATTGACATTATCCGCACCCCTATCTTCCAAAACATCTATTTGACGGGAAAGATCGGGTAGTTTTAAGGTTTCATGGTGATTTGTTGGTAAGTCAAAGTCATTTGGGGTAATGGATAACAAAGTATCCAAAGATTCCCCAACAGTATATTCTTCCCCATCATCACGAAGCACCCTCATTCTCCAATTCTTGGCAGACCAAGAGTTGATAGCGGTGTCCCAGACAATCCTGTCTGCGGATAATTTGGCCAGCAATTTTCCCTCCCTGATCTGTTCCAAAGTAAAGTTATATCCTGTATTTCCTGAAGTGTAATACCTTGAAATGTAGGCATAAAGATCTGGAGCTACTTTTACGTGGATATTCTGTTGGGTATAAAACTTGTTATCTTCCAGCCATCTGGATTTAAATTCCGTGACACTGGCTGTGGCGCCCGGTAGCACCCAACCATTGAGCAAAAAACTGGCAGCACCTATCATGGAGGCTGCAATAAAGAAAGGAAACAACATCCTGACAAAACTGGTCCCACTGCTCAATATTGCAACGATTTCCGTCCTGCCAGCCATTTTGGAAGTAATGAAAATCACTGAAATGAACACAGTAATGGGAGTCAGTAAATTATTCAGATAAAGACCATAATTGCCAAGGTACACCAGAATATATTTGGCCGGTACATTGTTTCTGATAAAGGCATCATTCTTCTCGGTGAAATCCAAAACCAACACAATCAAAATCAGCATCAACACTACAAAAAAGTAGGTCTTAAGAAAATCTTTGATAATGAGTTTGTCGAGAATCTTCATAATTACAATCTCCTGCTTACTTTGTCCACCATTTGGTTTTTCCAAGAGGCATATACACCCGCTTTGATCTTTTCCCTTGCCTGCCTCACTAGCCAAAGATAAAAACTCAGGTTATGGATACTGGCAATTTGGGATGATAATATTTCTTTGCTGATAGTCAGATGTCTGAGATAAGCCTTGGAATAAAAAGTACTTACGTAAGAATTGATATGTGGGTCTATCGGACTGAAATCATCTTTCCATTTTTCATTTCTGATATTGATAATGCCTTCGGATGTAAACAACATACCGTTTCGGGCATTTCTAGTCGGCATCACACAATCAAACATGTCCACACCCAACGCTATCGCTTCAAGGATATTGGCGGGTGTTCCCACGCCCATCAGGTACCTAGGTTTATCCTTGGGCAGAATATCGGTGACCAATTCTGTCATTTCGTACATCATTTCGGCAGGTTCGCCAACAGAAAGTCCTCCGATAGCATTCCCATCCCTTTCACATGAAGTTACGAACTCCGCTGATTGTTTTCTCAAATCTTTGAACACACTTCCCTGAACAATGGGAAACAAAGTCTGATCAAAACCATATTTTCCTTCGGTAGTATCAAATCTTTCTATGCATCTCTGCAGCCAACGATGGGTCAGTTCCATGGATTTCCTTGCATAGGCATAATCGCAGGGATAAGGAGGACACTCGTCAAAAGCCATGATAATATCCGCCCCTATGATTCTTTGAATATCCATGACTCTTTCAGGACTGAAGACATGTTTGGACCCGTCTATATGGGATTTAAAGATCGCGCCTTCTTCAGTTAGCTTTCTTTTATTAGCTAGTGAAAAAACTTGATAACCACCGGAATCTGTCAATATAGGTCGGTCCCAACCGTTGAATTTGTGCAATCCTCCTGCCTTTTCCAAGACATCCAAACCTGGCCTGAGGTATAAATGATAGGTATTTCCCAAGATAATCTGGGCCTTAATATCCTCTGCTAATTCCCGCTGATGTACTGCTTTGACAGATCCAGCTGTACCTACAGGCATAAAAATGGGGGTTTGGATGTCGCCATGAGCGGTTTTTAAAACACCTGCCCTTGCTTTACTGCCCGGGTCGGTTGATTCAAGTGTAAAATTCATTCCGGTTTTTTTTCTCTACAACCACTGAAATTCGCTTAGAGGTCACATCCATTTTTTCAATCACAAAAATATAAGCTTATTCTTAAATGAATGCTCAATTTGATTTTATATTTGCCCAGCAATTCAAAGGTGATGATAATAGAAATTTTGTGGATCGTTTTTTTTAGTAGTTTAGCAATTCAGTTGTTTTATATCCTGATCCTATTTGGAAGGTTTGCTTTTTTCTACAAACAAGAACCGAATAAAGAATCTTCCGAAAAAGAAGGTGTTACCATTATCATTGCAGCACACAATGAAAGAATCAACCTCAAAAAACTCATCCCGTTGATTTTTAAGCAGGATTACCCCAATTTTGATGTGATGGTCATCAATGACAGGTCTTATGATGGCACAAAAAAAATCCTTGAAAAATTAATGGCCATTTATCCCCGTTTGAGGACTGTGACAGTGGATTACACCCCTGCCCACGTCACCTCCAAAAAATATGCTTTGACCCTTGGTATCAAAGTTGCCAAAAATGACGTCCTGTTATTGACTGATGCTGATTGTTGGCCTAGTACCCCAAAATGGATAGAATTAATGACCTCGCCAGTAAGACTTGAAGGCAAAACATTTGCAATAGGATTTTCACAATATGATACCCGGGATGGATTTCTTAATAAGTGGATACAAGTTGAAACCCTTTGGACAGCAATCCAATACATTTCGTTTGCTCTTTGGAAATCACCTTTTATGGGAGTTGGAAGAAACCTTTGTTACAGGAGGAGCTTTTTTATGGAAAATAAAGCATTCAAGGGACTTTGGCAGATCGAATCAGGTGACGACGATTTATTTGTCAACCTATATGCCAATGGAAACAATGCTGCAGCGGTGATAAATCCCGAAAGTATCACCTTTTCCGAACCAAAAACCACATGGAAATCTTATTTTACTCAGAAAAAAAGACATTTTCATGCAGGGAAATATTATAAAACAAGAAATAAACTCAAAATAGGTTGGTATGCTTTCTCGCACCTTATATTCTGGGTTTCGGCTATTAGTTTATTGATTTTATCGGGAATAAATCAAACATGGGAACAATTCTTACTCATATTGGGTATAATTGTTGTAAGATCTGTATTAATCACCTCGGTGTTTCGGTTAGCAAGAAAAAAACTCGAAGGCAAAATTCAAGTATTCTGGTCCGGGTTTTTCGATGTGATATATATAGGGTACTTTTGGATTTTGGGGGCATTAGGATACCAATCAAAGAAAGTTAGATGGAAATAAACCAAAGAGGATTTTCAAGTAAGGCATTAGAAGATTTTGATCTCATAGACAAAGCAGTCTTGGACAAAGACCAACAGGCCTATGCTATGTTGATGAAGCGCTATAAAAAAGCTGTCTATTTCATGATTCTAAAAATGATAAGGGATGCCGATGATGCAGAAGATCTAACTATGGAAGCATTTGCCAAAGCATTCCGAAATCTTCACAAATTCAAAAAAGATTATACTTTCAGTACTTGGCTTTTTAGAATTGCCACCAACAACACCATTGATTTTATCCGAAAGAAAAAATTGAAGACCATGAGTCTCAATACCACGATGAGCGATGATGGAGGAAATGCCGTCACCATAGATGTGGAAGATGATGACAACAATCCCCAAGATGAATATATCAGAACACAAAGGATTGAAATGGTCAGAATTTTTGTGGACAAGCTTCCTGCCAAATACCGCAAACTGGTACAACTTAGGTATTTTGACGAACTGTCCTACGAAGAAATCGCCCAAGAATTGGAAAAGCCTCTTGGTACAGTCAAGGCACAGTTGCATAGGTCAAGGGAGCTTTTGTATGAAATAGCCCAAGGAAAAGAAAGACACATTTGAGGTCGAATAAAAGATCTCTAATCGCAAAATCATTACCGAAAGTTCTGTCGATTTCTTGCAAAAGTTTATGCCTGCCAAATATTGTCCCATGGAGAAAAAAATAAATTTTTGCCGCCAAATCAAGGATTAAAAAACCTGGCTCGAACTTTCGTTTCAGGATTATTTAGCTCAAGAACATTCTGATTTAAAGAATATTCAATTACAGCACTTGATCTGAGGATCAAATTGAGACTATCATATTTATTTTTAATATCGACAGTCAAATTTGAAAAATTAGTAGTTTGGGCTGTAGCAGGTCTGGGTGGCATCCAACTTGGATTGAAAGCAGCACTGATTTTTATTTTGCCCTCCCCGTCAAAAGAGTAGACGTTAAATAGTTGAGGTATCCTTGTCCAGACCTCAGTGAGGATCTCGAAGGTTTTAGCTTCTGGAACATCTATTGGGAATCCCTGTACCAAAGAGTCATAAAAGAATACCCCAATTTCAGGATCTTCGCAGGTGGGGTAAGAAAGGATCTCTCCATTTTCATTAAGAAATGCCTGTAATTGCCAAAAATTATTTTCCAGAGTTGAATTGATATTTTTTATATCAAAGGAAATTGGGCATGTTGGGATTTTCGTGATGCTTTCAAGGACAAAAGGTTCACCTGTGAAAATATCTTTAGCATTCCTTTTTTTGATTTGACCGCTGATATTCACATGCATACGGTAATTCCCGGTTTTGAACCCATTGCCGAGATAACGATTATAATAGGCTATACCCGCACAATTGACAGTTCTGGTCGAACCAAACATCATTTGTTCGTTCAAGAAGCTGCAAATCATTCGATCATCTCCAACATGCAAAAATTGTAAAGTAGGACTATCCATCAATTCCAACCTAAAAACAAAACCGGAATCAAGACTTTCACCAATTTGTTCTACGTCTATAAAAGCCCTTACATTATTGATTTCAGCAATCGTTTCTCTATCCTCAATTTCTACCCATAATGGAGTTTCCTTATCCTCACAAGAGAAAATCAGAAAAAAAAGAAAATACGAAAACAGTCGTTTCATGACGATCGAAAAGTTTTATTGACATATAAATATCGTGAATTAACGAATTGAAAAAGAAGCGATTCTACAAAAAAAGTTTCTTATCTCTAATATAATCTTCAACAGCTTGAGGCAACAGGTATTTGACAGAATACCCCCCTTTGATGGTCTGTCTGATAAAAGTAGCCGAGATATCCATCAACGGGGCTTCTACAAATTGAACATGGGGATGGTCAATTTTATTGAGCTCTCCAGGTCTTGGATAGACGTACAGTCCATATTGTTCCAATATCACTTCCTGGTTCTTCCATTTGTGAAAATGGGTCAGGTTATCTCCCCCGATAATCAGTTTAAATTCATGTTGGGGAAATTTGTCTGAAAGGTAAGTAAGGGTGTCAATGGTATAGCTTGGACGTGGCATGTGGAACTCAACATCGGAGGCCCTAAAATAAAAATGATCGGCGATGGCGAGCTCTACCATCTTGTGCCGATCAAACTCATGTATCAAAGAATTTTGTTTCTTTAAAGGATTTTGTGGACTGACCACAAACCACACTTCATCTAGGTCTGTTCTGTCCTGCATCACATTGGCAATGATCAAATGGCCTATGTGAACTGGATTAAAAGATCCGAAAAACAATCCTATTTTCAAAGCTTACGGTTGATTATTTGGAGATAAAATATCCAACGAGTTTTTCTGATTCCTCAAATGATTTTTTGATATCATCATTCAGAATGGTCACATCAAATTTATCTTCAAAGGTGGATTCAAATTTGGCTTTATACAATCTTCTTGAAAGACTTTCCTCTGATTCTGTACCTCTTTCTTTCAATCTTTCGTGCAATACTTCAAGGGAAGGGACTTTTACATAAATAGCCAAAGCCTGGTCTCCAAAATATCTTTTAAGGTTGATCCCACCTTGGACATCCACATCAAAAATCACATGTTTGCCACTATCCCAAAGTCTTTGAATTTCTTCTTTAAGGGTACCATAAAAGTTGCCTTCATATACCTCTTCCCACTCAATAAATTCATTCTGATCTATTTTGGTTTTGAACTCTTCTGGTGACAAAAAATAATAATCTTTACCGTTTTGTTCAGTCCTTCCTCTTTTGTCCCTAGTGGAAGCAGATATTGAAAAGCCTAGATTGGGAAATTTTTGGAGAAGGTGTTTGACTATGGTGGTTTTACCTGAACCTGAAGGTGCAGAAAAAATAATCGCTTTTCCCGTCGCCATAAAACCTATTTAATATCCTGGATTTTTTCACGGATACTTGCTATAACATCACCTGGAACCGAATGCTTCGTACATTTTGTCCTTAAAACCTCTTTGATGGCTTTTTCCAAATGGTAATGTTCAAAACAAGGCTGGCATTTGGCCAATTTTTGATTCAGGATTTCCTGGGAATCAGGAATGTTATCTCCATCCAATATACTCTCCAAAAGTTTGAAGCATTTGCTGACGTCGGAACAAGACAGTTTCCTTTCTCCTTCTGATTCTAAATTTTTGTCCATGATAATCTAATTGGTAATCTCCTTGCTATACTTTTCAATGTAATTTTTATATATTTTAGTTCCTTTACTTCAAAAAAGGGGGTGTTATTCCTCTTCATCGGTTTTGTATCCCATGTTCTGGGCATAGGAACGCAGCTTGTCTTTCAATAAGTTCCTTGCCCTATGCAATCTTGACCTGACGGTACCAATAGGGATATCGAGAATCTTTGCCATTTCTTCATAGGTGAATCCTTCAAGGTCACACAAGATGATCACAGTCCTAAAATCGACAGCCAAACTGTTTAGGGCATTGGATATTTCGTCTCCGAGCATATCCTTTACAGCGTCTACCCTCAGATCAGTAGTGATGCCATAATCAACATCATCGGAGTTGTAATAAGTTTCAACCTCCTGATAATCAACCTTGGCAGGCTGCTTACTCTTCTTCCTGTAATCATTGATAAAGGAGTTTTTGAGGATCCTGAACAACCAAGCTTTTGCATTGGTCCCCTGTTCAAAAGAATTGATAAAACGGTAGGCCTTAAGATAGGTGTCCTGCACAAGATCTTTGGCATCATCTTCATCAAAGGTCAACCTGTAACCAAAATTGTACATAGAATCTATGTGGGGCATAAACTCCTGATCGAAAATGGTGTTCTTTTCCTTATCGGAATATTTTTTTCGCTGTACTTCAGACATAAGCTTCAAAAGTAATCAATGGGAGAATTTATCACTAATTTTTTTGAATAAAGTCGGGGCTTTTGACTTATTTTGGCAATTCAGCTAGCAGGTAGATTTAATTTGCCCCAGAATTCCCTGACATAAAAAACATGTATGAACCCAATTTTGCCTCATAATGGTAATAAAATTTAATTCTTGGAAGAATATTGAATTGTCCGGTACATCGGTCTTCCGACTTCGGTCTTCCGTCCTGTCTGTTGTGATATATAGGGTTAATGGCAAAAAAGCAGTTAACCAGTTTAATAGATGATTATTTTCAAATTGATATCATTCCTTCCCCAATGGGTGCTCTACATTTTTTCAGATATGTTGTTCCTTGTTGGGTATTATTTGGTAGGCTACAGGAAAAAAGTGATTCTGGAAAACCTGCAACATGCTTTCCCTGAAAAGTCAGAAAGCGAACAAAGGGAAATAGCACGTCATTTTTTCAGAAATTTAACAGACTCCTTTGCTGAAATCATCAAGATGTACGGTATATCAAAAGAAGATTTAGACAAAAGGGTGATCATTGAGAATAAAGAAATTGTCTTGGATGCCATTGAAAACAATCAGGTGATCATCGGCCTGACAGGCCATTTTTTCAATTGGGAAATGCATCTTCTTCAAATGATGGCAAATGTGTCCAACAAATGTGATGTGGTATATCTGAAGGTGAACAATCCGTTTTTTGAAAAACTGATGCTAGCCATAAGGACAAGATTTGGGGGAGGGCTGATTGAGAGATCAAGTTTTCAAAGGGATTATTTGAGAAAAAGGGATTCGCCACGATTAATCGTTCTTGCCGCCGACCAAAGACCTTCCCATGGAGAAATCCGGTATTGGGCACCATTCATGAACAGGGAGACAGCTTTTTTTGAAGGGGCAGAAAAACTGGCCAAGCGATTCAAACACCCGGTCATGTATTCGCACGTCCACAAACCAAAAAGAGGACACTATACTTTTACCTATGAAATGGTCAGTGTTCCTCCCTACGAAAATGAAAAGGAACATAGCATTACCGATGCTTACATTGCCCTTACCGAAAAGAACATCAGGGAACATCCCTCACTTTATCTTTGGAGCCATAAGAGGTGGAAGGACAGTCGATGATGGAACGCTGATGATGCGGGTTGTTGTTGATTTTTATCCGTGATCATCTGTTAAATCTGTGTCATCTGCGTTCTATTAAAGCCAAAAAATCCATTAACTTTGAAGATTGTAGAATGGATAGATTAACAATGGATTACCTCAAAGGACTTAACCCCCCACAAAGAGAAGCTGTAGAACATACTGAAGGTCCCCTGATGATCATCGCAGGTGCAGGTTCGGGCAAAACGAGAGTTTTGACTTTCAGAATTGCCCATCTCATCCATGCCAAGGGTGTGGATCCTTTCAATATCCTTTCCCTTACTTTTACCAATAAGGCTGCGGCTGAAATGAAAAACCGGATTGAGAAACTGATAGGTTTGGAAGCAAGGAATACCTGGATGGGAACTTTCCACTCCACTTTTGCTAAAATCCTTCGGGTAGAATCGGAAAAGATCGGGTATCCATCAAATTTCTCCATTTACGATACCGATGACAGTAAATCCCTCATCCGAAGTATTGTCAAGGAAATGAAGATTGACGATAAAGTCTATAAGCCAAATACGGTTCTTTCAAGGATCTCAGGTGCAAAAAACAGGTTGATCTCTTGGGAAACTTACCTCAATGACCCTTTCATCAAAGCCGATGATGAAGCAGCCATGAAACCAAGAATGGGGGAAATCTATAAGATATATCAAAAAAGACTTTTCAAATCAGGGGCAATGGACTTTGATGACCTGCTCTTCAATACCAATGTGCTATTCAGGGACCATTTGGATGTATTGAACAAATACCAACAGCGCTTCAAATATGTCATGGTGGATGAGTTTCAGGACACCAATGTCTCCCAATACCTGATCACCAAAAAACTGGCCGCCGTCCACCAAAACATCTGTGTGGTAGGAGATGATGCTCAAAGTATCTATGCTTTCCGAGGAGCTGACATACAGAACATCCTAAACTTCGAAAAAGACTATCCCGACCTATTTGTGGTCAAACTGGAACAAAATTACCGTTCCACCAAAAATATCGTGCAGGCAGCCAACAGCATCATTGCCAAAAATAAAGCCCAACTCAAAAAGGATATCTGGACCCAAAACCATGAAGGTGATCAAATTGAACTGATCAAAGCCAGTTCGGACAATGAGGAAGGCAGAATGGTGGCCACCACTATTTTTGAAGAAAAAAACAACAAAAAACTCAACAACAGCGATTTTGCGATTTTATACCGTACCAACTCCCAATCCAGGGCCATGGAAGAAGCCTTGAGGAAAATGAACATTACCTACAAAATCGTTGGGGGACTGTCATTTTACCAAAGAAAGGAGATTAAGGACCTGATGGCATATATGCGCTTTACGGTAAACAGGGATGATGAGGAAGCATTTAAGCGAATTATCAATTACCCGAAAAGGGGGATCGGAGATACTACGGTTGAAAAAATATTAGTGGCAGCCTATGATCATGATATTCCGATTTGGGAAGTCTTGACCAACGCCAATAATTTTCTGAGTGGTAGGGCTGCCAATTCTGTAGAGGATTTTACTACTATGATCAAAAGCTTCTCCATAGAAATGGAGAGAAAGGATGCATTTGATGCTGCAAGTTCCATTGCCAAACAATCTGGACTGCTCCGCGAACTTTATGAGGACAAAACCATTGAAGGTTTAAACCGCTATGAGAACGTACAGGAACTCCTCAATGCCATCAAAGAGTATGTGGACAATCCTGAAAATGAGGATAAAAGTTTAGGTGCCTTTTTACAGGAAATCGCCCTATTGACTGATAATGACAGAGATAAAGACACTTCAGATGCAGTTATTCTGATGACCATACATTCTTCCAAAGGATTGGAATTTAAGCAGGTCTTTGTGGTAGGTATGGAAGAAGACCTTTTTCCCTCGCAGATGATGATGCAGAGCAGAGAGGATTTGGAAGAAGAAAGGCGGCTATTTTATGTTGCTTCCACCCGTGCCATGGAAAAATTATACCTGACCTATGCCACTACTCGTTATAGATTTGGTAGATTGCTGAATTGCGAACCAAGCCGATTTCTAGAGGAAGTCGATCCGATGTGTATCAGGGTAAATAAAAAATTATCCTCCTCCATGGCAGGAGCCTTCCGAAATGAAGGCAGCGAGGGAAGGTCAGGTTTTGTGGGACTCAAAAAACCCAACGTAAGACCGATGACCACAGCAAAAGTACATACCCCAAGTCCTGATTTTAAGCCGTCCAATACCAACAATTTGGCAGAGGGCCAAAAGGTAGAGCACCCAAAATTCGGTTTTGGGTCTGTTCAAAAAATTGAAATAGAAGGGATTAACAGAAAAGCAACAATACAATTCGATAATTTTGGAGAGAAAACTTTATTACTTAGCTTTGCAAAGCTTCGAATAATAGAATAATTAATCCCCATTAAAAAGTTTTTTGTACTTTAACACTTTAAGATATGGGAGGACAAATGAATACAGGAGAGACCAATAAGCACTCAGTAATTTTGAAAGAATACGGAAAAAATATCCAAAGGCTTGCTATTCACATAGCCGAAATGGAAGACAGGGAAAAACGCACTCAAAGTGCTTACCTATTAGTGGAGATGGTCAAACAGCTCAACCCACAAATGAAAACAGAAAATGACCAGAAAATATGGGATGATCTGCACATCATGTCCAACTTTGCATTGGATGTGGATGGGCCGTATCCGAAGCCTGAGGAGGAATTTCTTCACAAAAAACCAAAAATAGTGGGCTATCCTAAAGGTGAAATCAAATTCAAACACTACGGTAGGAATATTGAGAAACTCATCGAAAAAGCTGTTGAGATAGAAGATGATGAAGAGCAGGAAGGCGCCATCATTTACATCGGACAGTTGATGAGAAGTTTCCATTCCACTTGGAACCGAGAGAATTTTGACGATGGGATCATCCTTGACGATATCAAAACGCTTTCAAAAGGCAAACTCCACATAGACCTTGAAAAGGTGCGGGAAATGGGACTTTTCGAAACCAATACCAGAAGAGATTTTAAATTGCCATCTGAACCTGAACCTTCTTCTTCAAATAACAATAGAAGGAAATTCAGCGGAAACGAAAGAAGAAGAAACGGCGGCCACTCCAAAAAACGTAGATAAATGTCTTCATTCAGAGTAAAAGGAGGCCTTAAGCTCAAAGGGGAAATCACACCTCAAGGAGCCAAAAATGAGGCCTTACAAATCCTATGCGCGGTACTTTTAACTTCCGGCAAAATCACCATACACAAAGTTCCAAATATCCGTGATGTCAACAAGCTGATTGAATTATTGGCTGACATGGGCGTGAAAGTGAATAAAATCGGTCCTGAATCCTATACTTTTCAAGCCGATCAGATCAACCTGTCCTACTTGGATACAGATGATTTTTTGACCAAAGCTTCTTCATTGAGAGGTTCCGTCATGATACTTGGCCCTCTATTGGCAAGATTTGGTACAGGCAGGCTATCCAAACCGGGAGGTGATAAAATAGGCCGTAGGAGAATGGATACTCATTTTACAGGTTTCCAAAAATTGGGGGCCGAATTCCACTACGACAAGAAAAAAGAAATATACCACATCGATGGCAAGAACCTGAAAGGTGCCTATATGCTTCTTGACGAAGCTTCTGTCACCGGTACAGCCAATATCGTCATGGCCGCGGTGATGGCAGAAGGTAAAACGACCATTTACAATGCCGCCTGCGAACCTTACTTGCAGCAGCTATGTGACATGCTGAACCGCATGGGCGCAAAAATTACCGGGATAGGTTCCAATTTGCTCCATATTGAAGGAGTAAAATCCCTGAAAGGTACAGAACATACACTTCTACCGGATATGATTGAAATCGGGTCATTTATAGGTCTTGCCGCCATGACCCAATCCGAAATCACCATCAAAGATGCCCAAATCCATAGACTTGGTATTATCCCGGATACTTTCAGAAGAATGGGCATCAAAATGGAATTCAGGGGAGATGATATCTTTATCCCTGCGCAAAAACATTATGAAATAGATACTTTTATCGATGGTTCGATCCTGACCGTTGCCGATGCCATTTGGCCAGGATTTACGCCTGATCTTTTGAGCATCGTTTTGGTGACCGCTACTCAAGCCAAAGGAACTGTGTTGGTTCATCAGAAGATGTTTGAAAGCCGTCTGTTCTTTGTGGACAAACTCATAGATATGGGTGCACAGATTATCCTTTGTGATCCGCACCGTGCGACTGTAATTGGATTGGATAGGAAATATTCCCTCAGGGGTATCCGCATGACTTCTCCCGATATCAGGGCAGGTGTATCACTGCTGATCGCCGCACTTTCGGCAGAGGGGGCATCTGTTATTGACAATATCGAGCAGATCGACCGGGGATACCAATACATAGACCAAAGGCTGAATGCTTTGGGGGCGGATATTGTGAGGGTGGATTAGGGTTTTGGATTTCAGATCTTAGATTTTAGAATTAAGATTTAAGATTTTTGTTGAGTGACGGTGAAGTTTTTAGCCTGTGCCAATTGAAATATATTAAGAACTTGTCGGACGTGGGGGATTGGAAAATTTGAGAATTGGTAAGGTTGGAAAGTTGTATTGGATTTTAAGATGTTACCAAGGTTTGAGAATCTTTATAACAAAATTTCTTATATTAACCGTATAATAGTTTCATCCTGAAAAACTCAAAAGTATGATAAATGTACATCCACAATACATAAAAGATGCCGAGGGAAATAAATCTTTGGTTATACTTTCGGCAAAAGAATTTGAGGCAATAATAAAGGAGCTTGAGGATTTGGATGATATAAGACTTTACGATGAAGCAAAAAAAGAAGATGACGGTGAACGAATCCCATTTTCCAAATATTTAAAACACAGAAAAGCAAAAAATGGGTAAGTATACGGTTATCTTATCTAAAAAAGCCCAGAAGCAATTAGATTAACTTTACGATAAAATCGCAGAACAAATTTTTGAAGCCATCACTAACTTAGAAGAAAATCCCAGGCCTTTTGGTTATAAAAAGTTAAAAGGTAGGGAAGGTTTCAGAATCAGGGCAGGTAATTACCGAATAAATCAAAAATGAAAATAAGAGGCCTGAATAAAAATTCAGGCCTCTTATTTTCATTTTTTTTGAGTGAAAAACTTATCCAATGGTTTGTAGAATGCCCCGCATTTTTCCCGGCCTCTGAAACAGGTTGAGGTGACAAAAACTGTTGAATTGAAAATTAGATTAACGGAGGTTATGCCAGTATCTTCAAGACCTACATTGTCAAGTTTGGTCAATCTTATGGCTTGGTCGTTCATGGATAAGCGGTAAATAGATGCCCCTTCAAAAAGGATTATGGTATTATTTATACCTGAGATGTTATGATAAAATCCCCCCAAAATACTGCGATCACTTTGAGAGAGTTGGCTAGCGTTATAGGTACCAATCAACTCGGGGTTTTTTCCCGACAAGTCTGACTTGTAAACCATCAGGGGAAATGATTTCATTGCCTCACTTGCAAAAGTGATGATTTCATTGCCTACCTGTACGGATTTGGTATAAAATTCAAAACGCATTTCCATATTTCCGCTTTGATCGAAATCAAAAGTCTTATTTCCGATCGTGACCCTCATGAAATTTTCGAATACCTTAAAATTCCAAATACTTACCCAATCATCGAAAAACTCCTCTTTGATCAGTTTCTGTTCCAATATTTCCACTTTGCCATTATTGATGGCCGTCTTGAGCCAAAGAAAATTAGGGGTGTATTTGGTTTCTCCAAAAATTATAGGTGCTTGATAAGGTACCAGTACATTGCCATTTTGATCAATACCGATCTGATCACCATATCTAAAATAGACCTGTCCGAAACTACTAAATAATGGATCAAACTCTCTCATTTTAATGACAAGAGCGTTTTCTTCAAAAGGTCTACCGGCCGGCATAAGAATAAGCTCACCGTTTTTGATGGTTGCCATGAGCTTTTCTGAGATGGGTATTCGATAGACCTTTTCTACTGGTAAAAATCGACTGAGATCATAATAATTATTTATACCCCAAAGGGTCGCATCACTGTATATTCCGGATTCCGCTGCGGCATATAGTTTTCCGTTAATTTCTTTGGCGTAGGTAAGTCCCTTTGGAAAGCTAAGTGCTGGTTTCCAGATTACATATTCTTCGGGGGAATTTTCATTTGGGACACAGGAATAAAATGAAATCACCCAAAAGTAGATTAAAAGAATCGGAAAAAGGGATGCAAGTTTCATGATGGGAATCCTGGCTTTGTGAATGATATTTAAACGAAGAAAACTAAGGATTATTGTTAAGAATATAAATAGGCAATGCATCTTCTTCAAAGACTCTTCTTCTTTACTTTTTTCTTACCATTCCACCAAAACTTTTCCTAACTTCAATTCCAATTAAAATGATCCACATTTTAAGATCTATCAACCCTATCATACCCATGGAAGAAAAGAAATTAAGAAGCCAGGAATGGTTTGGCCGTAAAGGAAAGGACGGCTTTATTTACAGAGCTTGGATGAAAAACCAGGGATTTCCCCACCATCTTTTTGAAGGCAGGCCGGTCATCGGTATCTGCAATACCTACTCCGAACTGACCCCCTGTAATGCCCATTTCCGAGAACTTGCCGAAGCTTTAAAAAGGGGGATTTGGGAAGCTGGTGGATTTCCCTTGGAATTCCCGGTGATGTCTTTGGGCGAATGTTCCATCAAGCCGACAGCCATGCTTTTCAGAAATCTCGCCAGCATGGACGTGGAAGAAAGCATCCGTGCCAATCCTATGGACGGCGTGGTGCTGATGTGCGGCTGTGACAAAACCACCCCATCCCTAGTCATGGGTGCTGCAAGTGTCAACCTGCCCACCATTGTGGTATCAGGAGGGCCCATGCTCGCAGGTAGGTTCAAAGGAAGAAAAATCGGAACTTCCGACCTTTGGCGGTTTGCTGAAGAATTCAAAAAAGGAGAATTGTCCCAAGAAGACTTCACGGCTGCTGAAGCTGCCATGGCCAGGTCTCAGGGACATTGCGCACCCATGGGCACTGCTTCTACCATGGCTGCTATGGTAGAATCATTGGGGTTGGCCTTGCCGGATAATGCCACCATCCCCGCAGCCGATTCAAGGAGAAAGGTTTTGGCACACATGTCCGGAATCCGAATCGTGGAAATGGTTAAAGAAGACCTGAAAATGAGTGATATCCTCACCCGAAAATCCTTTGAAAATGCCATTATGGTCAATGCAGCTTTGGGAGGTTCTACCAATTTCATCCTCCACCTCTTGGCCATTGCCGGAAGGATAGGCATTGAACTTTCCATCGATGATTTTGACAAACACTCTGCACAAATACCACTGATTGCCAATGTGCAGCCATCCGGAGAAAACTTTGTAGAGGACCTGTTCTATGCCGGAGGCCTTCCTGCGGTGATGAAAGAGATTGCTTCTCTATTGCATTTAGAAGCAAAAACGGCAAATGGCAAAAATATTTCTGAAAATATCCTCAACGCTGAATGTTGGGACAGAAACCTGATCGGGACCTTGGAAAAACCCTTCAAGCCAGAATCCGGAATAGCAGTACTCAAAGGCAATCTTTGTCCAGAAGGTGCTGTACTGAAACCTTCGGCTGCCACACCTGCATTATTGACTCATAGAGGCCAAGCTGTGGTTTTTGAAGATATTGATGATTACAAAAAACGATTGGATGATCCTGATTTGGATGTTACCCCTGATTCTGTGCTTGTTCTGAAAAACGTAGGACCAAGAGGCTATCCCGGAATGCCTGAAGTAGGAAACATGCAATTACCCATGAAAATCATCCAACAAGGAGTAAAAGACATGGTCCGGATTTCCGATGGCAGAATGAGCGGAACAGGTTATGGTACAGTAGTTTTACATGTTTCTCCAGAATCGGCAGTCGGTGGAAATCTTGCTTTAGTGGAAAACGGAGACTGGATTGTATTGGATGTACCCAATAGGACACTGAACTTGGAAGTTTCGGAAGAAGAACTTGAAAAGCGAAGATCAAATTTCAAACCCTTGAATTTGGGCTATGAAAGGGGATATGTTAATATGTTTATCCAAAATGTGACCCAAGCCCATGAGGGAGTTGACTTTGATTTTCTGAAAGGTGCTTCTGGACCGGAAGTGAAAAGAGATTCACATTGATACCGGTTGGAGGAATAAAGTAGGAAGACGGAAGTTGGGAGTTGGGAGTTGGGGGTTGGGAGTTGGGAGACCGATCCTCTTATCTGGAGGAAGAGGTAAATATATTGAATTACCAGTAAAATTACTCCTTAGCGTAGGTACACAAACATTTTTCATAAAATGAAGAATCAGAATAAAGTAGCCCTTATCACCGGTGCAGGTCAGGGGATTGGTTTGGAAATAGCCAGGATTTTGGCCGAAAAGGGCCATCATGTCATTATCAATGATATTGAACAGAGCCTGACTGATGATGCCGTTCAAGAGGTGCTGAAATCAGCAAAGTCCAAAGTCCTGGGGTTGTCCGGTGATTCGGGGGATTTAGAATTTATTGGAGAAATGATCGGTTTTGCCCAAAAGGAATTTGGGAAACTAGATGTGGTCATTGCCAATGCGGGAATCACCTTATACGGGGATTTTTTGGAATATGAACCTAAGGATTTTTTTGAAGTTCTTAGGATCAACATGGGAGGTACTTTCTTTCTGGCCCAGGCCGCAGCAAGGATGATGAAAAATCAGGAGGAAGGCGGCTCTCTCCTGTTTACTTCCTCTGCTACAGCGCATCAGGCCCATAAAAATCTGGCCGCTTATGGCATGAGCAAGGCAGCCATCGAAATGCTTGCCAAAAACCTGGTCATCGAACTTTCAGTATTCAACATCAATGTCAATACCATCGCTCCCGGTGCAACCCTTACCAAGAGAACTGCCATGGACAAAGACTATGAAAAAACCTGGTCAAGGATAACCCCTCTGGGCAGGCCTGCATCAGTCGGGGATATAGCCCATGCAGCAGCCTTTCTGGTCTCTGATGGAGCCAGGCATATCACCGGACAAAACTTGGTGATTGATGGAGGATGGACCAGTATCAGCCCTTCGCCATACTGATTAAAGGATTAAAAGCCTGAATACTGCATACCGTCATTCTGATTCCCCAACATTTTGTAAATGTTCAGAATTGGAAATGACATCATGGTATAAGAGATATCAATAGGAATCAGCCCATTCATAAATAAATGCAAAAATACCAACAGCCAAAAAAGAAAGGTAGGATTTAAGGTTAGTGATTTGGTTTGGCTAAAGCCGGAAGAAATTAAACTTCTATTTTCCTCCAGCTAAAGCAGGAGGCAATTTATTGGAAAACTTTTGTTCTCTGTCAAAAAAACAGGAGGTCTACCGCTCTGATAACCACAGGAGAAATTCCAAAGGGAGCCAAAACATAAAAAACTAAAAATTTGATTGAAAACTTTTACTGAACAGAAATAATGAAAACCCACTTCCAAGACCTTTATCAATACAGTCTCCAAAGCAACCAAACCACCATAGGCTTGATGGAAAAACACAGTTCTACTATCCCTGAAAAAACCCTAATAACCTTTAGCCATATGCTCAATGCCCACCACCTTTGGAATCACCGGATAGAAGGCAGCGTTTCTTCATTCAAAGTTTGGGACATCCATCCCATCCATCAGTTAAGGAAAATCAATGAAAATTTATTTGAGCAATCCTTCAGAATCCTGGAGGAACATGATTTTGAAAGATTGGTAAACTATGTTAACTCGCAGGGTGAATCCTATACCAATTTAGTCAAAGAGATATTATTCCATGTGGTCAACCACTCTACATACCACCGGGGACAGGTGATGTTTCAGTTGCGCGAATCAGTACAGGATGCCATTTCGACTGATTATATATTTTACAAAAGAAAATAAGTCTTTTTCATCTTGAAAACAGAATGATGTCAGGTCCCCAAAAACCAAACCACCACTCCCCTGCCCCTTGGAAACTATCGGGAGAGGGTCTAATTCTTGTCTACAAATTCAAGAGAGATTGGGTTGAAAAAAATGGATTCTTGAATGATACGCAAAAGGGGAGTTTCAAAGGAGGCTTAGGGTTCGTAATGTTGGTCAATTACCTCAATTCCCCTGTTGGTCCTTATAAAGAGTTGTTGTTTATCCCTGGAAAATTTTCTCCACACAAAAGACAGTCTATCACCCGGATATTTGTGGATTCGGAGGAAAGTACAGAAAACGGCAGATTCAATTGGGGAATCCCTAAGGAAACAGTCCCTATGATATGGCAAAAAAACGGCAAAGAAGAAACCATTGGTATCGGTCATGAAGATGACCCGATACTCTTCTGCAAAATTTCTTCTGGTGGAATACCTTTCCCTACATCTACCAAATTAATCCCCATACATCTTTATCAGGAATTGGAAGGGATAACTTTTTTAACAGATCCGAGTGGTTCAGGATGGGGGAAATTTGCAAAAATTGAATCTCTAAAAATCAATGAAAAATATTTCCCCAATGTCAAAAATCAAAAACCACTGATATGCATCAAAATAAACCCCTTTACCATGCACTTTCCATTACCTGAATAATTTCAATACCCAATATCCAAAGAAATGATTACTTTAATTTTTGCTTTACATAAAACCATTATCATGAAAAATTTCTGTTACCTAGTTCTTGCATTGTTCATAGTATCTTCCTGCAGCCCAAAAGAGGAGGTCTCACTCCCAATGAAGGTTGCCAAAGCCTATGGTTTTGATAATTTTGATAAAATCAATTCCATTTCCTACACTTGGAATGTGCAGGCAAATCCAGAAACTGTCAGGACAAGGGATTGGAAGTGGAATATCAAAGACAGGACTGTTTACTATGCGGATGCAGATACAAGCTACACTTACAGCCTCGACCTTGCTACTGACCAAATGCCTCCTGCGGACAAAGGCTTTATCAATGACAAATACTGGCTGATGTATCCCTTTCAGTTGGCTTGGGACAGTGGCTATACCTATGAAGTAGAGGAAAATGTCCCTGCTCCTATTTCGGGAAATAGCAGTACCAAATTAATCATTATCTACAACAATGAAGATGGATATACACCAGGGGATGCCTATGACCTTTATTTAGATGATAACCTATTTATCACAGAATGGGTGTTTAGAAGGGGCAATGGTCCAGATGGTAGGCCCATCACCTGGGAAGCTGAAAAAGACTTCAAAGGAATTAAATTGCCTACCGAGCATAAAAATCAGGAAGGAGTGAAATTTATTTGGTTCACCAATATTGAGGTGGATTGAATTTATACCATGACTTATAATAACATTAATAGTTTAGATTTAATTTAACGCTTTCGTTACATCAATCGATAGAACACTGATGATACAGATTTAACAGATTTGCACAGATGTAAAAATCAGCGAAAATCTGCTCAATCAGCGTTATCAGCGTGCCAATAAAAAGCCACTGGTATCAAAATCCCAAATTGAAACAAATTCTTGTTTCTTTAATCTCATATCTACAAAATGAAAAACACTTTACTCATCCTTCTCCTCTTTATCT
>NZ_JBGSXS010000299.1:0-21815 GCF_041751335.1 Aquiflexum sp.
GCTGACCTGAATGAATTCTCTCCTTCCCTCACAGATTGTGGTCTATATGTCTCCGCAGTAACTGTAGAAGAAGACGGAAAACAAAGACTTTGGCTCTACCCTACCAATTTTGGAGAACCTGAATTATTGTATGATGATATCGAACCGATTGGGTATTATGATTGGTATGATAACAAAGCCGCCATGTTCGTGCTCGGTCAGCCCAATACCTTGGTCTACCCTTACAGCAAATCTGAATTGCATACTATCGGTGAAAATGTCGGCAGGTCTGTCAAAAAAAGACCAAAATCCAGGGTCATCACCTATGTGGATAAAAATGATTTTAAGGAAATCGCAGGAGAAAAAGCATTTGCCATCATGGGCTTTGACCTTGAAAAAAGAGAACAATTAGAATTTGGCTACACCATTACCGGGTCCGAAGATTTTATCTGGCTGAATAAAAACCTGATCTTGATGGGGAAAGACGATGATCTGTATGTCAAAAAAGCCAATGAGACCAATTGGCGGAAAGCAGGTGAGATTAATTTCCCAGGCTACAAAAACATCAGCCGTATGGCCTATTCTGACAAATTGGAGAAATTAGTGGTGGTTATGGAAAGGCAGTAGGCAGTTTTCAGTGTTCAGTTGGCAGTGATCAGTAGGCAGTTATCAGTAGGCAGTCGCAGTTTGGCAGTAGCAGTTGGTTTTGTGTCAGATTCAGTGTTGATAGTTCAGGTTCAGTAGGCAGTTGCAGTTTTCAGTAGGCAGTCACCGTTTTCAGTTGGTAGTTTCAGTTGGTGGAATTTCAGAGGATACAAATACCAATTTAAGAATTAGAAGTAATAATAGCCTCGTCATTCAGAACGTAGCTACTCTTCCCTTAATATTTATAACGAACCCTATGCGAAGTGATGAATCTCTTTGGGAAAGGCAGAAGGTAGAAGTAAAATATTCACAGAGGCGGACATATTGTACAAAGTACCAAGTACTTCTTATTTGCTAAATCTCAAACCAAAACTCTTTGGATAAGACAAATTCACATTTAAGATCATATTCCTAAGGCTAGTTCAAGCCAGTCTCATATCTCACGTCTTTAGTCTAACGTCTAAAAAAAATGTATTTCCTTCATCAAATTTCCATTCCATCAGACCATGAAAAGTCAAGCAATTTCCCCTATGGGCTTCCTGCCTTCAAAAACCTTCAAGGGATGAAATTCGAATCGCCAATCACGGTCTTTGTAGGAGAAAACGGTTCTGGGAAATCTACCTTGCTGAAAGCCTTGGCCATCAAGTTAAATCTCCCTGCTATCGGAAGCAGTGATTTGGAGTCAGATGATACACTGAATGAAATCAAGGAATTTGGAGAAAGCATTAAAACCAGATGGACTAGCAAAGCTTATAGGGGTTTCTTTTTTAGGGCAGAGGATTATTTCGGTTTTGTCAAACGTCTGAAAAATCTGGATCCTGAACTCAAAGGAGATATTGTGGATTTTGAAAAAAGGCTGAGTGGAACCGGATTGAAATTAGCAGTCGGTGCAGTTCATGGACAAAAGGAGGCATTGCTTAGAAAATATGGTGACTTGACTCAAGTATCCCATGGTGAAGGTTTTTTGAAGGTATTGCAAGGCAGGTTACAGCCTGAGGGAATTTACCTGATCGATGAACCTGAAGCTGCCCTTTCTCCACAGCGACAATTGGCACTTTTTTCTTTGATCAAAAACCTGGCTGAGAACAATGGCTGCCAGTTTATAATCGCCACCCACTCCCCTATTTTGATGACCTTGCCGAATGCTACCATTTTTCAGTTTTCGGAAACGGTAGAAAAAGTCAGCTATGAAGAAACAGAACATTTTACTATTTTGAAAAACTTCCTCAATAATCCTGAGGCTTTTTTGAGGTATTTATAGGAAATGAAAATGAAGAGTATGTCACTCCCTGAAAGTAGCTTTGACTAATTTTCTCCTCAATAAACTTACCCTCCATTTCGGGATCAAGGTCCCTGTTCCAAATGAAACTTCTCCGTCCCGAAATTTCCTGATCGATCGCTTTCATGACCCCCGGGTTGCGGTGCATGTGGGTTAGGAGAAACCGAAAGGTATTACAAGCACCTTACCCGGGGCTACTCAAAGTTCAGCCCACTTCGGGGCTGCTAGTAAAAAAACGTCATTTCGACATCACCCCATATTTCTATGGGATAGTGTGCAGAGGAAAAACCTTGTTTAGACACCTTGCTATATTCTGTGGGTTATAGGGCAGGAAGACAATGGACCGGGCCGGCACTGGCCTAGCGCGTGGATAGGTTTCCATTGTCTTGTCCCGATAGCTATCGGGATTGTTACTTTTTTGGTCAAAGCTTGTCCCGATTTTCTCGGGGCAAAAAAGTAAGAGAGGAAATGCAAGAAAAATGAAGATAATGTCACTCCCTGAAAACAACAAAAAATATTCTATGGATACGGTTTATGTTTCAAATTAGACTTTCTGATTTAAGACCCCTTAACCATCAAATACTCATAAGTACTCTGCAATCCCAAAGGAATTCCCAAAGTCCAATAAAGCAATAAAAACGAAGTCCAGATCACCAATAAGGCAATCGAATAAGGAATCATCATCGAAACCAAAGTCCCTATTCCAGTGGACTTCACATAGCGCTGACAGAAAACAACAATCAAAGGGAAATACGGCAATAAAGGTGTGATGATATTGGATACGGAGTCCCCTACCCTATATGCCGCTTGGGTCAAATCAGGAGATATTCCCAATTGCATCAGCATAGGTACAAAAATCGGACTGATCAAAGCCCACTTAGCAGAAGCCGAACCTACCAAAAGGTTAACAAATGCCGTCAATAGTACGATTCCAATAATGGTGATTTGAGCAGGTAAATCAAGTGCCTGAAGGAAATTTGCGCCTTTCAATGCGGTCAAGGCACCGATATTGGATTTCGCAAAGGCATCAATAAATAAGGCACAGAAAAATGCCATCACGATATAGTAAGCCATACTGCCCATGGCCTTGCTCATGGAAGCGATCATATCTTTCATGCTTTTGTAGGTACCTGAGGCAAATCCATAAACCAATCCTGGAATCCAAAAAAGGATAAAAATCAATGGAACAATGGACTTCATCAAAGGCGCATCCCTTGAGGTGATTTCCCCCACTGAATCCCTTAAAGCTGAATCCTGAGGAAAAGCCCATACAAACAAAGCAATAAAACTGACCATCATGGTCATAAATGCAATCCAAAAGGCTTTCTTTTCTCTGGAATTCAATGTCTCCATCTTGGGGATATCATCCATGTTTTCATCCACTGCCACATTCTTGTTCAGCCTTGGTTCGATGACCCTGTCAGTCAGATACCAGACAACACTGATCACCACCAAACTGGAAAGACCTGTAAAATATATATTATTTAGTGGATTAAGAGAAATATCTGTATCCAATATCTGGGCAGCGGACTGGGTAAAACTCTGTATCAAAGGATCTATGCTTGAAGGAATAAAATTGGCACTAAACCCACCGGACACTCCTGCAAAAGCTGCAGCAATTCCCGCCAACGGATGCCGACCTGCTGCATAAAAAATCACACCTCCCAAAGGAATGACCAATACATATCCCGCATCGGCAGCGGTATGACTGACAATGGCCACCAATACCAAAATCGGAGTAAGCAACATCTTAGGCGTAACTCCCAACAAAAACTTTAACCCCGCATTGATAAATCCTGAATGTTCGGCAACTCCTACTCCCAACATAGCCAAAAGCACCACTCCCAACGGCGGAAAGTTGATAAATACTCCGGTCATATTGGCTAGAAAGGAAGCAAACTGTTGACCGGTAAGGAGATTCTGCACCCTCAATTCGCCACCTGTCCTTGGATCCACTGCCCCAAAATCTATAGGTGAAAGCATTGCCGACAAAACCCATGTGATTAACATCAGCATCAAAAACAGAATCGCAGGATCAGGCAGCTTGTTTCCTGCCTTTTCAATAAAATCTAAAAATCTATCCAAAAAGGTTTTCGATTTGTTCTGCATATTGCTCATAAAGGATTAAATTGGGTCTCATCAAAAATAAGAAGCCTTTATTGTTTTCAAACCATTTTCCCAACTCTTTTCGACCCTAATATGGAATTTAACCTCAAATCCCCACCCAAAGAAATTGAAAATGAAATCAAAGAATTCAGGGAATTTCTGAATGAACTTATTCCTGCAAAAAAACTGGACAGGAATGTGCTGATATGTACTTGGAATATCCGGATTTTTGGTGGGTTGACCATGGAGTGGGAAACAACAAAATCCCCCGTGAGAGACGGACATTCACTTTTGTGCATCGTGGAAATCATCAAAAAATTTGACATCATAGCCATACAGGAAGTAAGGGGCAATATCAAAGCACTCCGTGAGACCATGAAGTTATTGGGGTCAGATTGGAGCTTTCTGATGACTGATGTCACAGCCGGATCCAAGGGCAATGATGAAAGGTTGGCATTTATTTTTGACAACAGAAAAGTAAAGCTTTCCGGACTTGCCTGTGAAATTGTCATTCCTGACGATGTTTTGGAAAAAAATAGGGCTATCCGACCTGATGCACTTCAGCGGCAATTTGCAAGAACACCATATGGTGTTAGTTTTCAGGTAGCTGGAAACACATTTGTATTATTGACGCTTCATGTACTTTTTGGAAAAAAATCACCTGATCGTGTGGCTGAAATTCAGGCCATAGCAGATTGGATTTTCAAATGGGCCAAGGATCTTAACTCATGGCGTCATAGTTTAGTAACTTTAGGAGATTTTAATATTGTGAAAAATGGAGATCCTACTTATGAAGCATTTGTCTCTTCCGGTCTGTATGTGCCTGATGACCTACAGGAAATCGACAGAACCATCTTCAAAAAAACCTATTCATTCTATGATCAGATTTCATGGTTTGAGGACAACATATGTCTCAAATACACCAAAGGTGGTATTGTGGATTTCAGAAATAAAGTATTAAAAAATAGGAATTATAATCTCTCTCAACTTTCTTACAGGATATCAGACCATTTCCCACTTTGGGCAGAATTTCTAACCCGGTAAACCAAATAAATTAACAAAATGAAAAAATCAATTCTCCTTAGTTTCCTTACAGTAATCATCCCAATATTTGTTCAGGCACAGATCGTCGACAAAAAATCAATTGTTGCCAAAAAAGCTGAACTGGTTAAAGTTGCCGATGGCTATTCATTTACAGAAGGTCCTGCTGTACATCTTAATGGAGACGTTTATTTTACAGATCAACCCAATAACAAAATCGTGAGATGGTCTGCAACAAGGAACGAGGTTAGTGTTTTCATGGAAGAATCAAGCAGGTCCAACGGGATGTACTTTGATAAGAATAAAAATCTGATCACCTGTGCTGATTTGGAAAATCAAGTGGTGTCAATAGATGAAAAAGGAAATATCGAAGTTTTGATCGAGAGCTTTCAGGGCAAAAAACTAAACGGGCCTAACGACCTATGGATTTCTCCTTATGGGGGCATGTACATCACTGATCCATTGTACAAAAGAGGTTACTGGGATAGAGATCCTGAAATGCAGCAAGATGGTGAACACCTCTATTTCCTTTCAGCAGACAGAATCCAGTTTTTCAGAGTGGACGAATCCCTCGTCAAACCAAACGGAGTCGTAGGAACATATGATGGAAAAAAGCTCTATGTCGCAGATATTGGTGATAACAAAACTTATGTTTACAATATCGAGGAAGATGGATATTTGACCAACAAAAAACTTTTCGTGGAAATGGGTTCAGATGGGATGACGATTGACCACAGAGGGAATGTTTATTTAACCGGAAAAGGAGTTACTGTTTTTAATCCAAAAGGAGATCAAATAGCCCATATCCCAATTGCTGAGAACTGGACCTCCAATGTTGTCTTCGGCGGTGCAGAACGCAAAACACTATTTATCACAGCCATGGGATCGGTGTACACGCTTCAGATGAAAGTAAGAGGGGTTTGGTGATAGAAGCGAGATATTAGAAGCGAGAAGAAAGAAGCGAGAAGTTAAGAAACAAGAAACAAGAAACAAGAAACACGAGCCAAAGCCTGCCCCTAGTATCGGGGAGACAAGATCCAAGACGACCTTTGTCATTTAATGGCTCTTGGACATTTATGTCATCCGCTTAGTCATATTGACACCAATTGCTACTGGCATTTAACCTTTCCTTGTCATTTCGAGTTTACAACATTTTGTAGATGTTCAAAATAGGGAATGACATCAGGTTACCCTTCATCCCGAGTCCCCAACATTATTAAAATGTTCAGAAAAGGAATGACATCAAGTTACCCCCTAGGCAGCCGTCATTCTGAGGTACGAAGAATCTCCAGAGGTCCTATTTATGTTTATATCTATCATTTACTGATCCCCATGAGACCCCTCGAATCCCGATAGCTATAGGGACGGGACAGGCTTTCCTAAGTCAGCATGACTGATGCTCCGATTTGTGTCATTGGTAACGTAGAAGCCAGTCCGCCGTGGCGGAAGAAATCTTTTGCTTCGGTATTGAGGTGTCCAGATCTCTCTCCACGATAGTTATTGGGGTCGAAGTGACAAGGAGACTCCTTTTAATCTTTTTGAATGCTGAATTTAGGTCACTGCGCTATTTTTAATCTCGGCTCTTGACTCTTGGTTCTTGTTTCCCAAATCTAAAATCTCAAATCTAAAATCTAAAATCTTAAATCTTAAATCAAACCCCTACCACCTAATCTCCTCCAACCCACAACTCCTCAAATACTCATTTGCCTTTGAAAAATGGCCACAACCCAAAAAACCCCTGTGTGCAGAAAGCGGACTTGGATGTGGGGCTTGGAGTTTGAGGTGATTGCTGTCTGGAATAAATGCTGCTTTTTTCTGCGCATAGGCACCCCAAAGCATAAAAACCACATTTTTCTTCTCCTTGGCAATCTGCTGGATAACTGCGTCTGTAAACTGTTCCCAACCTTTCTGTTGGTGGGATCCTGCTTGATGGGCCCTAACTGTAAGCGTTGCATTGAGCAATAAAACACCTTGGTCTGCCCACCTTGTCAAATCCCCATTCGAAGGGATGGACTGATCCAAATCCCTGTTGATTTCTTTGAATATATTCAATAAACTAGGTGGAAAAGGTATCCCCTCTCTTACGGAAAACGAAAGTCCATGTGCTTGGCCTGGGCCATGGTATGGGTCCTGTCCCAAAATCACCACCTTAAGTTTCTCCAAAGGACAATGCCAAAATGCATTGAAAATCTCTTTCCCTTTTGGGTAGATAACCTGTTCTTGGTATTCCTTTTTTACGAACTCAGTCAATCCGGTAAAATAGGGTTTGGAAAATTCACTTTTAAGGACATTTTTCCATCCTTCCTCAATTTTAACATTCATTTTATAGCGAAACTAGTTGGAATTTTAATATTAAGCTTTACTTTTAAAGCTCTAAAAGCCCAAACTTAATAAAACAATGGTAACAGCCATCACGGAAGGGATAAAAGTGACTGTTGAAGTTACTTATCAAGCTGAATTCTCCAGCCCTCACCAACACCACTTTGTATTCACCTACAAAGTAAATATTGAGAACAAAAGCCCCCATACCATGCAATTGATGCGTAGGAAATGGGAAATCTATGATGCAGGTGATTCATCCAAAGTAGTTGAAGGAGATGGCGTTGTAGGGCAACAACCAATTCTTGAACCTGGCAACAATCACGAATATGTGTCCGGCTGCAACCTAAAATCCGGTTTGGGAAAAATGAGAGGTTCCTACTTTATGGAAAAACTGTTTGACGGAAAACAAATCGAGGTAAAAATTCCAGAGTTCCAGTTGATTGCGGATATTTTTGACAATTGATATTGAGAAAATATCTTTTTCCTTTTTTTGCTTATCTGAAATACTGGCTTGTCAAAGAAGACAGATATGCCATTCAATCACCTTTGGTTTTTGATCTTTATAATGGCCTTTTAATTTTTATCAAAGATTCTATCGATAGTGATTCAGACCTTGAAATAATTCGAAATGAACTTTTAGCCGATCCTGAAATACTATATATTGAAGATTTCGGGGTAGGTTCCAAAAAACTTAAAGACAATCTTAGAAAAACTTCCTCTGTCACAAAATACAGCACGAGTTCGCGAAAATTTTCAAAGCTATACCAATATTTCTGTTTGCGTACCCCCGCTAAAACTGTGCTGGAATTAGGTACTTGTGTCGGAATCAATACAAGATATCTTTCAAAGACAACTAAAGGTCAACTCTTGACTTTTGAAGGTTCCGATAGCTTATGGAAAAAAGCACAGGAAAGCGGTATCCCAGATAATACCCAATATCTCCTTGGAAATATCAACAAAACCCTTTCAAAAAAGCTACAAGAATTTGACAATGTGGATTTTGTGCTTATAGATGCTACTCATTCCTTCAATGCTACCAAGCATTATTTTGAGAGCCTCATTCCCTACATTCAAGAAGATAGTATTATTGCTGTAGCTGACATTCATTGGTCGGGGGAGATGACTGCTGCTTGGAAGGAAATCAAAAGGCATCCATTGGTAATTTTAAGTATAGATTTTTATGAATGCGGCATATTGATTTTTGACAAAAAATATCCAAAAGGAGCGTATATATTGCATTATTGAATTTTTCTTAGGGAGAAAAACAATTCAGTCCCCATTCTTGGTGGAATGCTATTAATGCAAGGTTCTAATTTCACGATTTCAAATTCTTTACTGAATAATTTTCTATATTCCTTCATTTGACCTCCAAAAGGTGGACCTTCTTTTTGAAAGTCAATACCAAATAATACACCAACCAACTTACCGTTTGGCTTTAGCAATTCTATCATTTTTTTGACATAATCACTTCTTAGAATCGGAGGAAGAGAACAGAAAAATGTTTGTTCAAGAATAAGGTCGTATTGCCCGATATGTTCAAAAAAATTCTGGTGATGAATCTGTGCTTTTGGAAAATCAGGGCAAGCTTCTTCAAATTGCTTTAAGGGCAAGAAAGATATATCCAAAATATGAATGATTTTGAATCCTTTTTCAAATGCATAAATTACCTCATAACCGTTCCCAGCACCCGGGATGAGTATATTTATTTCTTTGTTATCTAATTGGTCTAAATATTGCTTTATGGGAAATGTCACCTCACCTGTATCCCAAGCAGTTGATTTATTTAAATATCTAGTCGTCCAATAATTCTCATTCAGAAGGTTATTCGTCATAAAATTTATTATTTTGGGTAAAATTACAACTTAAACATTTATGGAAACCAATCCTCAAAAAGTCAAACGCAGTGATAATGGAAAAAACATTCTGATCATTGTATTGATTATCCTTGTCATTATCAGTGGCATCAAACTTTATACAGATCATTTGGACAAAACCAGAAAGTCCGAAGAAATTCTGATTCTTTCAGAAGACAACAATGAACTCAACAGAAGAATTGATTCAATGACCTATCAACTGGATCTTCGGATCAATGAGATCAACAAATTGGGAGGGGACATTGCTAGTCTTGAAGAAATCAGAAATCAGTTGACAGCTGAAAGAAATCTGGATAGAAAGCGTTCTGCAGAAGAAATTACGGCCCTGAACAGAAGAATTGCCAGTTATACTTCCACCTTACAGGAAAAAGATGAGGAAATTATCCGCCTTAGAGAAGTGAATCAGCAATTGTTTGCCGAAAATGAAAACCTGAAAACCACCCAAGCTGAAATCCAAGATGAAGTGGTTCAATTGAACATCACAAAACAGGAACTGCAGGAGAAGGTAAATATTGCTGCCCGCTTAAAAGCTGAAAACATAACCGTTGCTGCTGTCAATGCAAGAGGTAGAGAAAGGGAAGATGGTTTCCGAAACAGACAATTGGAAAGATTAAAAGTCACTTTTAACCTGGCAGATAATAAAGTAGCAATTCATGGCCCTAGGGATGTATATGTTCAAATAATTGCTCCCAACAATCAGCCCATCTTTGATGTGGCAAGAGGTTCTGGTACATTCTCTTTAGATGGAAGGGAGGAATTCTTTACAGTACACCAAGACATCCTTTTCGACAATTCACAGCAGGAACTTACCTATTTCTATGAAAAAGGAAGTAAGTATGTCACTGGTATTTATGAAGTCAGAATCTACGTAGATGGCTATCAGATTGGGACCAAGAGCTTTGAGGTGAAGTAGTGGAAACTCAAACTGAATTCTTCCAGTAAAATCCATTTCAACAATCCGCCTACATCATTTCTTTTCTCCATCCATTTGGATAAAAACGAATATTCTTCTACTTTTGCGGTCTGTTTAATAAAAACAAAGCAAAATAATAATTATGTTCCAGAAAAATTATGAGACGGTATTCATCCTTACTCCCGTTTTGTCTGATGTTCAGATGAAGGATACCGTAGACAAGTTTATAAACTTGTTAAAAACTGAGGGGGCAGAAATCATCAATGTTGAAAATTGGGGCCTTAAGAAAATGGCTTATGCAATTGACAAAAAAAGTACTGGTTTTTACGTATTGGTCGAATTCTTATCAGAACCAACTTTAATCAAAAAGTTTGAAGTTGAATTGAGAAGGGATGAAAAAGTAATGCGATTCCTGACTACCGTTCTTGATAAACATGCGATTGTTTATGGAGAAAGAAGAAGAAAAGGTGAATTTAACAAAAAAGCAGAAGCTAAGGAGGAGCCAGCACAATGACACTCAGAAACGAACCAATCAACCGAGTAGAAAACAGGAAAAAATACTGTAGATTCAAAAAGCACGGGATCAAATATATTGATTACAAAGACCCTAACTTCCTTTTGAAATTCGTCAACGAACAAGGAAAAATTCTTCCTAGAAGATTGACTGGTAACTCAGCCAAATACCAAAGAAAAGTGGCTAATGCCATCAAAAAGGCAAGACACTTGGCATTGTTGCCTTTTGTGACTGACGGTTTGAAATAATCCGTTCTTGTTCAATTCATTCATATTTAACATTGTACGACGATGGAAATTATTCTTAAAACAGACATAAAAGGACTTGGATATAAAAATGACATGGTGGATGTCAAGCCAGGTTATGGTAGAAATTACCTGATTCCACAGGGTTATGCGGTGCTTGCTACCGGATCGAACAAAAAGATCCTTGCTGAAAATATCAAGCAAGCCGCTCACAAAGCTGAAAAAATCAAAACCGAGGCTGAAAACATTGCTGAAAAGCTTTCTACAATGACTTTAGAAATCAAAGCAAAAATCGGTGATTCCGGTAAAATATTCGGTAAAGTAACAACACTCCAGATTTCTGATGCCTTGGCTGCCAATGGTATCGATATAGACAGAAAGAAAATCTCCATCAATGTGCCAGTTCAAGGTGCAGGGGAATTTGAAGCTGAAGTTGATCTTCACAGAGAAGTGAAGAGCATGGTGAAATTTGTTGTTGTAGGTGAATAATTCACTTCAAAAATCCTAAATAAAAAAGGCTTTCAATTTGAAAGCCTTTTTTATTTAAATTCGAAGATGAAAATTAATTAAGAGCGATTTTTTCCAGATCTTCAACCAATTTCTTGGCAACAGCTTTGCTGTTTTCTTCTCTTTTAGCTTTTAGAAGGTCTAAAGCTTTTTTGCTTTTCTCAATTACTCCACTGGGATTGCTGTCAGCTACATAGCTGTTCCAGCACCAAGAAAGCTCTGCATGAAGCTTTTCATCTAATTTCAATTTTTCAAGTTTCTCTAGAGTCGAAACAATTGTTTTTTCAGAAATTTTTACTGACATGATATTATTAATTTTGGTTTTAATTCGATTTCTTCAATTTTCTAATTATGGGACAAAACAAAAGTAAATTTTCCATAAATGCAAAATAATCAGACATTTAGTAACATAAATTTAAAATTCAATCGATTTCGTTAGCTTTATTTGGTAAAAAATTTTATAGTTATATTTATAGTTAATAATTTTAGCACTAATATGGAAAGGAAACAAAGTCTTCAGGAAGAATTTGCCAATAGTATCACTCATGGATTCGGGATATTATTCAGTGTGATAGCTATCGCCTTGCTGGTTACATTTTCAGTTCTGAATGGAGGTACGCTTCACATCGTCAGCTGTAGCCTTTTTGGAGGCTCTATCCTCTTACTATATACCTTTTCTACCCTTTACCATGCTACACAACAAGAGACCATCAAATCATGGCTTAGAACCTTCGACCATATCGGGATATATTTTCTGATCGCAGGAACTTACACCCCATTTCTACTCCTTGGAGTACAAGGTATATTTGGGTGGGTATTTTTTGGAATTATCTGGGGATTGACTGCATTTGGGGTGATTTTCAAAATATTTTATACGCATAGGTTTCCAAAAGCTTCATTGATTCTATACTTATCCATGGGCTGGATGGGTGTATTTTTGGTGAGACCGTTGTTGGAAACACTTTCTGCGGCTTCCCTCACAATGATTGCTGCAGGGGGAATCAGCTATACTATAGGCACCATTTTCTATGTCCGTCAAAAAATGAGATTTGCGCATACAATTTGGCATTTATTTGTTTTGGCAGGCACCATACTCCATTTTATTGCCATCATGTATATGCTAACAGGAAAATAATTTTCCATATTTGGGGCTGACTTTAAAGCAATTAAAATGATTGGCCAAAAATCTTACAAGTCGGGCTTGCATAAAAAAGAAAGTACCCCTACATTTGTGGCACCTTAAAAAAAAGGGAATAGTCTAACAATCCAAAATTGACCGATGGTGTAACTGGCAACACGTCTGATTTTGGTTCAGAAGAGTCCAGGTTCGAGCCCTGGTCGGTCAACAATAAATAAGTCCAAGTTCACCTGAACTTGGACTTTTTTGCTTTAAAATTTAAAGTTATTTTCCTGTTCCTGATTTTTTCAACCAATTTGCCTTAACATTAAATTGACCTGAACACCATAAGGTCTGATCTTTTTGGTTTGATTGGGATTCTTCTCCCTACAAATAACAAATTTTTAAAATCATTATTTTAATCATTATTCCATTTCCAATCTGGAATTTTGAAAATATCCACCCATTTGTTTTCCAAAAAACGTAAATTGGTTGAATTAATATGAAAATTGACATTGTACCATATGATAAAAACTGGGTAACGGAGTTTGGAAGGTTGAAAGTAGAACTGTCGAAGATCCTAGGTAAACTCTCTCCCAGTATTGAGCATATTGGCAGCACCTCAGTTCCGGGTTTGGCTGCCAAAAATGTAATTGATGTTTTAGTGGGGTTAGAAGAAAGCAGTCAGTTTGATTTTGTTACCAATGAATTGGCCCAAAACGACAGGTATATTTATTATAAAGCTTTTGAAGCAGGACTTCCTAACCGGAGGTTGTTTGTTAGGTTGAAAGATGGCGAGTCCTCAGCAGCATTTGAAAAGGTGTTTCTCCATCAGGAAAAAATCCCGCATGAAGCTATACAAAAAAGTAGACTTGCAAATGTACATGTTGTGGAAAATGATAGTTCTGAGTGGCTGAGACATATTGCTTTCAGGGAATACCTGAAAGTACATGAGGAAGTGAGGCTCGAATATGCCAAAATAAAAGCCGATCTCAGTCAAAAAACATGGGAACACGGAATGAAGTACAATGAAGGAAAAGACAGCTTTATCAAGAGAGAAGAAAAAAATGCCGTTGAATGGTATTTGTCTGCCAAAAAATAGATGAAGCAAAGCTGCGTATGAAATTCTGATAGTTGTAGATCAATGGTCAAAATTTCTAAAAGTCATTCTTTTCCTCATCCTTAATATTTTTTTAAAAAAAAAATTTACAAGCGGTAAAACTTCCTCAAAGCCCCTATTTTGAATTACTTAAACAGGTAAATGTCGCTTGACACGAGTATCAAACTAAATATGTTTTGTTAGACATTCGATTTATTTAAGCCCCCTTTTTTATGTGGATTTTGATGTTATATTTATATCATAATCACCCAGATATAACATTGCTAAGAAGAATCACCCCATTTTTCGCGCAATACAAACTTTAAGAAAATGAAAACCAAACTGATTGTCTTTATAGCTTTGGGATTACATTTTATATTGCCAATCCATCAGGCAATTGCTCAAAGCTGCACCCAAAACAATATTGTTGTGGAGAGATTTACTTTGCGCGATGCCAATGGAAATCCTTTCACGCCGAATGATGACTATGAAATCGGCGATCCTGTAACAGGTCAGATTTTTATCAGGTTTACAGGAAGCTCTTCCAATGCTTATTCTTTAAAAACTACATATGATATTTATGTCAATGGAGTTCTTGTGGTCACTCAAGGTTATGCCTGCCTGTTTAATCAACAGCAGGTAGTCCTTAACACCCCTATATTTGTGAATAATTTTACCTGGAATTGGGGAGATGTTGTAGAAGTCAGGAATGTTTATGTCCGCTGGTCGACCAACAGTAACTCTCCATGTTCTGGAGTCAGCGATGGGAATTCACAGTGTTATTTTAGTGGAACAGGCTTTGTAGCTGCTGTACCCTTATTTCCTGATTTTAATTATACTGCGACCTACTGCAATCCATTGGTACAATTTGAAGATCTTACCGTAGGTGGATATCCTCCATACACTTATCACTGGAATTTTAATGGACATGGAACTTCCACAGCCAAAAACCCCTCATTCAGCTTTCCCCAACCGGGAAGTTATCCAGTAACCCTTTCCGTTACGGACAATAGCGGTACAGTAAGGTCTATAACAAAAACAGTCACTATTCCCGTGTTTAATATTCTAGTGGAAATTACCCCTAGCAGGGTTGGTGCAAGCACCGGCTCAATAAAAGTCGATGTCAGCGGCGGGAATTCCCCATATACCATTGCCTGGCAAAGTGACCCTGCGGGATATTCGGGTTCTGTCTCTGGAATAAGTAGTACTTATACCATCACCAACGTCCCATCAGGAAATTATATAATTACAGTTACTGATTCTATAGGCTGCACAGTAACAGAAAATTATTTCGTAGAATGGTCATCTATCCTATCCCAAAAATGGGATTTGTTTGAAGCCAAATTAAATCCGGATACCAGGAGTGTAGAAATCGAATGGATCACAACTTTGGAAAAATATCCCTGTCAATATATTATTGAAAGATCTACCGGGGACATCTCAAATTTTAAAGATTTGGGCAGTGTGAATGGTTATGGGTATAATGAAGCTTATGGCAATTACCTGTATTTGGACAATGACCTTCCTACTTCCGGAGGCCGGGTCTACTATCGCATAAGGACAGAGGATATCAACCAAAAAGTCTATATGAGCAAGGTCATTTCTGTTCTGGTGCCGGAATACAAGATACTGAATGAATCTGAATGGATGGCATTCCCAAATCCAATTGAAGGAAACCGACTTTCTTTGAAGTATCATGGCCTCCTCGTCAGCCAGGATGATCAAGTTCAGATATTAATATCCACTGTCACGGGTAGATCCATCAAAATAATGTCAGCCAATAGACAAACATTAGTTTTGGATGATATCATCAAGGATTTGCCTAAGGGCATTTTATTGATTGAAATCGTAGATGGATTCAAAAAAGAAACCATAAGGGTTGTTAGAAAATAAAATTCCAAAACTTACATATATAATCTATTTTTGATTCAATCACCACCAAATCAAAGATCAAAAGGAATTCAATCAAGATGAAAATTAGATTTTCCTTATTTGCAAGGATATTATCAATTGCACTTCTTCTTTCTATTTTTGTTTTCGAAAACTCCTATTCCCAGAAATGGGACTTGGCCAAAAAAGAAACAGTTTTTGTAAGAACAGACTGGGACAATTCGAATGGCCTTCCGGTAAACACTGTGTTCAGGACCAAACAGGACAAAAGCGGTTTCATTTGGATGGCTACAGAAGAAGGGCTTGTACGCTTTGATGGTAGGACTTTTAAGAATTTTGATCATAGGAATACTCCCGATATCCAAACTGCAACTTTCAACGACTTAACACTTTCGAAAAAAGGAGGCATATATGCCGCTAATTCCATATCATTGGTTTATGCCGAGTTCAACGATCTTAAGGTTTTTACCACGGAAGACCTGGGAACTTTTAGATTTACAGCAGTTACGGAAAACTCTACAGGCGAAATATTTTTAGGAACACAAAACGGTAATTTAATTTTATTCGACGGTCAAAACTTCAAGAAAATCGATTCCCCTGAAACGTTGAAAATCGGATATATACGGGAACTGATTGCCTTCGAAGGTAAAATCCTCATTGGAGGAATAAATGGTTTTTATTCCTTTGATATTAGTGCTGGCATATACTCTTCCTATGAGCTGTTATCCGAAAAAGATGTCAGATCCATTGCTGTTTCAACCGACGGGAAAATTTACATCGGGACTAGATTACATGGATTATACGTCCTGGAAAACGAAAATGTGAAAAAGGTTGAATTACCAACTGAACCGGGATTCGAAAATATTACTGCACTTCAACCTTCTCCCATAGATGGTGGAATCTGGTTTGGCACAAGTTCTTATGGGATTTATAAGATTCTTGATGAACAGTTGATTTCTTTTCCCAATATCAACTCATCACAGAATGAGATTTGGGACATTTATGAAGACAATCAAAATGCCATTTGGATCAGTGGTCTGGGAATAGGTATTTCTAGATATGGCAACGCAAATGTGGAGATCCTTGATGAAAAAGCAGGATTAAGTCATAGTGTGATTCTCGCTACCTTCGAAGATAGTGAAAGGGGGATTTGGCTCGGCACCCCGGGCGGTGGTCTGAATCTGGTCACATCCGATGGCGTGAAAAATTTTTCGATGAAGAATGGCTTAAGCCATGATCTTGTTTTGAGTATTGCACAAAGAGGCGATTATATTTTTGTGGGAACGGGAAATGGCTTAAATAAAATACACTTACCGTCTTTAAAGGTTGAAAAAATCTACAGAAAAAAAGATGGACTGAAAGAGGAAGTGATTTATTCTCTAATGAGGGATTCTAAGGAAAATATCTGGATAGGTACAATAAATGGAATTCTTCAAAAATTCACACCCATTGAAGAATTGAAAACCATCCAACTTGAAAGCGAACTTATCAATGCTGAGATTATCTTTGGAATGGAAGATTCTAAAGGAACACTTTGGTTTGGAACTTTTGGAAATGGATTTTTTAGTATTGACCAAGATGAAAAAGTTAACCATTTTCCCATAAATACAATTGCACCCTCTCAAATGGCGACTTGCATTTGGGAGGACTCCGAAGGAGATTTTTGGATTGGTTCTCCGGATGGTTTGATTGCTTTTGTAAACGGTGACCTTAAAATATTCGGAAAAAGAAATGGGTTACAATTTCAAAGCATCTATAGAATAATTCCGGACGATGATGGCATGCTTTGGATATCGGGAAACCATGGAATTCAAACGATGGCTATCAGCCACTTGATGGCCTTAAAAAAATCAACCGATATCACGTATAAAGTAGCTTCAAATCTATTCGATAAATCTGACGGTTTGTTGAACAATGAATTTAACGGAGGGTTTCATCCATCCGGCTGGAAATTGGCAAATGGAAAGATCGTGTTTCCAAGTATGGAGGGGGCAGTTATAGTGGATCCAAAAAATATCAAATCACGGAGTAAAATTTCGACTCCTTACATTGAGTCCATAAATTATGGGGACAATGAAATTGATATTCAAAATGAAATCCAAATCCCTGCCGGGATGACCTTTTTTAATATCAGATATGGAAATATAGAATTCGACAAGCCCCTTGCCATTAAATATTTTTACAGGATCAAGGAATTGGGGCGAGAATGGATTGATAATGATAATCGAAATGTGGCCTATTTCTCAGGCTTACCGCCCGGTAATTATGAGTTCCAGGTTAAATCAGAGCAATTTGGTGAAAGCTCTGAAATTGCATCGGTCAATTTTTCAGTAGAAGCGTTTTTTTACCAAACGATCTGGTTCAAAATACTAAGTATAATTCTCGTTTTTATACTTGGCTTTTTTGTGAATACCTTGATAAGAAATAAGAAATTGAAACTTCAACTTGAAGAAAAAATCAAATCACAGACAAAGGACCTTGAGCTTAAAAACCAAAGCCTTATCATGGCTTTGGAAAAAGTCGAAAAGCATAATCAATTGTTAGAGGATGTAGCTTGGGCTCAATCGCACAAATTCAGAGGACCCCTTTCAAAAATACTGGGGATGATCCGTACATTAAGAAACTATGAAAACTACAGAAATGTCAAATTAAGCAAGGAGGATATCATGGAGGACATAGAAGTTACCTCAATGGACTTGGATAAAATCTTACGGGAACTTAATACAAAACTAGAAGAACAACATGAAAAATGATGTAATAAATATGCCAGTCATCATCGTCGATGATGAACCTGGAATTTTATTTCTTCATGAACTGATGGTCTCAGAAAGCAATCTGGCCGATCAAATATTTACTTTTTCAAACCCGAAAGAGGGATTGGATTTTATAGTCAAATTATCGAATAGCGACACTCCCCTACTGATTATTTTGGATATCAATATGCCTGTTTTTAATGGATGGGATATTCTGGATAAACTGGATGAATTAAATATCCCTGCCAATGCCATAGTGATAATGGCTACTTCTTCCATTCATAAATCGGATAAAGAAAGAAGTTGTCTTTATAAAAGGGTGAAAATGTTTTTTGAAAAGCCCATTAATTTGGATGATTGCAAAAGGATAAAGGCTGAACTTTTGCAGAGGTAGGTAATCTCTCGATGTCGTCAGATTGGAATTGCTCATTAAAGTAAAATTAATTTTATTTTTTCCCACTTATTCCCAGTGTCTTAGGTGATTTTTTTCAATTTTTTGAAATGTCAGTGTCGCACTTCTTGTATTGGAACCGTATGGTTTACAAGAGCGCTCGAAAAATCAATAATTCATTTAAAACTAAATCAATGAAACCTACTATGAACAAAATGGCAGTATTGTTACTGTGCGCCCTATTTTCTATTAGCCTTTTGAGCTGTAACAATGAAGATGACGACCCTTGTATTGACCAATCCTTAACGGATTTTATGGTCATCCTCATGGATGAGGAGGAAAATAATATCCTGGAAGAGGAGGGATTTGATGAGGAATCTCTGAACCTATTTTACCTTGATGAAAACGATGAAGAAGTGGATTTGGATTTTGAAATCAAGGAAACCAGTGAAGATGCCAAGTATTTAGTATCCTCAAAAATGTCGGAAATCAGCTTGGGAGGAGTCACTGAATTTCATGTCCGGATCAATGAGGAAACTGTTTCAGAATTGACACACAAAGTGACAATGTCCAATTCAACAGGTTGTAAGGTTTATAGCTATGAAGCCCTTGATTCCGATGGTGAAACATTGGAAAAGACTTCAAGCGGTAGTCCAAGGCCATATATCCTGGCTGTGCCGACAGAGACTGAGTAAAATAACTTAAAAAACATAAAGGAAAGAAGTTTAAGTTTGAGTTCAAGAGGCTGTTCTATTCAGAGCAGCTTCTTTTTATTAAAACATTTCATTTGAAAACTTTTTGACAATCAATAATACCTATGTTGTTATTAAATCAATATCAGGAATTTAAATAGAGTTTTGACTTTTTAAATTCACTCGGCGTCATTCCTGCGTGTTTTTTAAAGGCTATGTTGAAAGCAGTTTTGGAATTAAAACCTGCTTCAAAGCCTATTCCTATCATCTAAAGGTGATTTAAGCTCTCATCCATCATCAATTTCTTTGCCTCCTCCACCCTGTAACCGTTCACCAAATCGAAAAAACTTTTCCCAAGACAATTGTTGATCGCTTGTGAAACCAAATAGGCTTGAACCCCCATAATATCTGCCACATCTTTTACTGACAAGCCTTCAACCTTATAAAGTCTTTTATTTTCCATAACATCCACAAAGTTATTGGCAATTTCCTGCAACTCCTCTGAAAAAATTTTATCCTAATTGCCCACCATTTCAAGGTTTTCCCTTTCCTGCTTTTGACTTTCTATTTTCCTTAATTGATAAATCTGAGGATTGAGTTTTCCTTTGATTGTGATATAGTACATAAAAAGGGTTTACTTGATCATTGCACATTATATTTGAAAATTGATCATTTCCCTCCTTTCTTTGCGATGCATATTCACCCAAACCATGTTCTTCTACCTATCTCAGTTTTAAAGTTTTTTGGAAGAAAAGGGGATTTCAACCAATCAGGAATTTATCTTAATCACTTCGGCTTTTCACTTGTATCGAGCCAAAACTTGCTTCGATAAAGTAGGCTTAAATACTAAAACTTCCCCTACTGAATGCTAAAGCAAAGTATGGCACCGGCCAGCTGATCCCAAATCCAGATCTCAGCAGCAACTACCATTCGGAAGGGGGAATGTCGGCAGCAATGTCTGAATTACGGATGCGCTGACGCTCGTATTTCTTTTGGAGCTTGATGTACTCGATCTGGCTGATGATCTTGGTCACCTCAAACTCAGCTAGCCAAGCCAACTGATCCAGTACTCGAAGCACTTGAATCAAAGTGATCAGATTAACCTTCTCCCCTCGCTCCAGCAAACTCAACGTAGATCGGCTAATGCCCTCAGCCATGGATAATTGCTCCTGAGACTTTTGCTGATTCATGCGATGGTGCTTTACAAAAGCCCCAATCTGCTTCAAAATCGAGATATAACTTAATTGATTGTAATCCATGACTTAAAACTCATACATTAAGCCCAAATACACGACTTAATGATTGATATATCATACCAAATTATAATTATTTTTTGACTGATTTATCAGTCATTAAATTATTTAGGGTCTGCTGACAAAGTATAAAACCTTGTAATAGTTCGGAATTGATGGGATTTTTTCTGATTTTCATGGAGTACAAGTGCAAGGTATTATGGCAAAGACCACCAAAAGGCGTGCACCACGCAGTGAATATTCGAGCCCGAACCAGCTTTCATTCTCAGGGTTTGAGACCCCGTTTTATAACCAGCTTGATCCCAACAACCGATGGGTCGTGCTCAGTGCACAGATTCCCTGGGATGACCTGGTCAGCATATTCAACAAACGAAATCCCCCAAAACAGACAGGAAGGCCTGCACTGAATCCACGTGTACTGATCGGTGCGGTGATCATCAAGCACATCCTCAATCTGGATGACCGAGAAACGGTCGCCCAGATTACCGAAAACATGTATCTCCAGTATTTTCTTGGCTACAGTTCCTATATCAAAGAGCCACCCTTTGATCCGTCCCTGTTTGTGGATATCAGAAAGCGTCTTGGCCATGAACTCGTAGGGCAAATGAATGAAAAAATCCATGGGTTTTCCATGGAACGATCAGTCAAAAAGGAGGAAAAGAACCCAAGAAAGAAAACAGGTGATGATGTTCCTCCAGACGGAGAACCCGGGAACAAAGGAGAGGTGATCTATGATGCGACCGTCTGTCCCCAGGACATCGCCTATCCCACCGATCACGGACTGCTCAACAAAGCCCGTGAGATCACAGAAGAGATCATAGATGTGCTCCACGACAGGCAGCCGGAGGGAAAGAAACCGAGAACCTACCGGAAAAATGCCCGCAAAGCCTACCTGAAGCTTGCCCAGAATAAGAATCCATCAAAAAAGACAATCCGAAAAGGGATAAAGTCGCAGCTTCAATACCTGAGGAGAAACTTCAGAACGATTGAAAAACAGCTGGACAGCTTTGAGGACTTCCCCCTTGACCATAAGCTCCAAAGGAAGTATTGGATCATTCAGACACTGTACAGGCAACAGCTCGGAATGTTCGAAAGCAGAAGCCATCAGGTGGACGACAGGATTGTGAGTATCCATGAGCCCCATGTACGTCCCATCGTAAGGGGAAAGTCCAGGGCAAAGACAGAATTCGGGGCC
>NZ_JBGSXS010000300.1:0-4327 GCF_041751335.1 Aquiflexum sp.
AACCCGAATACAAAAATCTAATCTTTACTCCTTGAACTCGTAAAAAATATGGCTGTATGTCTCCCAAAAGATGTACGGCCATTTTTATTCCGCCATTCCGATCAAATAAAAAAAATAGCATCAACGTGGATTTTTTATAATTTCGGCCCAAACTATTCCAACAGAATAATATGAATATCTTAAAAGCTTTAATGAGCATCATGATGCTCTTCGTTTTTTCTATAGTCTTGGCTGAGGAAACTCCAAACTGGCTCCGCTACCCATCCATCTCTCCTGATGGCAGCAAAATAGTCTTCACATACAAAGGTGACCTTTATGCTGTCCCTTCTTCAGGAGGCAAAGCCACACAGATGACTTTTCATGAAGCGCATGACTTTATGCCTGTTTGGAGTAAAGACGGGAGCAAGGTTGCTTTTGCCTCTGACCGTTATGGCAATTTTGATGTTTTTGTCATGGCAGCAGACGGTGGACCTGCCACCCGGCTGACCTACCATTCGAATGACGAAATGCCCTATTCTTTTTCAGCTGATGATCAGTCTGTGCTATTTGGAGGTGTAAGGCAGGATTTGGCTGAACACCGACAATATCCTACAGGTTCCCAGCCTGAGTTGTATCAGGTTCCGGTCAATGGAGGCAGAATTGATCAGGTTTGGACCTTTCCTGCGGAATATGTTCAGGTCAGCAAGGATGGTAAAAAAATGATCTACCATGACAAAAAAGGTGGTGAAAATGAATGGAGGAAAAAACATCAGTCAGCGATTACCAGGGATATTTGGGTATATGATGCAGAAACCAATTCCCATAAAATGCTAACAACTTTTGGTGGGGAAGACCGAAACCCTGTATTCGTTCCGGGAGAAAATGACATCTATTACCTCAGCGAGGAAAAAGGAAGTTTCAACGTATTCAAAACCAACCTCAGTAACCCTTCCCAAACTACTGCATTGACCGACCTGAAAGACTTTCCTGTCAGGTTCCTCAGTATTACCAATAATGGGTTGATGAGCTTTTCATACGATGGGGAACTCTATACTCTCAAAGAAGGTGAGCAACCGAAGAAAGTCGCGGTCAGCATTACCACACAGGCAATTGCCAATACGGACAGTTATATCAATATCAATGGAGGGGTCCGGGAAATGTCCGTTTCCCCTGATGGCAAAGAGATTGCTTTTATCGCAAGGGGAGAGGTGTTTGTGACTTCTGTAGATGGAGCTTTGACAAAAAGAATTACCAATACCCCGCAGCAGGAGAGTTTTGTGCAATTTGCCCCTGATGGTAAATCTATTGTGTATGCAAGCGAACGTGATGGAAAATGGCAGATTTTCCAATCCAAAAAAATAAGGGAAAAAGAAGAGCCGTTTTTTTATGCAAGCACATTATTGAATGAAGATGCTTTGGTAAGTGCCGAATCGGATGCGTATCAGCCTCAGCTTTCCCCTGACGGTAAAAAACTGGCTTATATTGAAGGAAGAAAGACCCTGAAGGTGTTGGATTTGGCAAGCAAGTCAACAGTGACCTTGATGACTTCCGAAGAAATTATCCATATGAGAGATGGAGATCAGTACTTCGAATGGAGTCCGGACAGCAAATGGCTTTTGGCACAGTTCAGGCCTACTTTGGCCAATGGCGAGGTGGTTTTATTGGATGCTTCAGGAAAGAAATCTATGGAAAACCTAACTCAGAGTGGTTACGGAGACAGCCGGCCAAAATGGGTCAATGGAGGCAAACAGATGATCTGGTTCAGTAACCGTGATGGTCTCAAAGGTTTTGCCACTAGTGGAAGATCACAGAATGATGTTTTTGCCCTGTTTTTTACCAAAGATGGCTATGACAAATTCAGATTGAGCAAGGAGGATTTTGACCTGATGAAGGAAGTGGTAAAGGCAGGCAAAAAAGAGGAAGAGAAAAAGGATGAAAAGAAAGAAGCTGATAAAAAAGTTGAAGATCTTAAAATTGATTGGGAAGACCTTAATGAAAGGAAAGCCAAACTGACCATTCACTCTGCCACTTTGGGAGATGCGGTATTGGACAAGGATGGTGAGAAACTGCTCTATCTGGCCAGTTTTGAAAAAGGGATGAATCTATGGAGTACTGACCTGCGCACCAAGGAAACCAAGTTGGAACTCAAACTTGATGCAGGTTCGGGAAGTTTGGAATGGGACAAAGAAATGAAGAACCTTTTCCTGTTGGCAAATGGCAATATTTCCAAAATTACAGATAAGGGAAGCAAAAGAGAGCAGATCAAAATTGCCGGTGAGATGACCTTGGACACCGAAGCGGAACGAAAGCAGATGTTTGAACATATCAAGATCAGAACCAAAGGCGCTTTTTATACTCCTGAGATGCATGGGGTAGATTGGGATGAATTGAGTGCGGCTTATGAAAAGTATTTGCCTTCCATTGGCAATGACTATGAATTTGCCGAAATGGTTTCTGAACTGATCGGTGAACTGAATGTGTCCCATGCCGGGGCAAGATTTAGCCGTAGTATACCACAAGCTGATGCCACTGCTTCCTTGGGAATTTTTATGGATTATTCCCATAAAAACAATGGAATCAAAATAGCGGAAATCATCAAAGGAGGTCCTTTGGACAAAGCAGGTTTATCCATCCAAACCGGAATGGTCATCGAGAAGATCGATGGGGAAACCATCAGCATGGATAAGGATGTTGCCTGGTATCTGAATAGAAAGGCGGACAAGTTTACACTCTTGGAAGTATTGGATCCCAAAACCAATACCCGAAATCAAGTGACAGTAAAACCGGTATCACTAGGAGAAGAAAACCAATTACTCTACAAGCGCTGGGTGAAAAAGAACCAAGCAGAAGTGGACAGCCTTTCTATTGGGACCTTGGGATATATCCATATTCCTGGAATGTCAGACGGTCCATACCGTACCACCTATGAAGAAATGATGGGCAAATACCATGACCGAAAAGGGGTGATTGTCGATACCCGTTTCAATGGGGGCGGGGACTTGGTTGCCGATTTGGCCATGTTCTTTACCGGTGAGAAGTTTATCACCTATGCCACCGAAGAGAGGGAAGTAGGCTATGAACCCACCTTCCGATGGACCAAACCGACTTTGGCCATGTTCAACGAGGCCAACTATTCCGATGGCCATTGTTTTGCCTGTGGCTATACTGATCTCAAAATCGGCAAGACCGTAGGTATGCCTACACCTGGAACCTGTTCCTTTGCCGGCTGGGAGATGCTCCCTAATGGAAGCCGATGGGGAATGGTCCCTGTTTCCGCCAAAGATAAATCCGGTAATTGGATGGAAAACAACGAAACCAAACCACAGTTTCAGGTCAAAAACATGCCCGGCAAGATAGACAAAGGGATCGATCAGCAGTTGGAAAAAGCAGTGGAGGAATTGATGAAGGAGGTTGGGAATTGAGAAGCGAGAAGCGAGAGACGAGATGCGAGACGCTAGACCTTTGAGGTGTTTTTCTTCCTCGAAGGCCTTTTTAGGAACCAAGAGTCAAGAACCAAAATTTAAGAAGCGAGAACCAATCCAAGAAGACTTTTCCTTATCACTTCGAGTCTTCAACATTTAGGAAATGTTCAGAATAGGTAATGACGTCAGGTTATCCGTCATGCCGAGGCACGAGGTATCTCTAGAGGTTCTATTTATGTTTATTCTACATTTCCTGATCCTCATGAGATGCTTCTCCCGATAGCCATCGGGATCAGCATGACGTCTTCTCCGATTTATGTCATTGGTAGTAATTAACATACTGGAAATGTACAGAAAATGTATTGACATATAGATCACCTTAATTAACCATATAATCCGTTCCCCGAGCTTGCCGAGGGGCAATTTACATTTATGTCATTGGTACATCAGGAGAAGTCTATTGAGACGCTCGATACAAGAAACAAAGACAAGTGACTTGAAAAAGGGTATCCTTCTCATTGCGGTCACCTGACTTTGGTAGTAGGAGCACTAGAAGAACCTTGAATTTTGGAATAGTCTTTTATTAGAAAAAAAGTGCCGTAGGCATGACTGATATAATAGCCCGGTAATTTATTGCTGGGATAAAGTTAAAAACCAAGGCCCAAAAGTACCGTAGGTACGGACGATATAAAAAATCAATTTAGACTATCAGGCAGTCATGAAAACCATTGAATCACTTTTGGACAAAGCGACAATATATGGAGGTTTCCATAAACTGGAGGATTACGATCAAAAATGCCATCTGAACTGTCCCACCTTGCCGAAAACTATGAGGATAATGTCTTGAAATTGATGCCAATCAAACCTAAATCATAGCAAATCCAGCGTTTTTGTTGAAGCATAGTTAATTTACTTTTGACTGAAAA
>NZ_JBGSXS010000301.1:0-31888 GCF_041751335.1 Aquiflexum sp.
ATTTTTAAGGTATTGGGAAATGAATGGAAAGCAGCTGGCCCAAAGCCATTTTGGGTAATATTTGAAATACCGCCCAAAACACCGCCATAACCTACTCTTAGCAAATAAAGATCTTCAGGGTTTTTGTGATAAGCATTTAAAACCGGAATGGAATTCAGAGCCGAGCCATAATGGTGCAATTGTCTTTCAATCCTTCGTAGTTTTCCGCCATAGACAAAATCCCAATACCTTCTTGCACTTCCATTGTAACCCCAATGTGGGACTGTTGGCATATACGCCAAAATTGCATTCAAAGTAACTTCTGACTTCTCCACATACCCAAAATAATCTGACCACATGTAAACTTCTTCTTGACCGGTAGAATCCCATGGCATCTCACTGCCAAAAGGATACGCAAGTGCTGCCCAGACATCTGCCCTCTTTCTCATTAACTCCTCTAATTCCTGAGCCATATTAAACATACCTTCTCTTTGAAGATCTTTTAAAATCATCAAGAAAATAGTGCCTTCCATCTGTCCGTATTGCGCATAATGGGGAGCCTGTTCAACCATGGCAACAGCAGTATGAAATGCGTTTTCCAAATACCAATCCCACGACTTTTGATCTACAAGATTTTTGTGGAATCTTGACAACCTGTACATTACCCAATGTGCTGCGGCGACGTGGGGGTAGTTGTAGGATCTACCTGTTGATTCTGCCTCCTTTTGGTTCCAAGCTGCCCAAGTACTGTAGTTGACATCTTTGCTATAAGTGCCTTCAGGGAATTTCTCCGGTTCATAATAAAACATGCTTTTTCTTACACCATACTTATTTGGACCATCACTATACTGAATTCCTCCCCAAAGTGTCTCAAAATAAAATTTGGAAAGCTTTTCCATCTCCCCTTTATCTGGTTGAATTGCCTGCTTCATCATTGCTGCAAGCCATGAACCAGCTCCAGCTTCATCACTTAGTCCAGGAATCCAAGCCCTGCTATCTTCCAATACTTTGGCATTTTTCTCAATATCGTAGGATATTACCGAGTTGTGTCTACCGAATAAATCCTGATCGTTTTCATACCATTGTTCGGTAGTCAAGAATCTCCCAAAATCAGCGATTACCTCTTTTTCAGGTTTGATAACATTATAATGTATGGTCTGCTTTTCTCCATTTTCATATTCGATAGTCAATCTGCTTCTGCCCCAAGTTTTACCGTTTACTTGAAATCCTGTCCAAATACCGGATTTGCCCTCACCGATTTTTTTAATCTCAATTCCATCCTCAGGCTCAACGATCATTTCTTTGACCTGATGCCGAGCATTCAAAAATAATTTACCATCAACATCTAGGGGGATAACATAACCAGGTATACCTACTGCAACAGGCCTATCGTGCAAAACCAAAGTTTTTTCAATTCCTTTTACATCCTCAGCAAGTACAAATTTAAAGGAAACTGATCTCTTTGCTCTAGGTTCAAGGAAAATAGAGGTTGGTGTATTCCAAGGTGAAACATTTTCCCATTGCGTTTCAGCAAGCGCTTTGCTATGAACCACCCAATCATGAAAACCTTCAAATGTGATACTTCTTGGAGTCATATCATCCAAAAGTGGATTATAAGCTTCAAAACCAGCATTTTTATTTGGCAATACCAATAACACCGGTCCTTTTCCGCTTAGCCTTACCACTTGAAGATATCCAGCATCCTTACCTATATATGGATCATAAAACACTTTTTGAAGATGAGCTTCTTCCAAATTCTTTCGGTGAAGAATATTGTCGAATACCATTGGAAAACCTAAATAGCCAATCTCCACCTCCGATTGACTATGATTAACAATTTCAAAACGCATTATAAGTGATCCATCCTTTTCTTCCCAAAACCTATTGATTTCAACCGGTAAATCTTCTCCCAAAGTTGGATTCAAGATAGATCCTGAAAGATATTCTTTTGATTGGGTCAATGGTTTGACTGATTTGCGTTCTTTAGCAGAGGAGAATTTTCTCCAATCCTTATCACCTTTTCTCCTCAGCATGATATTTATATCACCTAAGTGATATAGACTATCCCTACTTCTGACTGAGAGTAATTCAGATGGGACAAAATCAAAAGCCAGGTCCGCATTTGGTCTTAATTCAGCTACAGTCTGGGATTCATCCACAATTTTCAACATGAAACCCCCAACTTTAAACTCCGATTGTTTCGACACATTCAAAGTCTGATTCCTATTTTCAATTCTAGTCCAAACATTTTGTCCTGCCGACTGGAAGACAATTATCAACATCAAAAAAATCAAAATAACTAGTCTGCTATGAATGTTAAGAATTAAATGTGTTTTGAATTTCATATACGATAATAATTTAAGCCTGGAAGATCGCATTTATCCGATATTTACAAACGTACAATAAACACTTAATATAAATTTATCTTCAATTAACCGATACCGATACTATATTGATTAGGATGTATGATTTCCTTATTCTTTTTACTATAATTAAGTGTTTTATTTACTTTACCAGTAGTTTATTTTAAAATTCTTAATTTTACAATTCTAAATTTAGAAATATGAAATACTCAAATCAGGCTAGGCTTTTGGTAGCCGTTGACAGCATTATTTTTGGCTTTGATGGATCAGATTATAAATTATTATTGATACAAAGAGGATTTGCCCCCGAGAAAGAAAAATGGAGTCTTATGGGAGGATTTGTGCAGATCAATGAGTCCGTGGATGAAGCTGCTGACCGAATCCTCAAGCAATTGACGGGTTTGGAGGATGTGTATTTGGAACAATTACATATTTTTGGAAAGCCTGATAGAGACCCTATCGAGAGGGTGGTCGCTGTTGCTTATGTTGCCTTGATTGATATTCAAAAATACCAACAACAGATAAACGATGATTTCCATGCAAGGTGGTTTTTGGTCAAGGATTTACCCAAACTCATTTTTGACCATGAAGAAATGGTCAAAACTGCCATGGAAAGGTTGCGCTATAAGGCCGCATTTCATCCTATCCTATTTGAGCTCCTTCCAGATAAATTCACCCTGCCACAGCTACAGGCAATGTATGAGGGATTATACGACACCAAAATAGACAAGAGAAATTTCAGTAGAAAGATCCTATCCACTAGCTTATTAAAAAAAGAAAAAGACAAAGATAAATCCAGCAGTAAGAAAGGGGCATTTTTCTACAGTCTCGATGAGGAATATTATAAAGAAAATTTTCAGAGCATATTGAATTTTATTCCGAAAAATGAAATCCCCATGCTCAGTGAATAATTAATCACTCATATATTTTTTTTTCTTAAATATATGGTGTATTTATGACACTTATATCTAATATGCTGAATATTGCTTTATACCAATTAACCTAAAAATCCGGACAATGAATTCAGGTTTTTCAACTTTAGATTATATAGTATTTATAATCTATGGACTTACTATCGTAACTATAGGTCTCTATGTCTCAAGGACCAAACAAGGAGTTCAGAAAACGGCACAGGAATACTTTTTAGCAGATAAATCTTTAACTTGGTGGGCAGTAGGTGCTTCTCTTATCGCAGCAAATATTTCTGCGGAGCATTTTATAGGTACATCAGGTTCAGGATTTGCAATTGGGTTGGGGATAGCAGCTTATGAGTGGATTGCAGCCATAGCATTGATTATTGTAGCAAAATATTTTCTTCCTGTTTTTCTTGACAAGGGCATTTATACCATGCCACAGTTCCTCAGCCAGCGATTCAACCGGAGTGTAAGTACTGCATTTGCTGTTTTCTGGTTGCTGGTTTACGTTTTTGTGAACTTGACTTCAGTAAGCTATTTAGGTGCATTGGCCATGGAAAAAATAATGGGAATACCCTTGTTATATGGAATTATTGGCCTTTTGATTTTTTCGGGCATCTATTCCATTTATGGAGGATTAGAGGCTGTGGCCTGGACGGATGTAGTTCAAGTAATTGTTCTGATTGGTGGTGGTTTGATGACAACATTTTTGGCTCTTGATGCTGTGGGTGATGGCAATGGTGTATTTGCCGGATTGAGTACAATATTTAAAAGTGGGAGAGACCATTTTTCCATGATCATTCCGCAAGGTCAGTTGATGATCTCAAATGGTGAAGGTGGCCTTAAGGACGCTTATCAGGATTTACCCGGGGTAGCTGTTATTTTAGGGGCAATGTGGCTGACCAATATCGGTTATTGGGGTTTCAACCAATATATCATTCAGAAAGGCCTCGCTGCCAAAAGTATTAAAGAAGCAAAAAAAGGGCTAATTTTCGCGGGTTATCTCAAAATTCTGATTCCATTATTAGTCGTAATACCTGGCATTGCTGCCTATGTTTTGATCAATGATTTCAGTCCGGAAAAACTTTCCCTCATGCTCAATGTTCCTGTTGAGCAAATAGGGACAATTGAAAAATCTGATGAGGCCTATCCTTGGTTGCTTAAAAACTTTGTCCCTGCTGGGTTTAGAGGTCTGGCATTTGCGGCACTTGCTGCTGCAATAGTTTCTTCTTTGGCTTCCATGATAAACAGTACTTCTACCATTTTCACAATGGACATTTATAGAACATATTTCAATCCAAATGCCAATAATAAGCAACTGGTAAATACAGGGAGAATAGTTGCTATTGTAGCTTTATTGATTGCCATGTCCATAGCACCAAAATTGAGTACTTTGGATCAGGTTTTCCAATATATCCAAGAATATACCGGATACATTTATCCCGGTGTGGTTGCAGTATTTTGTATGGGGTTATTTTGGCGGCAGATCACTGCAAATGCAGCATTGTGGACAGCTATTGCAACAATTCCAGCTGGGATTGTATTCAAGATTGTATATCCGGAAATGCCTTTCATTCTTAGAATGGGTTATGTATTTATCGTACTTTGTTTCTTGGCTTCTGTGATAAGCTTTTCTGAGAAAAAAACAGGAATCAATCCAAATTATGGAAAAAATCAGGGCATCTTGATCACTGGGTATGCCTTTATGATTTTTGGGCTAATCCTTGCAGTATTAGGCTTGATTTTGTTTGAGCCCTTTCAATATTTGGGAATCGAATCCATTTTTATGCTTGCCACATTATTTGTAATGCTGGGAATAATTCTCTTTACCAATACCCGAATGAAAACATCCGATGAAAAAGCATATGAGATCAATCCTGAACTATTCAATACTGCCACACCTTTCAACCTTGGAGCTGCTGGAATTGTATTGATTGTTGGGATGCTCTATTATTTTTTTTGGATGTAATTTAGAATATTTAATAACCGAAAATGACCTGTCATGAATAGCTTAAAACAGAACGAGGTGTGGTTTGTCACTGGTAGCCAGCACCTTTATGGAGAGGAAACACTCAGACAAGTAGCTGAACATTCACTTATTATTTCAAAAGAACTTCATAATTCAACCCAAATCAGCGTAAGCATAATTTTTAAACCTATAGTCAAAACCACGGAAGAAATTCACGCTGTCTGCCTTGAAGCAAACCAATCAGAATCCTGTATTGGACTAATTACTTGGATGCACACTTTTTCTCCAGCCAAAATGTGGATATCAGGTTTGAAGATTCTGACAAAGCCCTTACTTCATCTCCATACGCAATTCAACAGGGATATCCCATGGGATTCAATCGATATGGATTTTATGAACCTCAATCAAAGTGCCCATGGAGATAGGGAATTTGGTTTTATGGTTTCAAGAATGAAAATCAACCGGAAGGTAGTTGTGGGATATTGGGAAGATGAAGGTGTTAAATCTCAAATAGACACTTGGGCAAGGGCTGCTTCTGCATGGAAGGATTGGCAAGGCGCAAAATTCGCAAGGTTTGGCGACAATATGCGAAATGTAGCCGTCACCGAGGGTGACAAGGTTGAAGCTGAGTTGAAATTTGGTTTTGCTGTGAACACCCATCCTGTTGGTGATTTGGTTCAGTCAATCAATGCCATTTCAGAAAATGAAGTAAATCAACTTGTATCGGAGTATGAGGATTCTTATACCCTTGCCAAAAATCTCCTGAAAGATGGAGACCGAAGAAGCTCCCTTTTGGATGCTGCAAAAATCGAACTAGGCATGCGTAGATTCCTTAATGAGGGAGGATTTAAAGGATTTACAAATACTTTTGAGGATTTGCATGGCATGAAACAACTTCCCGGAATAGGTACTCAAAGGCTAATGGCTGAAGGATATGGATATGCCGGGGAAGGCGATTGGAAAACTGCCGCTTTGGTGAGGGCAATGAAAGTAATGGGGACAGGTCTTGCAGGTGGAAATGCCTTTATGGAAGATTATACATATCACTTTGAACCGAACAATAATCTGGTTTTAGGCGCTCACATGTTAGAAGTAGATCCTGTCTTGGCCAATGGAAAACCAAAATGTGAGGTACATCCTTTAGGAATTGGAGGTAAGGAAGATCCTGTAAGATTGGTCTTTAATGGCAAATCGGGACCTTCTCTCAATGCTTCCCTTGTTGATATGGGCAATAGATTCAGGTTAGTGGTGAATACAGTAGAAGCTATAGCGCCTCAATTTGATCTTCCGAAACTTCCTGTAGCTCGGGTCATGTGGAAACCCCTGCCTGATATGAATACAGCTTGTGCTGCTTGGATTTATGCTGGTGGAGCACATCATACTTGCTTCAGTCAAAACTTGTCGATTGAGCATTTATCTGATTTTACTTCCATTGCAGGAGTAGAAAATCTTGTGATTGATAAGAATACAAATCTGAAGCAATTTCAAAATGAGCTGAAATGGAGTGAAATTTATTACAAAGTATTTGACAAATAATTGATAATAAAGGAGCTTCTAAAGCTCCTTTATTGCTTCAAAACCATATATGGAAATTAATGAAACGAGAACATGTCACATTAAAAGATATAGCAAAAAAACTCAACATCGCTGTTTCAACTGTATCAAGGGCACTTAGTGACCTGCCAACGATCAAAGATGAAACCAAGAAAATGGTCATGTTGGCAGCAAAGGAAATGGATTATCATCCAAATCTTTTTGCTAAATCCCTTAAAACAAAATCTTCCAACACCATCGGAGTGGTTGTCCCCGATCTTGAACTCCATTTTTTTTCCTCATGCATCAGTGGTATGCAAAAGACCTGTTTGGAAAATGGCTATAACCTGATCATATGCCAATCCAATGAGTCTTTGGAACAGGAAAAGTTCAATATCAAAACTCTTCAAGATTCAAGAGTAGGCGGTATTTTGATCTCTTTGTCGCGGGAGACAAATTCTTTTGAGCATTTGAACCAATTGAAAGAACATCAAATTCCTTTTGTTTATTTTGACAGGGTAGATGAAAATGGCTCAAATTCAAAAGTAGTTATCAATGATGAGGAAAGTTCTTTTGAAGCTACGCAGTACCTGATTCGTAAAGGATATAAAAATATTGCGTTTTTGTGTGGTCCTAAAATTCTTAGTATCTGTAAAAACAGGTTAATCGGATATCAAAACGCCCTTAGGAGCCACCAAATGAATTTTGAATCTGATTGGATTTTGGAATCAGATCTGTCTAGACAAACTACTTCAGCATGTATTGACTTTTACCTGGGCTTGAAAAACCAGCCCGATGCAATACTTGCCATCAATGATACAGTAGCAATAGATTGCATTCGACATTTGAAAAAAAACAATATCGAAATCCCTCGGCAAATAGCGGTCATGGGTTTCTCCAATTCACCTGCTGCCGAAATCATCGAACCAAATCTGACCACAGTGGAACAACCTTCTTTTGATATGGGCCAAACGGCTGCTAAGAGATTGTTGGAGGAAATAAGGCATCCTGACGCTTTGCCTTCCAAAGTTTTTACTTTGAACACCAAAATAATTGAAAGAGATTCAACTTGAAGTGGTTTTAGGTGACTGCATCTTAAAAGAAATATGAATATCCGACTACCTGCAAGTTGCATCACTTATTATTATAATGACTAGAAGAAGGAAGACCGAAGACGGAAGATGCCTGTATGGTGCCAGACTGGGAAGTTGGAAGATCATGCTATTAGAGTTTTTAATTCTAAATGATAGTTAAAAATGGAATAGTGGAGCAGAGGATAAAGATTTTTCTCCCAATAATTTATAATTTGCGGGTTATCTAGCAATTGTTAAACACATCAGAATGCAACCCAACTTCAAAAAAGATATCCTGCCCCATATCATAAGTGTGGTTATTTTTTACCTGATTGTACTGTTTTATTTCTCACCCGCGGTTTTTGATGGCAAAATTCTTTTCCAATATGACATACTCCAATGGGAAGGTGCTGCCAAGGAAATCATGGATTATAGAGCAGAAACAGGTGATGAAGCATTGTGGACCAACAGGTTATTTGGTGGAATGCCTGCGTATCTGGTCAGTTTCGAAATACCCGGGGATATCACTAATTTCCTGACCAAGGTATTTACACTAGGACTCCCCCACCCTATCAATTCTCTTTTTTTTGGTATGGTTTCGATGTATATCCTTTTACTGAGTTTCAAAATAAGGCCTGAATTCTCCATTCCCGGAGCCATTGCTTTTGCCTTCAACACTTTTCATGTGATCAGTTTGGATGCTGGACATAACGCCAAAATCTGGGCAATTTGCCTGATTCCTTTGATTCTGGCAGGAATCCATTTGGCATTTTCCGGAAAAAGGATTATTGGACTGGCCTTATTTGCATTTGGTCTTATGCTTCAATTAAAGTTCAACCATTTACAAATTACTTATTACACCGTCTTGATAGTTGGTATTTATGGACTTGCCCAATTGATCGACGCTTTTAAACAAAAAGGTTTACCGTATTTCGGAAAAACAATTCTTGTATTATTGTTAGGAGCAGTTTTGGCTGTTGGAGCCAATCTTAGCAGATTTGCGACAGTTTTGGAATATGGTACCTACTCTACAAGAGGAACCTCAAATTTGACATCATCTAAAGACCCCTCCCAACAAGGACTTGATAAAGATTATGCGTTCAATTGGTCACAGGGGAAAATAGAAACCCTAACATTCCTGGTCCCATATTTATATGGTGGGGCAAGTGTAGAACCACTTCCCAAAAATTCCAAGTCAGAAGAGGCCTTGAGATCATATGGTGCTCAAGAGGATCAAATCAGAGATTTTCTTCAGAATGGCCGAACCTATTGGGGAGATCAACCTGGAACCGGAGGGCCGATTTATGGAGGGGCCATTATGATTTTCTTTTTTGTCCTTGGGTTACTGTTTGCTCCTAACAAAGAAAAGTATATTTTCCTTTCAATAACGCTACTGTCCATTTTGTTGGCATGGGGCAAAAATCTAGAATGGTTCAATTTTACCGTTTTTGATTTCTTACCTGGATATAACAAATTCAGGGCAGTTACCATGGGACTTTCAATGGCTCTATTTGCCATTCCCGTTTTGGGAAGTTTGGGACTAGAACATTTTTTTAGAAATCATGACCAAAAAGAGTTGGTCAAAAAATTATTGATTGCATTGGGGGCAACTGCGGGTTTGGCTCTGATTTTTGCGGTTTTTGCTGGCATTTTCAGCTTTAGGGGTCAGGTGGATTCCAATTTTCCTGACTGGCTAGTGGAAGCACTTCAAGAAGACAGGAAATCAATTATGCGCAGCAGTGCTTTTAAAAGTCTTCTTTTCATCCTGCTTTCTGCCGGATTGATCTGGGCCGCTTTGAAAAACAAAATATCAACACAGCTAGCAGGATTGGCTATTGCAACCATCTTGGTAATTGATCTTTGGATGATCAACAAACGATACCTCAATGAGGATGCATTTCAATACAGTCCCAAAGACCAGTTTTTTGCCAAAAATCCTGCCGATGAAAGGATCCTTGCCGATAAAGGTTATTTCAGGGTATTGAACCTGGAAAATCCCTTTAACGATGCGCGGACCAGTTATTATTTCAACAGTGTCGGAGGATATCATGGTGCCAAAATGAAAAGGTATCAAGAAATGATAGAAAACGTCATTAGTCCTGAAATGCAGGCTTTTATCCAAAAAGCTCAGGAAGGAAATTTTGATTGGGAGAGTTTAAATTCTCTGAACATGTTGAATACCAAATATATCATAGCAGGAAAGGCTGAAAATGCAGTTTTTCAGAATCCTGAATCCAATGGTTATGCATGGTTTCCTTCCAATATCCAAAAAGTAATCACAGATGAAGAAGAAATCAATATGGTTGCAACGATGGATACCAAATCAACTGCAACGGTCAATGAAAAAAACTTTGGAGAAATCCAATCTGGCTCCGGGCAAGTAAACCTGAACCAAAGTAGCCCCAACGAACTCAATTATTCCATCACTGCCGAAAAAGGAGGATTGGTGGTCTTTTCTGAGATTTATTATCCGATTGGCTGGAAGGCTTTGGTCAATGGAAAGGAAACAGAAATCATCAGGACTAATTACCTACTTAGGGGAATTATGGTGCCCGAGGGTCAATCTGAAGTTCAAATGAAATTCGAACCCGCAAGTTACTATGCTACCAAATTGTGGGTAGTCGTCTTTCAATACTTAACAGTTCTTCTACTCATAGGAAGTATAGGTTACACGTTTTACAGGAACAATAAAACCGACTGATTAATGAGAAAACCAAAGTTACTGTTGGTAACTCCCTCCTTTCAAACATTTATTTTACAGGACATCAATTTCCTATCCAAAAAATACGACCTTATTATTGATTCCTACAACTGGAAAAGGAAAGAACTGGCACCGATATTTATGGTTATTCAATTTTTTAACTTGTTAGTAAACATTGGCCATGTTAATCTAATACTCGTTCATTTTGGAGGATATTGGTCATTTTTCCCAAGTTTATTGGGAAAGCTGTTCCAAAAGCCGGTCTATATCATTCTTCACGGAACTGACTGTGCTTCTATCCCTGAGTTAAATTATGGGAGTTTGAGAATTCCCCTTTTGAAATGGTTCTGTGGAAAATCCTATGAATGGGCTACCGGCCTGTTCCCTGTTAGCGAATCATTGGTGAATTCGGGGAATGATTTTTTCTCAAAAGGTAACATCATCAATAACGGATTCCTTTATCATTTCCCTGAACTCAGAAAAGATTACTCAATAATCCATAATGGATTTGATCCTGAATATTGGAATGCCGATGAAATTATTGAAAAATCACCCAGATCTTTTTTAGCTGTGCTTTCTTCGGAACAATACATGCTGAAAGGAGGGGATCTGATTCTTGAATTGGCAAAAAGATTTCCTGACTGTAATTTTAAAATTGCAGGAATGTCCAAACCTGAAACATTGAACGGCAATATGAAAAACGTAAAGTTTCTAGGTAAAATAAATGCTGAAATGATCAGAAATGAATACCGTGTAGCTTCGTTTTATTTCCAACTTTCGGTATTTGAGGGATTTGGTTGCGCATTGTGTGAAGCCATGCTGTGCGGTTGTACACCGATAGGCAGTAAGGCCAACATCATTCCTGAAATCATCGGCGAAACAGGATATGTTTTGGATCACCGAGATATCAACCTTTTAGAAAAGCTAATCAGGAAAATTCTCGAAACGCCAGTTCAGGATACTTTCAACCGAAAGGCAAGAGAAAGAATCAAACAAAAATATTCTTTGCAGAGCAGGCAAGATTTGCTGTTTACAAAACTACCCTACTGATTTTCAAATAACAAATGGAAAAAATTGCAGCATTATTCACCAGAAATTTATTTGTCATACCGGGCGGATATTTTTTGGTCCAATTCATTAGGAATCTTTTCCAAAAAAACTCCCAAGGTCCTGAATGGAGAACCTTTTCTTTTCGAGGAATAACTATGAAGGTAGACATATCCAAAAGTATGGGATCGGCAATTTATTGGAGAGGCGCTCATGATTGGGCACCGATGTTTGTACTTCAAAAAATCCTTAAAAAAGGTCAGACCATCATCGATGTGGGAGCAAATCAGGGAGAATACAGTCTATGGGCAGTAAAACATGCCGGAAATACCGGTAAGGTTATCGCATTTGAACCCATGGATGGACTTTATGATCAGTTAAAATTTAATTTTTCCTTAAACCCGAATTTTCAAAGCGCCCTGATTCCCTTGAAAATAGGATTGTCCGAGGCTCCAGGTAAACTCAATCTATATGGCAAAGAAGGAGACAATGAAGGGGTAAATACCATGTTTCCGACCCAGACCCATACTGTCTTGATTCAAGAAATCATACTCGATACCTTGGACAACCAATTAAATCTATTGGATAGTCACCATGTTGATCTTATCAAAATCGATGTGGAAGGTGCTGAATTACAGGTTTTGAAAGGTGCATTAAAAACCTTGAAAAAATACAAACCATACCTCATGATCGAAATCAACAGAGAAGCTTGCTTGGCAGGAGGATATGAACCTGAGGAAATTTTTGAGTTACTTAGGCCAATAGGATACACTTTCGAGAAAATAGGTCTTAGGGGAAAACGCATTTTAATAAACCATGTTCCAAAGGAATTCTGCAATATCCTTGCTTCGGTAAAATAAGGATTATCTTTCTATTTTTGTTTCCCATGAAACTCATAGCCCGCCAAAGTCTACTGACCACCATTTCTTCTTACATAGGAGTTTTGATAGGTTATTTTAATGTACTTTGGCTGCTGCCATTTGTTTTACAGCCTGAGGAAATCGGCTTGTTCAGAACGCTTCAAGATATGGCATTATTGATTGTTCCCATTGCCCAATTGGGAATTGGCAATGGTATCACCCGCTTTTTTCCTCTGGTCAAAGAAAAAATGTTTGCTTTTTTTACTTTGAGCTTGGTATTGACTTTTGTTGGATTCCTTATAGTTTCGATACTTTTCTTGTTTTTTAAAGATAATGTAATTGCTGCCTTTGCCACCAACTCACCTGAGGTCATTGATTTTTTAGGCGTTGTACTGTTCATCACCTTATTTTCAGTAATGAACACTATTTTAGAAGCTTTTTGCAGGTCATTTATGAAGATCGCAGTCCCTTCCTTTTTCAGAGAGGTTGTCAATAGATTGTTTACCGCGGCACTTGTTGGATTATATTTTATAGGGTGGTTAAGTTTTGACCAAATGATCTGGGGATTAGCTGTTCTTTATTTGATTACAGTGATAGGGATGCTCATTTACATGCTGAGAATAAATATTTTCAAATTAGACTTCGACTTTTCTTCATTTCCAAAAGGATTTAGAAGTGAATTCATGAAATACAGCTTGATTACCCTTTTGGGTACAGCTGGCTCGGTGCTTATCATGAAAATAGATAGCTTGATGGTGAGTTCAATGATTGGATTAGATGCCAATGCCATTTACATGATAGCATTTTCTATAGCAATAGTCATAGAACTACCGAGACGGGCCATTTCCCAAGCTGCCATGCCCGTCATTGCAGAGCACTTTGCTAAGCAGGAACATCTTGAAATCAATAAACTATATAAAAATATTGCAGTACATCAGTTTTTGATCTGCCTGCTTTTGTTTTTGGGTATATGGTCCAATATTGACAATCTCTATTATTTTGTCCCAAACAATGTAATTTATGAAACTGGAAAATGGGTAGTATTATGGATTGGTCTTGCCAAGATGGCTGATATTCTTTTTTCTATTAACGGAGAAATTATTGTGTTTTCCAAGTATTACATATTCAACATCACAGCGACATTAATCATGTGTGTTGCGGTCATATTATTGAATCTCCTGCTAATTCCAATCTATGGTATAGAAGGGGCTGCAGTTGCCTCCTTTTTATCACTTCTACTTTATAACCTGATCAAATATATTTATATCAAAATCAGATTGGGTTTTGATCCATTCTCTCTTGATGTTTTGAAAATTCTGATCTTGGGTGTCCTTACTTATAGCATTCAATTTTTGCTATTGCAATACATGGAGGTAGGACTCAATGACATACTTTTAAGGTCAGTGGTTATAACCCTGATTTATTTTGCCGGGATATATTTACTCGGAATAGCTAAAAACAGTCAAAAAAGCTTAATCGAAAAAGTAAAAAGGCCCAGGCCATAGAGTGTTACCAAACCTCTTTATTGACAAGATTTGAGCTGCCTGAAATCCGCAAACGTCCACTGTTATCCTGAATCCTAAGATACGAGGTTCTCCCGAAAGCTATCGGGAGAATGAGGCCTGTTTTTGGAAAGGGCTTTACTCGGCATTGTATTTAATTGTGAAGTTGGAACATGTCAGCGACCTGAGCCATTTGGGCAAATATACGAATTAAACTAACAAACGTTTAAGCCTACAAGAATGCCATGAAAGTGAATTTTTGTAATTTGATGTTTTTATGGGATAATAACCCTTTCCAAACAAATTCACCAAAATTCATTTTGTTCAATACATTTAATCAGTATTTTTATTGGGAAAAAAAATTATGAAATCAGTGAATCAATCTATTTTTGGATTTTCCCTTTAACCTTAAATTAAGATTGCATCTTGTTCGAAATAATAATCTGTCCAGTTAAAATTTAATTATAAATTCAAAATAATATTTTACCAAAATCAACTTTTCATCATTGAAATCGTTTAATTTTGCGATTCGATTAGGTTAAAAAAAATGTATCAAATAAAAAAACTCATAGTTTGTCTGGATCAGAGTGAATTAGATGCCACTCTTGTTAGGTTTGCGTCTTTCATTTCCAATGTCAATCAAACCAAAAAGATCTATTTCACCAATGTGATCAGAAACCTCAATATCCCAAAAGATGTCTTGGAGGAATTTCCGCATTTAATAGATAATATGGTAGAAGAAAGGAAAGCGCAAATGAAGGAAGTCGTGGAGATGAATTTTGGAGAAGACCATCATGTTGAATTTTCTTACGTTGTCAAGGAAGGTCAACTATCCAAAAAAATTCTCAAACTTGCTCATGAGAAATCTGCTGATATGATTCTGGTTGGAAGAAAAGTAACCCTACCTGGTACAGGTGTCGTCTCTCAAAGGTTGGCAAGGAGGGCAAGTTGTTCCTTGTTGATCATTCCCGAAAAATCCGAACCAAAAATGGAAAAGCTTTTGGTCCCCAGTGATTTTTCGGATTATTCCAAAGATGCCATGGAAGAAGCTATCTTGATTGTAGAAAAATATGGTGGCAATGCAGAAATAGTTTGCCAAAATGTTTTCACAGTGCCCTCAGGTTATCATTTTACAGGTAAAAGCTATCAGGAATTTACAGCCATCATGTTGATGCATGCTGAGATAAATTTTAAAAAATTCATCAGAAAAATTGATTCAAAAAATATCAAAATCAACCCTGTATACACGCAGGATGAAGATGATGATCCTGTTGAGGATATTTTGGCAAAAGCCAAAGAAATAGGTGCCGATTCTATAATTATCGGTGCCAAAGGAAGGACCGCTGCTACTGCACTTTTCATTGGCAGTATGGCTGAACGACTTATTCAGCTCAATGACGAGTTCCCATTACTAGTGACAAGACCAAAAGGTAAAAACGCAGGTATATTGGATTATATCCTTGAGATTTAAGGATAATTTGAAAATTAAAAATCGCTAATTAAATTCTAACGCTTTGTTTAGCGATTTTTTTTAAACTCCCTCTTTTTATAAATCGAATTAAATGATTTTTAAGACCAAAATACAGAACTGAAATGAATGCCGTCATTTCTCGCCTATTTTTGAAAACAAATTAAACTTATGTATTATTCACTTGTCAAAGAAGCGAATGATTTCAATAAGCGATTTAGAACTTTTGCAGATGATCCAAAATCCCGACACCCGGGAAAAAGGGTACAGATCTTTAATTGAAATGTATCAAAGAAGAATTTATGGAGTCATCAGAAAAATGGTTGTAATCCATGAGGATGCTGATGATATTACCCAAAACACATTTGTCAAAGCCTTCAAAAACATCAATAATTTTCATGGAAATTCTTCCTTGTTCACTTGGCTATACCGGATTGCGACGAATGAGAGCTTGAATTTCCTTCAAAAGAAAAAAAAGAGATTTTTCTTTTCTATAGATGACCATGAAGCCGTAATGGAAAGCTACCTTGATCATTCTGGGATGATCACAGGAGATGAGATAGAAAGAAAACTTCAAAAAGCTTTATTAAAATTACCGGATAAACAAAGATTGGTATTTAATTTAAGGTACTTCGAGGATTTGGGCTATGATGAAATCAGTCAGATTACCGAAACTTCGATTGGGGCCCTAAAAGCCAGTTACCATCATGCGGCAAAAAAAATTGAGAATGAACTTCGAATAGAATAAACTTCTCTCCAGTATTTCTGTCTAACCGACATAATCATGAAAAATCTACCTAAAACTAATATTTTCAATACTCCACAGGATTATTTTGAAAACCTCCCAGAAAAGATCTTGGCTAAAAACAAAAAACAAAAAACAAGGTCTTTTACACTCATTACAAGTATGGCAGCGGCAGCCGTCATTATATTAGGTATGTTTATTTTTGTTCTCAGCAATGATATCCATCCCAATAACACCCTTGAAGCCAATCTAGATCAGGAAATAGATTTGTACATTAATTCCGGATATTGGCAAGCAGAAGATATTTTATCTTTTGCTGATAATCCCAATTCCATTCTTGATGAAATTATCACCATGGAATGGGGAACATATGAAAACGAAAACACTGATCAATCTGAAGAAGATTGGTGGTATTAATCAAAAAATCATGAAAAAATACAACTTAATATTTATAGTCTTTGCATTTTCATTCTCGTCCTTGCTAGCCCAGAGACCAGGAGGTCAGCAATACGACAAAGAAAAACTGGAAGCTGCAAGAGTTGCTTTTATTACCAATAGACTGGATTTAAAGGCTGATCAGGCCACAAAATTCTGGCCTCTTTACAATCAGTACAATGAAGACAGGGGTATCTTGATGGATAAGATTTCTACCATCAATAGAAGTTCTTCGCAGGAAATCACAGATGCTAAAGCAAGGGAAATGATTCAGGAAAGGCTTTCCCTACAACAACAATTACTCGACAAAGAAAAAATCTTTATGGAAGAAGTTACAAAAGCCATCACTCCTGTGCAGGCTATGAAGTTAGGAGGTGTTAATCGGGAATTTACAAGACAAGTTTACAGGATGCAACAGGGCAGTGATAGAGGCCGAAGAAATTAAAATAAAAAAGCAGCTTTTCAGCTGCTTTTTTATTTTTTATTTTTTCAACAAATCTCTGATTTCTTCCAAAAGCACTTCGGATTTTGGAGGTGCAGGTGGTGCAGAAGGCGCCGCTTCTTCTTTCTTTTTCAAAGAATTCATTGCTCTGATAGCCATAAAAATGACAAATGCAATTATAAGAAAATCAACTACATTTTGAATAAAATTACCATAGCTGAGCGTAACAGGGGCCATTTCCTCCCCACCCTCCGAAATATAAGCATCCCTCAGAATGAATACCAGATCTTTGAAATCAACATTTCCTAAAAGCATACCTAAAGGCGGCATTACAATATCATTGACAAATGAAGAAACAATTTTGCCGAATGCGCCACCAATAATGACAGCAACCGCCAAATCAACTACATTGCCTTTCATGGCAAATTCCTTGAATTCTTTAACTAGGCTCATATTTTTTATTAAAGTTGGTGAATATATTTTTTGAAAATAGTTAAAAAAATTAAAATAAAACCACGTTGGTTAACAATTAGTTTGAATGGAGGAAGTTTATTGTCCTTTAAGATAATAAATAAGCCAATTCCTTAAAACCACTACTTGCTAATCAGGATTATTAAAAGTATTCTAGACATGAAGACTTAATTTTTTTTAACTTTAGATCCGAAACCTATTAAATCAAAGAGAATGAAAATCGCATTGATTGCTCATGATGGAAAAAAAGCTGATATGGTTCATTTCCTCAGTGGCTATAAAAAAGAACTGCATCATGCTAATATAGATTTGGTCGCAACTGGCACTACAGGTTTGCATATTGAAAGAGCAGGATTCAAGGTTCAGAAACTCCTTTCAGGGCCAATGGGTGGTGATGCCCAAATTGCTTCAATGGCAGCTCAAAAAGAATTGTCTATGGTTATATTTTTTAGAGATCCTTTGGATAAACATCCCCATGAACCGGATGTGCAGATGTTGATGAGGCTATGTGATGTCCATAATATACCTTTGGCTACCAATCCAGCAGGCGCTCAATTGATGTTTGAACAATTAACCTCCCAATTTTGATGGAAATTAAGACAATTAAAAGAATTGGCGTTTTCACCTCAGGTGGTGATGCCCCAGGGATGAATGCTGCAATTAGGGCTGCTGTCAGGGCAGGTTTTTTTTATAACCTAGAAATGTACGGTATTTATAGAGGATATGAAGGGATGATTCAAGATGAAATCAAAAAACTGGAATCCAAGAATATTGCACATATACTTGAAAGAGGCGGTACCTTCTTAAAATCTGCCAGGAGTGCTGAGTTCAGAACTCCTGAGGGTAGGAAAAAAGCATATGAAAATCTTAAAAAGCATAATATAGATGGACTTGTTGTGATCGGAGGAGACGGCTCTCTTACAGGTGCCCATCTTTTTTATCAGGAATATGGTATCCCATCCATTGGAATCCCAGGAACTATTGATAACGATCTTGCCGGCACTGATCTTACAATAGGTTTTGATACAGCGTGCAACACAGCCATTGAGGCAATAGACAAAATCCGGGATACCGCTACATCCCATGACAGACTTTTCTTTGTGGAGGTGATGGGAAGAGATGCAGGTTTTATAGCTATCAATGCGGGAATTGGCAGTGCTGCAGCTGCCACACTAATACCAGAGAAAAAAATGCCTATAGAACGGTTAGTAGAACGGCTCAAAGCGCGGACAAAAGCAATGAAAACCTCCAATATCGTAATTGTTGCAGAAGGGGGGAAAAGTGGTGGTGCTGCCGAGATTGCTGAGAAAATCAAAAAACAACTCCCCTATTATGACATAAAAGTTACAATTTTAGGTCATTTACAAAGAGGTGGTGCCCCAAGCTCCTCCGATAGAGTGCTTGCAAGCAAATTGGGAGTTGCCGCAGTAGAGGGTCTTATCAATGGTAAATATGATGTCATGGCAGGTATCATCAACAATAAAATTGTTTTTACACCTATCGCAAAAGCAATTATCGGAAGTAAGGAAGTTGATGAAGACGATTTTAGGATAGCAAAAATCCTTTCAACCTGATTTCAAATAACGGAGTCAAAAAATGGAGGTCTAATGACCTCCATTTTTTTTACCTAGATTTTCATCTGAAAAATTGAAACCTATGGAATAAGATTAATATTCAAGCACCAAGGAACTATAAGCAGGAAGATTTATTTTACTGCCATCTATTTTGGCATTGCCATAAGAAAACAACTCTATTGTAAATTCCTCAGGTGCATCAATTGTCTGATTTTCATCACTCAAGTTATGCACAACAAAGACTTCCTGATCCTTGTGGTTTCTGAAAAACGCCATGACAGGTTTGGGTAAACTACCTAGATACAGTTCCAAATTTCCTAGAGATAATGCTCGATTACTATTTCTCAGTTTGATAATATCCTTATAATGGTTGAAATAACTCGTACTCATTGACTTTTGGATCGCTAAGGGGGTAACGGTCTCATCAATTGAATAAACGGGTTCAATCCATGCCGTCCGACCTTTGTCATTGTTTTTGATATCCCATAAAAACGGTTCTCTGATATTTTCATCCGGTTTTTTACCCAACATTCCAATTTCCTCTCCATAATAAAGATACGGTGCACCTGGCATGGTCATCAGAATATTGATAGCCTGCTTGTGTTTTTTTGGATTTTCACCGAGAGAATTTAAAAGTCTTGGCTGATCGTGATTGGATGAAAAGGTGGCGTCTATAAAGTCGTTTGTAATATCAAGGTAGAAATCAAGGACCTCTTTTTGCTTTTTCGCAAGTAGCATACCATCTTCCTTCTGATAGGATTCAATCAATGAATAATGGAAATCAAAGTTGAACAGAGCAGGAAGACCAGGAAGGTAAGGTGCCACAATTTCCTTTTTGTCATATACCTCGCCTACTAAATAAATGTCAGGGTTGATGGCAACCATTTTATCTCTGAACTCCTTCCAAAAAGCATGGTTATCTTCAGGCCTGTCATCAGGGAAAATATGTTTGGCAGCATCTAGTCTGAATCCGTCAACTCCAACTTCTTCCAACCAAAATCTTCCAATTTCAAAGATTTCATCCCGTACTTTGGGATTGTCAAAATTGAGGTCAGGCATTCCGCCATAGAAAAACCCATAATAATAATCCTGACCAAATCCCGGGTCATGCCATTGACGGATATTATCACTGTCAAGGGTGATTGTCTTTTTATTGATATAATCGGCTATGGTATCCTTTTGAGCCCACACATAATAATCCCGATATGGGTTTTCTCTACTTTTTTGTGATTCCAAAAACCATGGATGTTGGTTGCTGGTATGGTTGATAATCATGTCAATGACAATCTTGATGTCCTTTTTATGAGCTTCATCAATTAGTGTCTTGAATTCTTCTATTGTCCCATAATCGGGGTGAACACTCTTGTAATCTGTTACATCATATTTATGGTAGCTTGGGGAAGCCATGATGGGCATAAACCAAATGGCATTCGCACCCAATTCCTTTACATGGTCAAGCTTTTTGGTAACCCCATTGATATCTCCTATTCCATCTCCATTCGAATCGTAAAATGATTGGATAAAAATTTCATAAGTAATTCCTGCTTGAGGCCAGTGATTTTCAATTTTTTTTCTTTTATTATCTGAACACGAAGTTGTTAATATCAACATTAAAAGAATATAGAGGATTGTGTACTTTTTCATATGGGTGAATTATTAAAAAGAAAAAGTCACTTTTAAAGTGACTTTTTCAATATAGTTGAAGTCTTTATCAGTTTCGGTTGATGGCATTGAGTTCTTCAAATGCCAATTCAAGTCTCTTTATAAAATTCTCTTCCCCTTTTCTGAGCCATACTCTGGGATCATAATATTTTTTATTCGGTGAAGAGCTTCCATCAGGATTTCCCAATTGACTCTGCAAATATCCTTCATTAGCCTTGTAATAATTTTTCACACCTTCCCAAAATGCCCATTGCTGATCGGTATCGATATTCATTTTGATCACCCCGTAACCTGTTGCTTCTTTGATTTCGGCTGCCGTAGAACCTGAACCTCCATGGAAAACAAAGTAAAGAGGCTTACCGGATAAGCCATGTTTCTGATTCAGATATTCTTGAGAGCTTTTAAGAATTTCAGGTTTTAGACTGACATTTCCAGGTTTGTACACTCCATGAACATTTCCAAAAGAAGCTGCAACTGTAAACAATTCCCCAATATCTTTTAATTGTTCATAAGCATAGGCTACTTCTTTGGGTTGGGTATAAAGTTTGGAACTGTCGATATCTGTATTATCTACACCATCTTCTTCTCCACCTGTTACACCCAACTCAATTTCTATACCCATTTCAAGTTTTACAAACTCTTTGAAGTATCTAACTGAAATCTCCATGTTCTCCTCAATCGGTTCTTCGGAAAGATCCAACATGTGGGAACTGAACAAAGGTTTTTTATAAGCATTGTAAAATGCTCTTCCTTCATCCAACAATCCGTCTATCCAAGGCAGAAGTTTTTTGGCACAATGGTCTGTATGTAAAATTACAGGAACTCCATAAGCCTCTGCCATTCTATGAACATGTAATGCTCCTGATATTGAGCCCTGAATCGCTCCGATTTGATTTTGATTTCCTGCTCCTTTACCTGCATAAAATTGTCCTCCACCGTTTGAAAACTGTACAATTACAGGTGAATTCACTTTTTTAGCAGTTTCCAAAACAGCATTGATGGTACTGGTATTGATTACATTTACAGCAGGCATTGCAAACTCATTGTCTTTGGCATAATCCAAAAGATCTTTGAGCTCCTCACCATACTTTACTCCTGGTTTGAATTTCATGATGTTTTTTCAAAAATGGTTGATTATTGTTTTATAAACCGTTTTCTAAGAACCTGACGGTTATCACTAATCTCAAAGATATAAAGACCTGAGTTAAAATCCTTAATATCCACTTGCAAAATATTATCAGACACAGTGTGACTTCCTTCTCTTAAAACAGATCCTTTCACATCTATAATCCTGTATCTGAACTGATTGACTGCTTCTGGAGCTGCCACATTTATCTTGTCATTTGCTGGAACAGGATAAAGTTTAAATCCTTTAAAATCCACATCTTCGGGACCAATTGATGTAATTGGGTCTTCTAAAATGTCGCCCTCTGGCATGGCTAGTTTCTGATTGGTGAACAATAAAAACTGATTAGCCCTCAATCTGAAAGTCCTTGAGTTTCCCGTAATATTAATTTCCTCTCCTGTGAAATAATTATACCATGTTCCCTGCGTAGGAAAACTCAGGTTCGCATTATTGACATCTGTAAGACCAAAATTTCCATGAAGAATAAATTGAAAATCCCCATCAATAAGTCTGATGGATTTTAAGGGCTGAGCCAAATTTAGAATGGCATTATCGGGATTGTTAAATGCATTATGATTCTTTTTCAGGTCGATCATGGCCCTATACAAATTAAACAACCTGATCCTATCTGGATCATCAAGGTAATTCCACCTGGTAGGTTTGATTCCAAGCCTATCGTTGTTCAATTCCAAATCATACCCAAATTCTTCAAACTGCCATATCATCTTTGGACCGGGAATGGAAAAAAAGAACGTTGCCATCAACTGATTTCTGTTAACCGCATTTCTTAATTGCCTCAGGTTGACAGGGGAAGTCTGTCCCCATGTAAGGGTTTCCCACATCGTCCTTTCTTCATCGTGACTTTCCATGTAGCTAACCAAGTTGTTTTTTGCCCAACCTCTTGTTTGGTAATATCCCCAATCAAAATTTCTTGAATTGCCTTTGGCTATTTCCCTGAAATCAAAATTAAGATTGCCCCAAAACATCATGCCGTAATCTGCCAATTCCTTTTCTTCTGAATTATCTGCAAAATGCTCTAAAATCACATAAGCGTCAGGATGATTTGCCTTGATTCGATCATGGATATTTTTCCAAATATCAATTCTGGATTGATCTCTTTGACCCCACTGGCCAACATTATCTCCTGAATTGACTTGGGTAAATCCTTTGCTCAAATCAAATCTATAGCCGTCTACTTTGTATTCCGCCAACCAATAATTATTAACCGAATCCACAAATGCTTTGGTGTAAGTACTTTCATGGTTGAAATCATAACCCACATTAAATGGATGCCTAGCCGTCCTGTTAAGCCATGGATTATCCAGTGTAGGAGCCCCATAATCCCCATCATTATAAAGCCTGACATAAGGATTTTGTCCAAATGCATGATTAAGGACCATATCCAAAATCACCACCATATCCCTTTTATGCGCTTCATCTATCAGCTCCTTCAAATGGTTTTTCGGTCCATAGAATTTATCGACAGCAAAAAAGAAGGATGGGTTATAACCCCATGAAAGATTACCTTCAAACTCTTTAATCGGCATCAATTCTATTGCATTGATACCAAGATCTTTCAAATAATCCAGTCTTTCAGTTACTGCCTTGAATGTTCTTCTGTCGTCAAAGTCTCTGACCAATAGTTCATAAACCACCAATTCTTCCGGAGCAGGTTTATTGTAATCGGTATGTTGCCATTGGTATTCTTCTTGAGCGGTCTGTAAAAATGTAGCCTGAAAATCAGTCTTTCCTTGAGGATAAGGTTTCAATCCAGGATACCTATTTTGTTGAATAATTTCACCGTCATGAAAAGGGTCAGAAACTTTATCCGCATAAGGATCACCAATTCGGATGCTCCCATCTATTAAATATTGAAAAATATATTCCTGACCCGGAACAAGTCCTGTCAACCTGTACCAAAACATTTCCCCGTCCAAAGTCTGATTCATTTGGTATGCTTGCAATACCTGCCAATCATTAAAATCCCCGATCACAAATGCATTTTTTTTCATTGGGGCTTCCAAAACCAAAACCACTTCTGTATCAGAAATATAATTGATACCCTTCAGCACTCCTTGTGGCAAGGGTTGTTTAGGACTTGGCCCTACCACGGTGATGACAAGTTCTGCTGTATTTTCTTCCTCTCCTTTTACCGCTTTGGCTTCAACATTAAATGCACCCTCAGATACTGCCTGATAAGTGTAACCTAATTCATCAACATTAGAAGATGAACTGACTATAGAACCATTTATTGAAATACTCAGGTCAGCGAGTTCAGAAGAAACTATAGAAATTTCCTGGGTATCCCCCACTTCCAAAAGCACTGATGAACTGGTTGGATTGTTAAATGTGACCTGAAAGCCTTGACTTAGATCGACAAAAAAATCGCCATTTGTATCAGTCTTTCCTTCCCTGGTCCCATCTGCATTCCTGAAGACCATCCCCATTCTGTATATAGTTTGTCCTGAGGTAATGTTGAAAAACTCGTTGGGCGTCAATTCCCATTCCCATATATTATCTGCGACTTTGGTCATCCTGGCATCAGGATTGGAAGTTCCCCATGCAAATGGCACGATCGCCCATACGTTTGAGGTTGGACCTGCTATGACAGCCCCGATATGTATATAGATCGGATCAAGACCCTGAAGCCCTGTGGTCCCTTTGGTGGCATCATAAGTTATTTTGATATTCTGGTCAGCACGAGGGAAACTTGGGACTGTTGTAACTTGTCCAAATACGGAAGCTGCTGAAGCCAAAAAAGCAAGAGAAATTAGTAATTTTTTAAGCATTTGTAAATTTTGGTTAGCTGCTCTGGAATATAAAGCTAAAAAGAGATGATAGCAAAAAGGCTACTTGAAAGTAGCCTTTTTTGGTATCTTTAATTGAAATTATTGCAGGATAAATAAATATCTGCCATCAAGCGAATTAAACCAAATTTTATATGTTCCAGCTTCGATGGGAATATTATCAGGGCTTCCTAGAACGCCTATACCTGAAATGGGGGTAACCGCTCCCCAGTTTACTTCCCATGAATTATTTGCTCTGAATTTTATAAAGCCATTAATAACAGTCTGCTCCACAAACCAAATATGATTACCTCCAAATATCCTTGATGTCATAGGAGTACTTGAATCCCATCCACCAGGCACTGTTGAATCACCAATTGTTCCAATTGAAGCATATTCTGTGGCGGTATCGCCAGTAAAAGGTACAATGGAGAAAGTATTTGTTTCAAGGTTCAAGGTAAAGGTATAAAATCCCTCAGAAGGAATAACAAATGATCCAGGATCAGATCCTCCACCTTCATTGACAGCTACAGTCGAACCGTCATTGGTGCCAAATTGGGGCTGCCACTCTCCTAGTGTTTCCAACACCTTAAATTCTCCTTCACCAAAGAATCCTGTATACACATAAAGGTCTGTATTTACAGGATCTCTGAATAATGGAGGATTGTTGCTGTTGTTATTCCATCCAGGTGCCGCAGCAGCGCCGACAAGGAATAGGTTTCTAAGAACTGCACTTTCTCCAAAAGTGGTGACAGCAATAGTTGCAGGCGCTCCAATTAGGTCAGATAAATTTCTTTCAGTTACCGCTTTAACTCGGAATTCCATGTTTCCTGTTTCTCCTGCGACAATACCTTTTGATATTGCTCTTCTATTGATCTCAGCTACTTCAACCAATACCGTTGTACTGGTATTAGATCCTAAATCAAAAGGAGTTGCGAAATTGTTGCCGGGTCTGTCCAACTGAATAATATAAGTTACTTCTGTAGAAATGCCAAAATCAGCAGGACTGACTTCAAATGCTATAAACTCTTCAGCATCTTCTTCTGTCAAGACTATGGGAGAAGTGGACAAAATTGAAGATGTGGTTTGGGATATAATTGGCGGTTGGGCAATTTCACCACATGACCAAATTAATGGGAGCAAAAATGCAACCCAAAGGACTTTAGAAAATATTTTCATAGGTAATTGTTTTGGTATTTATTGTTTTTAAACATTTATAAATTAATTCAAACTAAATATGGATATTTTACAATATACTACGATTAAATATAGTGTCAATAGTATCCACAGGATAAATAATCATCCAAAAATTAAACAAACAAAAATGTTAAAGCAAGCACTTGACCTAAATTTCTATTAATAAAAACAGTGCAAACGTCACCGCAATCGTTTGCACATATTTTAAAATTTGAAACTATTTTATGTATCTTGGCACTATCAAAAAGGAAATGATGATAATAGTTAATCGTAAGATTAGACTTTAATTACTCAACAATAAGGCTGAAATTTATCTTGGAAAAATATAATTTTTATGAAATTAGGACAAGCAACAATCAAAGATATTGCGAAAGAACTTAATGTTTCTTCATCTACTGTTTCAAGAGCATTAAAGGATTACCCGGGCATCAGTGATGAAACAAAAAGAAGAGTAAAGGAATTAGCAGAGAAACTAAATTACAGACCCAATGCAGTGGCCCTGAGCTTGAGGAAAAGTAAATCATTTACTATAGGTGTCATCATTCCGGAGGTTGTACATTTTTTCTTCTCGACTGTGATCAGCGGAATTGAGGAAGTTGCCTTTACCAATGGATATAATGTGATATTATGTCAGACAAATGAAAAACTGAGCCGTGAGCAAAGCAGCATTGAAACCATGCTTTCAAATCAGATAGATGGATTTTTAGTGAGTTTTTCCAGAGAAACTACTGATTTTAGCCATTTCAAAAAATTACTGGATCTTGGATTTCCGATTGTATTTTTTGATCGATTGCCTGATCTGGAAAATACGGTAAATGTTACAGTAAATGATTATCAAGGTGCTTATGACGCAGTCAGTCATCTTATTGCACAGGGTTACAAAAAAATAGCACACCTATCTGGCCCTCGAAACCTATCCATCAGCAAAAAAAGAAAAGAAGGCTATTTGGATGCTTTGAAAATTGCAGGATATGAACCTCAACCTGATTGGATCATTGAATGTCCTTACGGTACCGAAAAAGAAAGCTTTGATATTACAACCGAATTATTCAAAAATCCGGAAAATATTCCAGATGCAATTTTTGCTCACCATGACATAGTGGCTGCCGGGGCAATGATGGCTTTGAGAAATTTAGGATTGAGGATCCCCGAGGATGTAGGCGTGGTAGGTTATTCCAATTGGCAGTTCTCTTCCATGATTGATCCCCCCCTATCTACGGTTTCCCAACCTGGATTCAAAATCGGTGAACAATCTTCTAAACTCCTTTTAGAAATGATCAATACAAAGAAGGGTCAATCTTGGGAACCAAAAAACATAGTTTTGGATACCGAATTACTGGTTAGAAAGTCTTCTGTTAAGGTTTGATAAAAAAAAATCCAGTAAAGTCATATTTTTTGTGCAAACGTTTGAATTTAACTGTTTGACCTAAAACCAGCCATATTTATTTAAAAACGTTCGTTGAACCAAAGGCATGAAACTAAGCCACATTTCATACTTTAATATTACTTCCTAAATTGAACCACTAAGCAACTAGATTGCTTAAAATTTATTTACCTTTTCTATCAAAATATAAGCCTAATGACCTCCCCTAAAAAAAGCCCAAAGAATTCCAGAAACCTTGGAATCGGTGATGTGATATCTTGGAGCAAAAAGAACAATGGAATAAAAGGCGAGACAACTTCCGCCCGTTTTGAATTAACAGTTTTTGAAGAGCACACCATTCGGGTACAAATCAGTCAAAGTGATTCTTTCTACCCGAACCCTTACAGCACAATCATTACTCCCAAAAATATTTCTACCAACATTGAGGAAAAAGCAGAAAAACAAGTATGGATAAAGACCTCAAAAATACATTTATGCCTAAACCTCTCTCCTTTTTTTCTAACCTTCCAAACACCAAATGGTGAAATCATCAATCAGGATGATCCTGCTTTTGCTGTTTCCTGGCTGGGAACGGAGGTGACCAATTATAAAAAGGTGCAGAAAAATGAAAGGTTTATTGGATTAGGAGAAAAGACCGGCAACCTTGATCGAGCTGGCAGGGCATACACTAATTGGAACACTGATTATTTTGCCTATGGTACAGGAGATGACCCCTTATATATGAGCATTCCTTTTTATATAGGAATCCATGATCAACTTGCCTATGGGATTTTCTTTGACAATACCCACAAGAGTGTATTCAACTTTGGCGCCTCAAACAACAGATTCATTTATTTTTCAGGAGATGATGGGGATATGGATTATTACTTTTTTCATGATGATTCAGTACCCAAAATCATAAGTGCATACAGTAACCTGACCGGAAAAATGGAAATGCCGCCCCTGTGGTCCTTAGGTTTCCAACAATGCAGGTATTCGTATTATCCGGATTCTGAAGTGACTACTTTAGCCCAGACTTTCAGGGATAAGGACATGCCTGCTGATGTGATTTACCTTGATATTCATCACATGGAAAAATACAAGGTTTTCACATTTGATGGACAGAAATTCCCCGATCCAAAAAGTATGATCCAAGCTTTGAAAGCAAAGGGATTTAAGGTGGTGGTCATTATGGACCCTGGCATCAAAACAGATAAGGGCTATCTTCCCTATGATGAAGGAAAGAAAAAAGATCTTTTTGTTAAATATCCTGATGGGCAGATTTATGAGGGTCAAGTTTGGCCCGGATGGTGCGCATTCCCGGATTTTACCAAACCGGAAACAAGGCAATGGTGGGCAGAAAAAATGGCTTTCTATAATGAAGCGGGAGTTGATGGCTATTGGACGGATATGAATGAACCTGCTTCATGGGGGCAGTTCACTCCAAACCTCATTGATTTTAGTTATGAAGGTGAGCTTGTCAGCCATCGAAAAGCCAGAAATATTTACGGCTTTCAGATGGCAAGAAGTGCCATGGAAGGAAGTCTGCTCCAACGACCCGATGAAAGGCCTTTTGTCCTTACAAGATCAGGGTTTTCGGGAATTCAACGCTATGCTGCTGCCTGGACTGGAGACAATGTGGCGACCGAAGAACATATGATGGCCGGAATCAGATTGGTCAACAGTCTTGGAATTAGCGGAGTGGCTTTTGCCGGTTATGATGTCGGTGGTTTTGCTGGTGAAGCCACTAAATCTCTTTATGCCAGGTGGATGAGTATTGCTGTATTTTCCCCACTTTTCAGAGCACATTCTATGATCAACAGTAGTGATGCTGAGCCTTGGGCTTTTGGAGAGGAAGTGGAAGAAATCTCCAGAAACTACATGAAATTACGGTACAGATTACTTCCTACAATTTATAGCAGTTTTTATCTGAGTACGATATCAGGGCTTCCTTTGGCAAAAAGCCTTGCTGTGGATTATCCCCATGACAAAAAAATATACCTGACAGGATTTCAAAATCAATACATCTTTTGTGATAAACTCTTGATAGCGCCTGTGGAAAGTACTGTCGAAATCACAAAAGCATATCTTCCTGATGGAGATTGGTATTATATGTATGACAGTCAGTTGCACCAAGGTAATCAGGTCATTTATCAAGATTGCCCACTGAATTACCTTCCTGTATACGTCAAAGCAGGATCCATCCTGGCTTTACAATCTGATATTTCTCATACAGGGGAATCTAATGATGGAATATTGTATATGCATATCTATCAAGGCAGAGAAAAAACTGTCCATGTACACTATGAAGATGATGGCATTAGCAATGATTACAAAAAGGGGGGATTTTACAAAAGAGAAATTGAATGGGACTCTTCAGAAGGAAGATTAATATTTAATAAGCCTCATGGTAATTTTGTGAGCAAATTCAAAAAGATAAAATTATACCTTCATGGTGACATAAAAGTGGATTCTGCAAAAATTGGAGAATTGGCTTTAGAATCTCAATATGAAAATGTGAGTTTTCTTGGAAAACTGACGGAATTTGATCCTTTACCGGAACACGATCATCCATATTATGAAATCAAAGGCACTGTAAGTTTTACATTTAAGCATTCAATTGAAGAATTTTCCATAGATTTTCATTAAAAGTCCAAGGTTTAATTTCATTAATATCAACCAAAAATAATGCAGGCAATAAAACAAAAACCAAGACTTAGTTTTTGGCAGATCTGGAACATGAGTTTCGGATTTCTTGGAATTCAATTTGGATTTGCCCTTCAAGGTGGTTTCATGTCCAGAATATTCCAAACCCTTGGCGCTGAAAAAGATGCTATCCCTTTGTTATGGATCGCTGCACCTTTGACAGGTCTGATCATTCAGCCTATTGTTGGGTATTTAAGTGATCGTACTTGGCATTATAAATTTGGCAGAAGGAGACCTTATTTTCTCATTGGGGCGGTCTTGAGTACCTGTGCGTTGTTTTTTGCTCCATACTCAAGCGCACTTTGGATGGCTGCCGGCTCCTTATGGATATTGGATGCTTCCATCAATATCAGCATGGAACCCTTCCGAGCGTTAGTCGCAGATAAACTACCGGACAGCCAACGGTCTTATGGTTTTGTGGTACAAACCCTCATCATTGGCATAGGTACTTGGGTGGCAAGTAATCTACCTTGGATGATGACCCAAATGGGTATTCCCAATACCGCTGCACCAGGTGTGGTTCCTGACTCTGTCAAATATGCATTTGCCATAGGGGCTGTAGTACTTTTAGGCTCCATTTTATACACTATTCTTACCACTGATGAATATCCACCGGAAGATTTAAAAGCCTTTGAAAAAGAAAAAGAAGAGAATAAAGGTTTTTGGAATGGATTCAAAGAAATTTTCAGAAACATAGCAGGTATGCCAAATGTCATGAAAAAATTGGGTGTGGTCCAGTTTTTTTCTTGGTTTGCCTTTTTTACCATGTGGAGTTTTGCAACTCCGGCAATTACCGAACATATTTTCAAAGCAACAGACACTTCTTCTTTGGCTTACAATAATGCCGCTGATAGTGTGGGAAATTATTTGGGTACTTATGGGCTTATCTCCATGTTCTATGCCCTGATATTGGCCTTCGTGACCAGCAAAATCAAAATCAACAGGAAACTGGTACACATGCTAAGCTTGATTGCAGGGGGATGTGGTTTTATTTTGATCTATTATATTTCAGAACCATGGATGCTTCATCTTTGCTTTGCTTTGGTGGGGATTGCTTGGGCAAGTATCCTATCCATGCCTTATGCCATGCTTTCCAGTTCTGTCAACCCAAAACAAATGGGTGTTTATATGGGGATATTTAATATGTTCATTGTCATTCCGCAAATCGTTGCTGCTTTGGGCGGAATCAATTTCATGTACAAATTTCTATTTGGAGAAGATGTAATCTTTACCATGGTACTTGCCGGTACATCACTCATCCTTGCTGGATTTGCCAATTTGCTGATTACAGACAGAAATGCTACTCATGATGGGTAGTTTTCAGTGTTCAGTTGGCAGTCGCAGTTTTCAGGGTTCATGACAACCTTTGAGGTCTTTTTTTAGACCTCGAAGGTTTTTTACCTTGGAAGAACGTCAGAGTTTAGTATACAGGTTGGAAGTGGGCAGTCGCAGTATGCAGTAAGCAGTGTTCAGACGAAAAAAAACAAACGTAAATGGAAAAAATAAGAATCACCGGAGTTCCGGAGCATTTCAATTATCCTTGGATCAAGGTGGTTGAATCTCAACCTTTTCTCCAGGAAGGCATTGAATTGGAATGGATCAATGAACCTAAAGGTTCGGGTGCGATGAACAAAGATATCAGGTCAGGGGAAACTGATCTTGCCATAATTCTGACAGAAAGCTTTATCAAAGACAAAATAGAAGGGAATCCCGGTCTGATCATTGGATTGCATGTAGCTTCTCCCTTGATATGGGGAATTCATATACCGGGAGGTTCATTGGTAAATGAAATTCATAAACTGGAAAACCACCATTTTGTAATCAGCCGATATGGTTCAGGTTCACACTTGATGGCCTTTGTCTTGGCCAAAAGAGAAAATTGGGATCCGGAATCTTTGGATTTTGAAGTTGTAGGTGATCTTGAAGGTGCAAAGAATGCCTTGAGTGGGGATGACACCAAAATCTTCTTGTG
>NZ_JBGSXS010000302.1:0-21279 GCF_041751335.1 Aquiflexum sp.
AAATGGTTCTGGAGATGGAATGGGAATGGGAAGCGGAAGTTCCGCAGGATCATCTGGAATGAATCAATCATCTGCTGGATCCTCCATGGGTTCAGGGTCTGGATCAGGAAAGTTGACAGATGTGCTGAGACTGCAAGTTCAGATCAAGGCAATGGAGTCTGACTTACAACAGTTGGAGGTAGACAAGAGACCTTTATTGGTTCGCTTTAACCAACTATTAGGAAGGGATAAATACGAGTCAGTAAATTTTGAAACCAACATTTCAACCCACAAAGATATGGGTTGGGAAGTGGCCATGTTGGAAAATATTTTGGAAACCAACCCCATGTTGTTGATGCTGGAAAAAGAAGGATTGGCATATCAAAAGCAAGGGGAAATGGCCAAACTGGAAGGTAAGCCTATGTTTGGTTTGGGCTTAAATTACATGTTGTTTTCTTCACGACCAGAAGCGGGAGTCCCCGGTGGAATGAATGGGATGGACTATATGCCCGCTGGAATGGGCAACAATATGTTGATGCCTATGGCAACGATGACTCTGCCGATCTATCGCAAAAAATACAAAGCCATGGAAACAGAATCCAAGCTTTATTGGGAAGGCAATGAAAGCCAAAAGGAAGATTTGAAAAGAAATTTGGAAACTGAGTTTGAAAGCATCCTTGCATCCATCAAAGATGCAGAAAGAAAAGTCGAACTCTTGGAAGACCAAATTGAACTGATGGAGCAAACGATGGAACTGTCCGTCACATCTTACGCCGCAGAAGGCAGTTCCTTCGAAGAACTCCTGAATATTCAGCGTGAACTACTGGATTTTAGACTCAATGCTTTAAATACGAGAATTGAGAGGGAAATTGCTTTTGCTAAGTTGGAAACATTGGTGGGATTTTGAAGACATAAGACGTTAGACGTAAGACTCAAGATTAAAGAGGTATGAAAGGGCTGCAAGTAGTGAAAGGCTGAATATCAAGAACCAAGTGAGAAATGAGAGATAATTGATAAAGGGGGCTTAGGTTTAAAAATGCCGTAGGAATGACCGAAATAATAGCACGGTAATTTATTGCCAGGATCAAAAATTAGGCATTGATTCTGAAGTGCCAAAGGCACGGAAGATATAAAAAACGATTAAAAAGTTTCAAGTAATTTCAGGAATAGACAGGAACAAAAACAACAAAGTTAGTCATAAAAAAAAATATAAATTAGATCAGGATGACAAGTCTCATGTCTTGCGTCTCATGTCTCATATCTAAAAACAAATGAACACAAAAAGAAACATACTTATCATCATAATCGGTTGCCTATTCTTTGGTGCCATAGTAGGTTGGATTATCCGAGGGGGCGAAGAACACCCTGCCGAGGAACATACCCACATTGACGAAGAGGGAGTGGAATATACCTGCTCTATGCATCCTCAAATACGTCAAAATGAACCAGGCCAATGCCCGCTTTGTGGCATGGCACTCACACCAGTGAGTAATAAAAAAAGCGGTGAATCCAGTCCCTTTATTATGGAAATTACACCTGAAGCAGTTGCGCTTTCCAATGTGCAAACGACTAGGGTGAAATCAGGTTCGGGTTCAGGGAAACTTACCTTGACGGGAAAAATCCAAGCAAACGAGCAGCGTGTAAAAAGCCTCACTGCAAACTATTCAGGTAGGGTGGATCAATTGTTTATCAACTTCACTGGTCAGGAAGTTCAAAGAGGACAGAAGTTAGCGACTCTTTATTCCCCTGAGCTGGTTAATGCACAAAAAGAACTCTTGGAAACAGCAAAAATCAAGGACCGTCAGCCTGCACTATACGAAGCAACAAAGGAGAAACTAAGGCTTTGGAAAATTTCAGAAAAGCAGATTGCAGCTATTGAAAGTTCCGGTCAAGTAGATACTCAGTTTGATATTTTTGCGGATGTTGCAGGGGTAGTGATTGCAAGAAATATAGCAGTTGGGGATTTTGTAAGTAGAGGTACGGCTATGTTCGAAATTGTTGATTTAAGTAATGTATGGGTGATGTTAGATGCTTATGAATCTGATTTGGGAGCAATCCGAAAAGGTGATGATTTAAGTTTTCAAGTGTCTGCTTATCCAGGGAAAGAATTCAAAGCCAAAGTCACTTTTATTGATCCAATGTTGAATCCTGATACCCGTACTGTAGGCATTCGATCAGAAGCGGTCAACCGTAATTTTGAATTGAAGCCTGAGATGTTCGTCTCTGCTACTATTTCTACATCTCAAGCCGGACAATCAGGTTTGATGATTCCAAAAACAGCTATTCTTTGGACCGGTCCACGGTCTGTTGTTTATGTTCAAAAAGGCAACAGGGATGCACCAGCATTTGAAATGCGTGAGATTGAAATAGGTGGTCGAGTTGGAGAGGATTACCTTGTTTTATCCGGTTTGGAAGCTGGGGAAGAAGTAGTCAGCAATGGTGTGTTTGCAATAGATGCCGCGGCTCAGTTGAGTGGGAATTACAGTATGATGAATAGACCTGAGGTCAAGTCATTGGAAACTCCTGAAGAGTTTAGAAGGCAATTGACTGCATTTGTGCAAAGCTATCTTCCAATCAAAGATGCCTTGGTGAAAACCGATGCAGAGGCTACCCGGAAAACCATCAGTCCAGCTAAATCCAGTTTGACAAAAGTAGATATGAAGCTTTTGGAAAGCAAGGCTCATGATATTTGGATGGGACTTTTAAAGCCTATTCAGAGCAGCTTGGACCAAATCGCCCAAACAAAGGACGTGGAAGAACAAAGGAAGCATTTTGAAATTTTGTCTGACAACCTGATCGAAGCGGTAGAATATTTTGGAGTTGTTGAAAATACTGTTTACAGACAATATTGCCCGATGGCTTTCCGGGATAAGGGGGCATACTGGCTTAGCAGTGAAAAAGAAATCCGCAATCCCTACTTTGGAGATAAGATGTTGACCTGTGGAGAAGTAAAAGATACGTATCAGCCGGGGAAAAGGGTGATTTCAGAATCTGGAAGTAAGCCGGATGTACCCGTGGGTCATCAGCATTAATCTTTAATTGAAATATATAGAAATATGCCTAGGTCGAAATAAAATAGAAATAATCTTATATATCATTCATTTACCTAAGCATTTGAGATTTTCTAAATAAATGAATGAAGATCAATAATATTTCGCCCAAGGCATATATCAATCTTATTTCACGAAGTATATTTCTAAAATAAACAATAAACAAAATCACAAATATGAAAATCAAACAATATCTAATCATCCTTCCCTCATTAATCATCATTGCCTGTTCTTCAAATAAGCAAGAAGAGAAAGTGGATGATTCAAATGGACATGCTCATCATGACCATGCTGCACCTTCAGAAACAGTAGCTTCAAAGAGTCCCAGAACTGCCACTATGGCCAATATTGGATCTAACCATGTCCATATCGATTATTCCGCTCCTAGTGTTAGGGGTAGGCAGGTATTTGGTGGATTGGTGGCCTTTGATGAAGTATGGGTTACAGGTGCACATTCGGCTACCAGTATTTCATTTTCTGAAGACATCCTACTTGACGGGAAAACTATTCCTAAAGGAAAATATGCCCTTTTTACGATTCCAGGGGAGAATGAATGGGTGGTTATCATTAATAAAAATTGGGAACAGCATTTGGCTGATGACTATGATGAAAGTGAAGATGTGTTGAGAACTAAAGTGATTCCCAAAAAGTTGGAAAATACTGTTGAACAGTTGAATTTCAAAGTAGCCGATTTGGGAGGTAAGAAGGGGCAGATTGTGTTCCAATGGAGCGGAATTGAGATTCAAATCCCGTTTACATCTCTTTAAATCAACCCTGATGATTCTTTGCCAACCAAAGGATTTAAATCGAAGCTGTTTGAATCGGAAATACTTTTTCTAAGTTCTTCATCCAGTTTTTTTGCTTCGGTTTTGATCATTTTCAAAAAATGGGCAGTCTCTATTGGTGGACTTTTAGGATCAATGATTTCTAGGATACCAATGATATTTGCCAGTTTTGACCTCATCAAATGCGATTGGTTGAATGTAACGGTTTTGAGGTATTGGCTTTGTTTTTGGATGAGATTTTCGGATTTCTTCCTTTCTGAAATATCGAAGAAGCAACCTGCCATCACCAAGGGCTGACCAAGGTTTCCCCATCTGATCACTTTTCCATATCCCAATACCCAGACATCTTTCTTGTGTCTGTTTTTGATCCGAAATTCACTGTGGAAAGGATTTTTACCTAAACTTTCAAAATGCTCTTTTAACTCAGCCTCAACTTTTGGCTTATCGGATGTATGGACATGTTTTTTCCATTTGACATTTTTTTGGGAGTTGCCGTTCAGGTAGGGATTATATCCAAACATCTCATTGAGTGAGAGGCTTAACTTGTCAGATTGCTTTGCAATATCCCAAATCCAGAATCCAATCAGGTTATCTTCCAACAATCCTTCCATCAGATCGTTTTTGGCATGAAGGTCATTGACGGTTTCAGGGAATTCGACTATTTTCTCATTTTTGGAGGAGATTTTATGGCCCACACCGTACAGATGAAATTTATTGTCTTTCTCGATGATTATGGAAAACTCCCACCTTGTCCAATAAAAGTCGCCTCCATCTGATTTGACTTTTCTAAGATCTAGAATAAACTTCCGGTCACCATTTTCCAGTGATTTTTTGAGCAAAAATTCAAAGTTTGAAAAGTCTTTGTAATAAACCAGTTCAGAAAATGAAGTTCCCAAAATGCCAGCTTTCAGAAACAAACACTCTTTTTCAAGATGTTTATTGCTGTCCAAAATATTTCCATCACCATCCAAATGGATAAAATAGAAATAGTCAGAATTATGAAAAATATTTTTCATAGTTTAATAGGCTGATATTATTTTGTTTTGCGCGATTATGTAAAAATATTTAGATTAACAAAGAACATAAATAATAATATAAAAAGCAAAAAATAAGGTTTAAAATTAAAATTCAATTATGGAATCAATTTATCTACTCAATAGAAATGAATTTGGAAATCAGGAAAATTTAGGCAAAATCATCTCCGAAGATGATGCTATGGCGCTTTTAAATGATTGGGTCAAGAATGAAAAACTACTTTTTCATATGCAACAGGTTGGACACTTGATGAAAGCTTTTGCTAAGTCGAAAGGATATGATGAAGATACCCAGCTCATGTGGCATGTATCCGGACTGCTTCATGATGCAGATTGGGATCAATGGCCAGATAATCATTGTAGGAAAATCATTGAGGAACTTGAATCAAGGCAGATTGATCCAAGAATCATAAGAGCAATTGCCAGTCACGGCCCAAGGTATTTTGGGGTAGAACCGGTTTCGGAAATGGATAAGATGCTATATGCTTTTGATGAATTATCCGGTTTTGTCCATGCATATTCCCTGATGAGGCCCCAAGGCTATGAAGGCATGGAAATCAAAGGAGTCAAAAAAAGACTGAAGGATAAAAGCTTTGCTGCACAGGTCAGTCGGGAGGATATTTCAGATGCATCTGAAAAAGCTGGTATTTCTATGGATGATTTAATCCGATTTGTGATTGATAATCAGTTAAGAGCGTGATAGAAATTAATCTTCAAACCAATCATCAGAAACCACCGCATTCCTCAATTCCCTGCAATCATCATTAAACGGTTGCTGAAACTTTAAAAGGTTCAATTCAGATCCTCGTAAACTAACCTTTTTACTAGATATCCCGGCAGCAAAAAAATGGCCTAATACCGTTTCATCAGGATTGGTAATACTGATCATATTTCCTCTGATATTGGCAGGCGGTGGATCAAAAACACTTCCTGTTAGTATCATTTGCTGATTGACCAGCCTCAGGTATCTGAATGTCTCTTCCGATATGGCCATTTGCTCAAAGTCAAACCTGTATCTAAAAGCCAATCTATAACCATCGTCTTCTATGTAACCCGCAGTTTGGCTTGTTCTGAGACCATTGAAGTTGGTGTCATCTTCCAGAAAAAGCCCGCGGGAAACAGTAAAACCCGGTACATCACAATACTTGCAACATTCTTTTGGTTCATAAGGATCGGTTGGTAATTTTCTTGGTGATTTGTAAAATTCAGGATAAGTCTCTACAGTGGAAACTGCGTTTTTGATGTTCCAAAAATAATTATTCCTATCATCAGAGGGATCACTGAAGTGGGCAACCAACTTTATCCCTGACCTGGGATTAAGCCTGTCTTTGGAAGGGATGGTTATGGTATGATAAGTTAGCGAATCCAGAGAGGGCGCCTTATTGGCTTTGGAAGGAAATGAAGTATATTCCAAACCTTCCCGAGTAGTGATTAATAAGGAATAGCTGTTGCCTGTTGTAGCACTGAAGCCTGCGGGAGTTTCATAAACCCCTCCCCGGACTTCATTTAGAAAAATCATAAGACCTGTTTCAAATTCTCGGATCGCCACATTTGCTTGGACAACCGGTCTGATAAAATCAACAAATACGCTTCCATAAGTGGCAGTCCTGCTTACCTTGATGATATGTGGTCCAGGTCCATCGGTAATATTGCCTTCCACACTCAGCATACTTTCCCCCTCGGGTGCTTCTATGGTATAGGGGTCTATACAAGAAGTAATCAGTATGCAGAATATTAAAATCCGGTTTTTCATATGTACTATCTAAAATCTATCCGGACCAATTTCCTAAAACTCCAAAAGAAAACCTTATTCATTGAACTCTAATGTGCAGTTATTTTCCAGTTTGACTAGATTTTGTAAAAATAAAAAATAACAACTAAAAGGCAATTAATTAGATTTCTTTAAAACCCATGATTTTTACGAGTCATAGAAAAACAAGAATTTAGTCAAACCCAGCTGTATTAGTTAGTTCTAACTTCTTCCCAAAAGTTATCTAAAGATTTACTGAAGATCCCATTATCTGTGGCAATATATGCCTTTCCTTGAAAAAATTTAATGCTGTATATTGCATTTGCCTCTAACCCTGTGCGGTCAAGCTCAAAGGTTAGAACGTTGTTTGAGGTTGGGTTAAGGTAGTTGGTTATTGCAGTCATCTGACCTGCGCCCGGGACAAAATAAACTGCCTTATCTGATAAAGCAGAAATTTTCAAAGGGGCATTTAATTCCGTAATAAACTTTGGGTTATTGAAGCTGGAGTTTGCAGAATAAGAAATTCTGCCAACATGGGATTCGGATATCAGAAATCCTCCAGATTGGTCAACTGTATAATCAAAAAACCTAAATTCAGGATCTCCCTCTGTAGGACTATCCATACCGATGATATTTGAATCTTTACCGATAAGATATGTTTTTCCTGAGGAAATGTCCTCACTATTTGCTGTAATATGGGCAATCCATTGGTTTCCTGTATTTTGTATACTTCTTATCATGAGGTCTTTGGTCTGCGGATCAAGTCCAAACGATACAGGCTCAAAAATCTTGTAATTGACAGCCCTGACCAAGTTGAACCCTTCGTCAAATTCCAGATCTGACATTGCGATTTTTAGTTCACCATCTATCAATATATTGAAAATTAAGGTATTTCCGTTCAAAGCAAAATTTCTATTCATAATAAATGCTGTGGATTTTGAATCTGCAAATATCCTTCCCCCATTGACAGCTGCTCCGATTGCATCTTCTAGATTCATGATCAAAGGATTTCCAAATCCTCGTTTTGGAAAAAATATAAAACCGTTTAGCGTTTCAATTGGCCTCACCATATAATCATCTGAAAAAGAAGGTTCAAAATTCAAACTCAATCCCCCCAAAAAGCAGCAAGTGGCGACGATATTACCTGAAGCATCAATATAACCTGGAACCAGTTCGCTCAGTAAATAAAGCCGATCACCTTCGACTTGCAGACCAAATATTTTTGAATCATTGATATGTGAGTTACCCTCTACTTTTTCGAAATTCTCAGGCTCAATCTTTGGATCCTGTGGATCAGTGCATGATACACTAAACAAGATTAGAATATACAAGAACCAGTGATTTTTCATAGCCTTCATTCATTTACTTAATAAAGATAAATTGAATAATTCAGAAAAACTAAATTCTTTTTTTGAAAAGGAAAAAGCCTTAGTCTGCTTTTTCCTTATATTCTCTCAATTCTGCTTCCTCTTCCTCCTCAGAAAAGCGATCGACTTCAGACGGTTTATTGGCTTCCCTCGTTTCTTCCCTTCTTTCCTGTTCCGCTTTCACTTCATTCAATGATTTGAGGTGGGAAGGAGGAGGAGGTAGCAATTCTTCGTCATCTTTTTCATAAGGGAAAACCTCAATTATGGGACTTTCAGTCACTTCAGGAACCCTGAATGAAACCAGCATATTGCTCAGGCTTTCATGGATACGGTCATAAGCTTCTTTGACATCATGGGCAGTCACTAACATAAATTGGGTAACTTTTTTTTCTTTGCCACTATCCGCATCGGCTACTATATAACTGATCTTACACTTGTGCCAGATGTCTATATCTTCAAAGAAAAAAACATCCACAAAATTGCTTTTGCTGATGTTGGTCACCTGGAAATCACCTCTGATCACAGAACCCAGCATATCATATATCCTGGCCTCAGCTTCGGTAAATGATACCGCATCTACCAGGTATTGTTCTGAAACATTTTTGAGCAAACCCTGCTCATTTTCTTTAGCGTATTTAACCTTACACAAAAACCAAATCCTCATACTTGATCAACATTTTATTAGAGCAGCGAAGGTAATGGTTATTGGCATAAGCAACAATGAAAAAATATTGATTTAGAAATCTTTTAAAAAATCACGTATATTTTGAAGGAATCAAAATCAAATGTGGCAAAAAATCATCTATAGCTTTCCGGTTCAGTTATTGTTTTTACACCTTAGGAAAAACCTGTTATTATTATCCCCATGGATCCTCTTGGTGTTGATTACGTTTCAAAGTTTTGGTACGGTCATTGGTTTGCCATACCTTTTGCTGGATCCCGAATACCTCAACAGGGTGTCCTGGCAAGGATTTTTCTTTATAGGGGTAGCCTTGGGGGTTTTTACCATGTCATTCCACATGACCTGTTATATTTTGGATGGGGCAAAATTTAAGTTTTTGGCTGTCATCCCAAGGCCCTTTGTACAGTTCTGCCTCAATAATTCGATCGTTCCACTCGTGTTTTATATCCTTTTTCTATTTGCTTTTATTAACTTTCAATTGGATAATGAACATGAAAGCAATTGGATTGTACTTACTTATTTTTTAGGATTTTCGGGTGGGACTATTTTAACCTACACCCTAATGTTTTTATATTTTGGATTCACCAACAAAGATTTCTTTATCCTGTTTGCCGGAAGTGTTGAAAAGAGGTTGAGAAAAACCAAACTTCCAAGAGCAAATATGCTCAAGAGAATCAAAGAGAGTCAAAAGGAAAAAGATAAGGTGGTAGATTATCTGGATATCAGTTTTAGGTTTAAGGAAATCCGCCAGGACCTCTCTAGGTTTGAAGCCCATCAATTGCTTCGGGTATTTGATCAAAATCATTTGAATATGTTTCTTATCCAGACTGTTCTGATCAGCTTGATATTGATAATGGGATTTTTTAGAGAAAATCCCTTATTACAAATTCCAGCAGCAGCCAGTGGAATGTTGCTATTCTCCATTTTGACTATGCTTGTCGGGGCGGTCACTTTTTGGTTGAGAGAATGGGCAACTCCTGTTGTATTGGGAGTTTTTTTGCTTTTCAATTATCTGTCAAACACAGCATGGCTGAACAGACCCCATACTGCATTTGGTTTGGATTACGACAAGGTACCTGCTGCCTATAATTTAGATAATTTGCAGGCAATACTCCATAGAGACAGTGTGGAAAAGGATAAAAATTTTACCTTGGAAATTCTGGAAAATTGGCGAAAAAAGTTCCCAGAAAGTGAAAAACCTAAAATGGTCTTTGTGGCTGTCAGTGGGGGAGGGCAAAGGGCAGCTTTATGGACGCTTAAAGTACTTCAAGAAGCTGAAGAGGCTTCAGGTAGACAGCTTTTTCGTCATACACAAATGATCAGTGGGGCATCAGGTGGCGTGATTGGAGCTGCATTTTTCAGAGAACTATATTTGAGATATCAAGATGATCCAAAGTTTCATTATTTGGATGAAAAGTATCTTCATCAGATTTCTGCTGATAACCTCAACCCTATTATCTTCACCCTTTTGGTAAATGACCTATTGATCAGGAATCAATATTTTGAATATAACGGGAGAAGATACCTCAAAGACAGGGGATTTGCTTTTGAAAGTCAATTGAATATCAATACGGGAGAAGTAATGGATAAGACGATTTCGGATTATCTGGAACCCGAGTATAAAAGTCAGATACCGATGCTGCCCATTACACCATTGATCACTAATGATGGCAGAAAATTGATCATTGCACCTTATTCCATGTCCTACATGGGTATTTCCTTGGACCGTACCGAGGGATTTGATGAAAAAAGTCAATCCATTGATTTTCAGAGAATGTTTGAAGACCACCAAGCAAAAAATTTAAGGTTTATTAGCGGTCTTAGGATGGGGGCCACTTTCCCTTTTATCACACCAAACATTCAACTTCCATCCAAGCCTCAAATGCATACCATGGATTCGGGGCTTTCAGATAATTTTGGCGTTCAGGATGCCCTGCGGTTCATGTATATTTTCAAAGATTGGATTATGGAAAACACTTCGGGGGTTGTTTTGATCACGATCAGGGATTCTGAAAAATTCACTGAAATCGAGCAAAAGACCTTACCGAGATTTTTGGAGAAACTGTTTACCCCTGTCAAAAATATTTACATCAATTGGGACAATGTACAGACGCTGAACAATGAGGTGCTTTTTACGAGGATGAAAGAAACCATGGATTTTGAGCTGGAAAGGATTGAATTTGAGTATTCAACTTTGCAATACCTTCGGGATCGAGGTTTGGCCGATCAATTGGGGCCTTTTAGCCCAATCGATCAGGATATCCAACGTGCATCCTTAAATTGGAGGTTGACAGCGAGAGAGAAAAAATCCATCATTGACAATATCAAAAGCCCCCAAAACAGGCTGTCATTGGAGAAAATAAAGCGCTTGAAATTATTTACGCCTTAATTCACTTCTAATTCTTCTTGAAATGCTTCGATTGCTTCCATTTTTCCCACCACATAGACAGTGTCCCCAAGCTTTAGCTTTTGGTCACCGGTGATTTCCGTGATGGTTTTATTACCTCTTTTGATAGCTACTACATTTACCCCGGCTACCTCCCTTATTCGGGCTTCTTTGATCGAAATATTAATGAAAGATCCAGTGTCCTTTTCAACCTTGATACTTACGAAATTAATTTCAGGCAAATCTATTTTAAACCTAGAAGTTACATCTGTGGTGCCCCTGAACATTTGGTAATTATGCGATCTGACATCAGCGGTGAATTCCTCTATATCATGTCTAGCTACAAGATATTTGTGAAGGACCCTGTTAAATATTTCAATCGAGGTTTCGAATTCCTCAGGAATAACCTCGTCAGCACCGAGTTTACGGTTTTCTTCCATTTCATTGACATATCTTGTTCTTACGATGATATAAGGATTTTGAGTGATGTGTCGGATGGTAGCAATAATTCTTTTTGTAGCATCGGCATTGGAAATGGCTATAACCGCCACTCTTGCTTTGTGTATCTGTATGTGTTCAAGTACGGATTCATTTGCAGCATCACCATACATAATAGGTTCTCCTTTCAATACCTCTGCCCGCACCGTCTCTGGATTCATTTCAATAATGGCATAGGGGATATCCGCTGATTTTGCGGCCTTGGAAAGATTGCGTCCATTTAGTCCAAATCCAATGATCACCAGATGGTCCTTCAGGGTTTCATCTTCCAATGAAGGTTCAGGAATATTTTCATTTCCAAACCTTTTATTCAGTCTGCTGGGCAAGGGTAAATTGAGAATCCCACAAGCCAATTCTTCCCTTTTTTTCAGAATAAAGGGAGTAACAGCCATGGTCATGATAGAAATCGCCAGAAAATACTGATAGGTTTCATCATCAAACAAACTATATGTCATCCCTACTTTGGCCAGTAAAAGCGAAAATTCACCGACTTGAAAAATCGAAAAGCCAACCATAAATGCTTCCTTAAATCCCTGTCCAATTGCCCTTACAGATATGGATACGATTACAAACTTGACGACAAATGTCAGAAGCGTCAGTCCGATGATGACAAAAATGTGGGAAAACAGGAAAGTAATGTCAAACAACATACCCACAGAAACAAAGAAAAAGCTAAGGAATACTTCTCTAAATGGAAGGATTTTTCCAGTAGCATGATGGCTATAATCGGATTCGCTGATGATTAGTCCTGCTAAGAATGCTCCCAAACCCAAAGAAAGTCCCAATAAGGAAGTCAGATAGGCAACAGCGAAACAGATTACTATAATACTCAATAAAAACAATTCTTCATTTTTGGATTTCGCTATCCTGAACAAGAGATTGGGCACAAGGTATTTGGCACTGACGATGGTAATCAAGATAACCAAAGCTCCTTTTACTGCCATCAAGAACAGCGACAAGGCAATGTTGTCACTCTCTCCCGCAAGCATCGGAGTGAACAGCATCAATGGTACAATTACCACATCCTGGAAAATCAAAATGGCCAAAGTGGTCCGGCCGGGAATGGTATTGACCTGTCCTCCTTCCTGTAAAAGCTTTAGTACAATAGCAGTACTGCTTAAAGAGAAAAGAAAACCGATAAAAACGGCTACATTCCAATCAAAACCCAAAAAATAGGAAATAAAAGTAGTGACCAAAATAGTAATGGAGACCTGCAATGACCCGCCTATAAAAACCGCTTTTTTTATAGAAAGAAGACTTTTTAAGGAAAATTCCATTCCGATGACAAAAAGCAAAAGAATTACTCCTATTTCAGAAAGAACCTCGACTGTGGTAGAAGCCTGGACCAACGATAAACCATAAGGCCCTGCAATCGCACCGGTAAACAAAAACCCGATGATGGTGGGGATTTTAAGCCTCATAAAGAGCAAAATCACCAATGTAGCAAGTCCAAAAATCAGGACTATATCTGATAACATTGGCAATTCAACTGAAGCTAGAAGGAAAGATAACATAAAAGAAAGGTATTGTGATTGAATTGAATAAGGCCAAAAATACAATTTCAGATTTTAATAAACCCCATTTATTAGAAATCAATAAGCCAACCCAAGCTTTTTATAAATAAAATGCATCAACCAAGCCGGACCTATCAACAAAAATTGAAGGTCTTTGAAAAAGGAAGGTTTTTGACCCTCTATCTTATGTCCGTAAAATTGAAAAATCCAAGCTAAACTAAAAATGATCAAACTCACAGCCCATAAAGGGACCGGCGATATCAGATCAATTAAATTGGCCAAAGCAATACAGAGTGCAGAGAAAAAAAACATGCCTAAGGCCAATGGAAGGGATAAGGAGGCATAGTAGAAGAGGACCAAAATCAAAATTATAGTTGCCCAATTTGCAAAACCTTGTGAAAAAGGTAACATACCTGACAATTGTTCTGATGGTAAGCTGTAAACCAATCCCACTATACTGAAGAAGATTGCAGGTACACAAATCCAATGTATCGTTTTGTTTGTTTCATTTTGATGGCTTTGGCCATACTCCAACAAAAGTTCGTCTATTTTTCTCATGGTATCATTGGGGTTTTAGTGTTCTGGATTATCATTGGGTCAGAATAAAGAGATAAGCAAATTTTGGAATATCTGCATTAAATTAATAAATAGCCTCAAATATCTCTAATCTGGAAAAAATAAATGTTAAGTTTTTGGGAAAAGAAGCACTTTTTGGATTTTGATCTGATTGTAATCGGAGGTGGAATTGTAGGACTTTCTGCCGCAATACAGTACAAGAAACAGTTTTCAGATAAAAAGGTAATGGTTCTAGAGCGGGGATTGTTTCCCAGTGGAGCGAGTACCAAGAATGCAGGTTTTGCCTGTTTTGGGAGTATTACGGAAATTTTGGATGATCTTAACCACCAGACTGAACAAGAGGTTCTCGATCTAGTGAAAAAAAGATATTCAGGACTTTGTGCCATCAGAGAAGAGTTTGGAGATGAGGCATTAGGATATCAGGCAACAGGTGGATTTGAATTGATAACTGAAAATGAAATTGCTGAATTGAATCAACTTGATAGGATCAATAAACTTTTGTTCCCTTTATTCGGGGATTCTGTTTTTGAGGAAATAAAGGATATTTCAAAATTCGGATTTTCAAAAAATGTCCTGAAAGTAATCCAAAACAAATATGAAGGTGAATTGGATACAGGAAGATTTATTCAATCGTTATGGGATAGGTGTCAGCAATTGAATGTAAAGATATTGACTGGTTCCGAAGTCAAGCATTTGGATATTGAAAAGAGTGAAGTCACTGTGCGGGACGGAGAAAGTGGGATTACTTTCAAATCACAGAAAATAGCTGTCTGTACTAACGCATTTTCCAAAAGTCTAATTCCTCAATTGGATATTTTGCCCGGTAGGGGATTGGTTATGGTGACCAAAAAACTCCCCAAGACAATTCCCTGGACAGGTTCTTTTCATTTTGATAAAGGCTATGTTTACTTTCGGAATGTTGACAATAGGATATTGTTGGGAGGGGGAAGAAATATGGATTTCGAGGGTGAACAGAGCACCGATTTGGTTGTTAATTATAAAATCAGAGATTATTTAAAAAAAACCTATAGTGAAATCATCACTCCGGGAACATCACCTGAATTTGAAATGGAATGGGCCGGAATCATGGCCTTTGGCAGTTCAAAAACCCCTATAGTGAAGATGATAAATAAGAATGTTGGATTGGCTGTCAGATTAGGAGGGATGGGTGTGGCCATAGGATGGGAGACGGCAGGGGATTTGGTAACGCAAATATCAAAAGTGTAATATTCCAAAAAATCACTAAATTCAAATTTTAAAATTTTCTAAATAACCTTTGATGATAAATAAACATAAGGAACCCTCAATACCAGAAGCATTATTTCCGATCGCTTTTCTTATTGTTTTACTGGTCATCAATATTTGGATATTTGGTACAGAGGGACTTTCAGGTTCAAATCAAATGGTATTGGTCATATCATCTGCGGTAGCTGCTTTGGTAGCAGTATTCAGGCTTAATATCAAATGGGAGATACTTCAGGATGGCATTGTCAAAAGCATATCCTCTGCCATGTCAAGCATTTTAATTCTGCTGCTCATAGGATCTCTTGCCGGTACATGGATGATCAGTGGGATTGTTCCTGCCATGATTTATTATGGATTACAGATTTTGAATCCCACTATTTTTCTTATTGCGGCTTGTATCGTGAGTGCCATTGTGTCGATTGCCACAGGCAGTAGTTGGACAACTGTTGCAACGGTGGGTGTTGCATTGCTTGGAATCGGAAGAGCATTGGGTTTTGAAGAAGGTTTAATCGCAGGAGCAATCATATCAGGAGCTTATTTTGGTGATAAAATGTCTCCATTGTCAGACACCACAAATTTAGCACCTGCAATGGCTGGAACAGATTTGTTTACCCATATCCGCCATATGACCAAAACTACATTTCCCACCATGATTATTACTTTGATTATTTTTGGGATTATCGGTTTTACATCCGGCGCGGAAGGTTCTGTCGGTCAGGTCAAAGAGATTTCTGCTGTTATTTTGGAAAATTTTAATATCAATGGTTGGTTGTTTATCGTCCCATTGGTGGTAATTGGAATGATTATCAAAAAAGTACCCGCTGTACCTGCTTTACTCACCGGCGCTCTTCTTGGGGGAGTTTTTGCCATCATTTTCCAACCTGAAGTAATCAGACTTATAGCCAATGAGTCTGGTTCAAGTATGGTATACCAGTCTTTTAAAGCTGTCATGATGGCACTTTACGGTCAAATAAGTGTTGTCACTTCGAACGATGTAGTAAATGAATTGTTGATCACAAGAGGGATGGCAGGAATGTTGAATACTATTTGGTTGATCGTATGCGCCATGGCATTCGGAGGAATTATGGAAGAAAGTGGAATGTTAAGGGTATTGGCAGAAGCGGTAATCAGGAAAGTCCATTCAGTTGGTTCTCTGATAGCCTCAACAGCGGCGACTTGTGTTTTCTTCAATGTTACGACATCTGATCAGTATTTAGCAATATTGGTACCAGGAAGAATGTATGCGGATATTTATAGAAAAAGAGGGTTGAAGCCTGAAAATCTCAGTAGGACTTTGGAAGACAGTGCGACAGTGACTTCTGTATTGATTCCTTGGAATACTTGTGGTGCGACTCAGGCTTCTGTCTTGGGAGTGGCCACTTTGACGTATGCGCCCTATTGCTTTTTCAATATCATCAGTCCATTTATGACCATCTTATTCGGTTATTTGAAATGGGGCATCAATTTTTATAGTGAAGAGGAAATGTTGGAAATTAAAAAGGAGTTTGCGGTATGATTCCAAAAAAAATCTCAAAAACTGAAATCATGGACTTGCCTTTGGGACAGTTTGAGGGAGAAATAGTATTAGTAAATAAGCCCACTCAGATAGTGGATGTGCTCAAAGTGCTTTCAGGAGAAAGTCTTATAGGATTTGATACTGAAACCAGGCCTTCATTTACCAAGGGCAATCAACATCAGGTTGCACTTTTACAATTAGCGACTAAGGATATAGCATTTTTGATCAGGGTCAATCAGATAGGCATGCCCGGTTCCATCATAGAATTGCTTGAAACAAAACAGATTGTCAAAATTGGTGCTGCAGTCAGAGATGATCTCAAAGCACTCAGCAAGCTTAGAGAAAAATTTGCACCTCAGAGTTTTTATGATCTTAATGAGGAACTCAAAAGAGTGGGTTTCGAAAATGTAGGTGTAAGAAACTTAGCTGCAATGGTCCTAAATGTCAGGATCTCAAAATCAGAACAAGTATCCAATTGGGAAGCACAGGTACTTACAGAGAAACAAATGCTCTATGCTGCAACGGATGCATGGGCCTGTCTGGAAATTTTCAATAAACTGAGCTATCAAGGATATCTGGAAGGAACCTTTAATAAATAGTCATTTCCACACCTTCCATAATTTCAAATTTTGAATTGATTTCATTTAACACCCCTTCCCTGACTAATAATGACATTTTACAATTATTGTCAAAATGTTGGCTGATTATTTCTAGGTCAAAATCCTTGATCACTTTCATGATATCATTCATTGACAAATAGTCAAATTGAAGCAAGACCTTTTTTTTCACAATTGCCTCAACTATATTATTATTTGATATGGCTTCCGCAGCGGCGATTTTATAAGCTGAAATCAATCCACCTACTCCCAACTTTACCCCTCCAAAATACCTCACAACTACAATCAGTACATTGGTGAGTTCATTAGACCTGATCTGACCGAGTATAGGATCTCCTGCCGAATGATTGGGCTCTCCGTCATCATTCGCACGGAATATTACTTTGTCCTTGCCCAATATATAGGCGTAACAATGGTGCCGTGCATCATAATATTCTTTTCTTAGAAAATCGAGCTTTTCCTTTATCTCATCCTCGTTAGAAACAGGAAACGCAAATGATAGGAATTTGCTTCCTTTTTCCTTGTAAAGTCCTTCTGAATTATCTGAAAGAGTCAAGTATGTGTCTTTTTTTTCCAAGGTTTGTAATTTGATACAGGGATTCTATTTTTTATATCAGGACAAATAAACTACCGGAAATTAATATTCCAGTATTTTCCCTAATGAACAAATAAAAAAAGTATGACAAAACTATTCAAGTAAAGCTGTAAATTAGATTTTGTTTACTTGATAAACATCAACTGCTGAGAAGACATAAAAATTCATTTTTATTTATGGAAGGGAATCCACTTGTCACCATTATTCTCACCGCATTTAATCAGAAGCAATTTGTTAAGTTTGCTTTGGAAAGTGTGAGAACTCAGGATTATTCAAATATTGAATTGATAATAGTGGACAACGGAAGTTCCGACACTTCGCCTGTGGTCATTCAAGATTGGATAGCAAAGCATAATCTTGATTTCCCGCTTAAGGTCATTTTTAGAGAAGGTTCACTTCCTTATTGTAAGTCATTCAATGAGGCATTTTCTCGGGCAAATGGTAAATACCTCGTTGACCTTTCCGGAGATGACATGCTTACAAAAGACCACATCAGGTTAGCAGTGATCAAGCTTCAGGATTTTTTGGGTTCGGCTTGTTGCTTTTCCGATGTACTTTTGATAGATGAAAAGGGACATGAAAACACTTTTTATAAGCGGAATTTTAGAGGGAAGCTGAAACAAAAAATTAGGGTAGGGGACATATACAGAGATCTGGTGAGAAAATATGTTGTTCCCTCAGTTTCTTTGGTTTTTGATGCAGATCTTTTCCGGAGAGAAGGTGGATATGATGAGGACCTGAGTTATGAGGATTTCGATATCATGGTCAGATTGGCAAGAAAATACCCATTTGTATTTTCCAACCATATAGGTGTGAAAAAAAGGATTCATTCAAAATCTTTTGCTGCCACACAGTATTCTTCTCGAAACTCCATTATGCTGCCATCTACTTTGAAGGTATGTCAAAAAATAAAAACTATGAACCGTTCTCCCAAAGAGAATAAGGCATTACTTCAACGGGTAATGTTTGAAACAAAACATGCCCTTTGGTCAGCCAATTTTGATGTGGCAGAGGGATTTTTGGCTTTGGCAGGAGAATTGAATGCAAGTGGAAAGACATTTGAATGGTACAAAAAATGGTGTCAAAAAAGATGGGATTTTTCTACCATTTATGCGGTACTGAAAAAAATCAGCCCACAATAACTTCAACCATATTTTCTTTCTTGAAATATTTTTTACCCACAGCCATGATAACTTCCTGATTGAAACTGAGTATATGTTCGAGTTGGGCTTGAAAAAAAGAAAAGTCAAGACCTGCCTGATGGATGGATTTAAAACGCCCTATCAGATCAAAGCTAGAACTGAATTGAGTCAGCAATTTTCCCACCATATAATTCCTTACGGTTTCCATTTCATCAACTGGCACAGGTATATTTTGCAAGGTTTGGATTTCATGGTACACTTCTTCAATGACCTTGTTAGAAAATTCTTTGATCACATCTGCCATGACAATCCAGTAGTCAGCTGTCTTCAAACCTCCAAGGCTGCTGCTGATGCCATAAGTATAGCCTTTGTCTTCCCTGATATTTTTGATTAACCTGCATCCAAAATAGCCCCCTAAAATCGTGTTAAAAATCAATAGATGGTGGTAATCAGGGTGAGTTTTGGAAATCATGTGGCATCCAATCCGGAGACTGCTTTGTACGGATTTCTCTTTTTCTTCCCGGATTTTATGGGATGGAATATTGAAAGGATCGCTATCGGATTGGGGAGTTAACCTGACCGGTAAATTTTCAAATGCCTTAACAATAGCATTCATTTCCTCTTCTCCAATATTACCTGTTAGAAATATTTCGGGATTGGTCCAAAGCTTATGGTGATAGTATTCCTCTAAGTCTTCACTTCCAAACAAGTCCACATCTGTTTCCTCAGCAATTTGGCCGTACGAATGATTTTCACCAAATAATGCCTTTCTAAACAATGAGGACGCCCTATGCCCATTCTGTTCTCTATGGATGCTAATGCTGAGGGCTTTTTGTTTTTTTCTTTTGAGCAGTTCTTTTTCTGGAAAAACAGCTTCGGTCAACAATTCCCTGAAAACAGGCAATACTGTTTTGAAATGTTTTTTTGTGGTCAGGAGTGAAAGCCCCTGATGTTCAAAGCCCAATTGTGGCTCTACCTCTGTCGCATAGGTGTCAAAAAAATCATCAAGTTCAGCTGCATTTTTGGTTTTGGTTCCTTCCATCACCATTTGCAAGGTGAAGGAGGGTACTAGTTTTTTGTCAAAGTTTTTATCTGTCAAACCTGTATCTGCACAGATTTCAAGTTTGATGGCATCTATTTCAGGGGTAGGTATAAAATAAATCGGGACTCCATTTGAAAGAGTCCTGATTATTGGGGTTGGAAAACTTATTTCTTTTGGGATCTGAAATCCCGGTGCTGTTGACCTATCTAAAATCATTTACGGGGGATGTTGTAGGAAAGGGATAATCTTAAAGTTTCAGCCAATGGATGGTTTTGTTGCTGTGGTACGAGGTAGGAAAAATCAAATCCAAGTTCTTTGTATACAATTCCAACACCCATGGTAAAATACCTTCTTCCACCTTTATTGGGGTTTTCGTAGAAATATCCAGCTCTAAGTGCAAATGTCTCACTGTACAAGTATTCCATACCAAATGAAACCATTACCTCTTGCATTTCTTCTCTGAAACCATCAGGAGCATCATTAAAAGATCCGAAGATACCGGAAAGCAATGGCCTGTCAGGATTTCTTCCTCTCTCAATTTCAAAACCGCCCTCTCCATCAGGAATTAAGGCTCCATTTTCATCTGTTGCAAAAATCGGAGGAGAAGGAACAAGCAACTTATTTAAATCCAAAGTAAACGTTAAGGAATTGTAATCATTCAAATTCATCATGTAGGCTGTACCAACTCTCAAATTTGTCGGGATGAAATCCAAATCATCAGCACTATTGTAGGTGAGTTTAGGACCAATATTGGTAATGGTTGCTCCCCAAGACCAGAGTCCAATTTTATCACCGGATAAGACTTCCGTGTTATAATAGATACCAACATCAGTTCCCACAGATATACCCGGTCTACTTTCAGCACCACCCACCGAAGACACATTTCCGGAAAGATTGGAATGGATAAACCTTGCGGAGATACCAAGTCCCAATTTGTCTGAAAGTTTTCTTGAATATGTTCCTCCAATGGCAATTTCCCGAGGAGTAAACTCTCCCAATTCCTGACCCAGCAGGCCGGTTTGGATAATGTCTCCCATATTGAAATACCTCATGTCAAAACCCCATGCAGATACTTCATCGATTTTTTTGTAGGCTGTCAAATAACTGAGCGACATATCATTCACCAATCTTCCCAACCATGGGGAATATGAAAGTGAGAAGCCCATTTCATCTTCAATAAAAGCCAGCTTACCTGCATTCCAATGTGCCGAAAAAGCATCCGGACTGGTAGCTACCCCCGCATCACCCATGGCAGAATGTCTGCTGTCAGGAGCGAAATTGAGAAAAGGCACAGCGGTGGTAATCACCCTTCTATCAGGATCTTGTCCTGAAATTATCGGGCCTGTTTGTCCTTGAGAAAGATTGGACAAAAGAAAAAACCATGAAAAAATGGTCGGGGCAATTAAGGTTCTTATTTGTAGTTTCATTGAATAATAATTTTTCCGCTCTTGGTGTCTGAGGAACCATCTTTTTCAGAAGTGAGCAATAACCTGTAAATATA
>NZ_JBGSXS010000303.1:0-5985 GCF_041751335.1 Aquiflexum sp.
CTACTCATCCACACTTATAAACATTCCCATTCACACAATCTTATCAGTGATTATCTACAATGAACTAATCCACATAATTTTTTTGCAATAATATAAAGGATATGAAATCAAGAACTTGACGATAAATTCCATGTTAAGAAAATGTGAACAAATGATTAATAAAAGGAATTATGAATGTTGACTATTAAATCAGCAAAACTTACTAACAAATCCACACCTTAATAACAGTAATAGATTTATTTAATTAAATAAAATAATATATATATAAAGCTGTGAATAAACTCATCATTTTGGCTTTTGGATAACTGAGGTCTTTTTTATAATTTGACACTCTTTCCAATAACCTAAAATAACATGCAGATCAGCAGACTATTTGATTTGATTAATTATCAGATTGCCAATTATGATAAAGAAGATGCCTTGGCGCAAAAAATTAACGGTCAATGGAAAAAGTATTCTTCAAGAGATCTGAAAACAATTGTTGACAATCTAAGTCTAGCATTTTTGAAATCAGGAATCCTGCGCGATGATAAAGTAGCTATCATTTCTAACAACAGGCCAGAATGGAATTTTGTTGATCTGGCATTACAACAAATTGGGGCAATATCGGTACCGATGTACCCCACCATATCAGCTGAAGATTACAATTATATTTTCAATCATGCTGAAGTCAAAAAGGTTTTTGTAGGTGATGAAGAAATCTATGGAAAAGCAAAAGAAGCAGCCAAAGAAATGGATGTGGAAATTTTTTCTTTTGATAAAATATCAGGATGTGATTATTGGGAAGACTTCATGTTATCAGGTCAATCAGGAAATATTGCAGAATTAGATTCGATAAAAGAAACGATCAAAACAAATGACCTTTTTACTATCATTTATACTTCAGGCACAACCGGACGTCCAAAGGGAGTAATGTTGACTCATGGAAATGTTTTACATAATCTTTTGGCCATCGAAGATCGTTTGATTGTTCCTAAGGGAACTTCAAAGGCATTAAGTTTCCTTCCACTTTGCCATATTTACGAAAGGACAGGATCTTTTTGCTTTTTGTACATGGGTATATCTATCTATTATGCAGAAAGTATGGAAACCATTGGGGATAACCTCAAAGAGATTCAACCACATGTATTCAATACCGTACCACGCTTATTGGAAAAGGTTTATGACAAGATAGTTTCCAAAGGCTATGAACTTACTGGTATAAAAAAATCTTTGTTTTTTTGGGCGCTTAATCTCGGATTGAAATATGAACCGAATAAAGATCAAGGAGGATGGTATAATTTTCAATTGAAAATGGCCAATAAAATCATTTTCAGTAAATGGAGAGAAGCTTTAGGCGGAAATATAATGCAGATCAATTCAGGAGCTTCTGCGCTTCAGCCAAGATTGGCAAGGGTATTCTGGTCAGCTCAGATTCCTGTTTGTGAAGGATATGGCCTTACAGAAACTTCACCTGTAATTTCTGCATCAATTTGCAACCTTAAGGATATCCGTATAGGTATGGTTGGAAAACTTGTTAAAGATGTTGAAGTAAAAATTGCTCCTGATGGTGAAATCTTGGCTAAAGGTCCAAATATTATGCAGGGATATTATAAACAACCTGACCTGACTGCTGAAGTGCTCGAACCGGACGGATGGTTTCACACAGGGGATATCGGCGAATTGGATAATCACAATTATCTTAAAATTACCGATAGAAAAAAAGAGATGTTCAAAACATCAGGCGGTAAATATATCGCCCCCCAGCCCATGGAGAATAAGTATAAGGAATCGCCTATTATTGATCAGGTTATTGTTGTGGGAGAAAATAAAAATTATCCTGCCGCATTGATTGTTCCAAATCTACAAGGCTTGAAAGACTGGTGTAAACACAAAGATATACCTTATACCAATGATGAGGAAATGCTAAAAAAGCCTGAAATTTTGGATAAATACCAAAAAGAAATTGATGAACTCAACAAGTATTTTGGAAAATGGGAACAGGTGAAGAAATTCAAAGTACTCAATACCCAATGGGGAATCGATACAGGTGAGTTGACACCTACTATGAAATTGAAAAGGAAAATTATTCATCAAAAATTTGCAAGAGATATAGAGGAGCTTTATGCATAGGGAATATTTTTCACAAAATCATATTTTGAATTTTTGATGTAAATCCTATTATAACCATTTATATAAACTATATTCTGTAAATATTCAGAATATAGTTTTTTTTATGAATCTTTTTTAAATGATTTATTTATTATGCATGCATAACTTTTTTCGTATTTAGTATGCATGCATACAATATTTTTCTTAACTTAGTCGTATCAAAAAAACACCTATGAAGCGAGAAGAAACAGTTGATTACCACATTAAAAGTGCTTGGCATGCCATTTCAAGAATGTATAATCAAAAAGCTGTTCAGGAAGATTTTACAACAGCCATCGGATTTGTATTGATTAATATCAATTCTAAAGAGGGTACCCCTGCAACCAAAATAGCCCCTTTGATGGGATTGGAGGCGAGAAGCCTGACCAGGATGCTCAAAAGCATGGATGAAAAAGGGTTGATTTTTAGAAAGCCCGATCCTATTGACAAACGTTCTGTTAGGATTTTCCTGACACCTGAAGGAAAGCGAAAAAAAGAAATTTCCGTCAAGACCATTATGGAATTTAATGAACAAGTACGGGATGTGGTCAGTGAACAGGAATTGAGTGACTTCTTTAGGGTGTTCCAAAAGATCAATCAAGTCATAGAAAACATACAATCAGAAACTATAAACCCCAATGAGTACGAAAATCTGTACGAACTCTAAATCCAACAAAAGACACATGAAAAGAACAATCAAGAAAGTAGCGATTTTGGGTTCCGGTGTGATGGGGTCAAGAATAGCCTGCCATTTTGCCAATATTGGCGTGCAGGTCTTATTGCTTGACATTGTCCCCAATGAACCCAATGATGAGGAAAAGAAAAAGGGTCTGTCTGTTAATGACAAAGCCGTCAGAAACAGATTGGTCAACACAGCCCTCGATAATACCTTGAAATCAAAACCTGCCTCACTTTATGACGCGGCTTTTGTTTCCAAGATTACAACAGGAAATTTTGATGATGACCTTCCCAAGATCAAAGATTATGATTGGGTCATTGAAGTAGTAGTGGAAAGGTTGGATATCAAAAAGTCACTTTTTGAAAAAGTAGAAAAACACAGAAAACCGGGAACTTTGATAACCTCCAATACTTCCGGGATTCCTATGCACCTGATGTGTGAGGGAAGGTCTGAGGATTTTCAGGTTAATTTTGCCGGAACACACTTTTTCAATCCCCCGCGTTATTTGAGGTTATTGGAAATTATCCCGGGACCAAAAACCAATCCTGATATTGTTGATTTTCTGATGGATTATGGAGACAGATTCTTGGGCAAAGAAACCGTTCTCTGTAAAGATACACCTGCTTTTATTGCCAATAGAATTGGAGTTTATGCCATCATCTCAGGAATGCATGCCATTGAAAAAATGGGTATGGGGGTTTCTGAGGTCGATAAATTGACTGGTCCAATCATTGGCAGGGCCAAGTCGGCTACATTCCGTACCATGGATGTGGTAGGTTTGGATACTACGGTGAATGTGGCCAATAACCTGTACAAAACCCTTACCCATGATGAATCAAGGGATAAATTCCAATTGCCAAATATTGTAAAAGTACTTTATGACAATAAATGGTGGGGGGATAAAAGAGGTCAGGGTTATTTTAAAATGATCCGCCACAAAGACGGAACCAAGGAACTCAAAGAACTGGATCTCAAAACTTTTGAATACAAGGATGTCGAAAAGCCAAAATTCAAGGCTTTGGAAGCTTCCAAGGAAATTGATGACCTCAAAAAGAGAATCAAGTTCTTGGTCAATTTTGATGATCGGGCAGGAGAATTTTATCGGACTTCTTTTTATGACCTATTCAAATATGCCTCCCATAGAATCCCGGAAATTTCAGATGAGCTTTATAGAATAGATCAAGCAGTCTCTGCCGGATTTGGCTGGGAATTGGGTCCCTTCGAAACATGGGATATTCTTGGCGTAAAAGATACGGTTGAAAAAATGGAAGCCTCCGGCGAAAAGGCTGCTGAATGGGTTCATGAAATGTTGGAAATGGGAAATGATTCCTTCTATAAAGTAGAAAACGGACAAAAGAAATATTACGATATTCCTTCAAAATCATATCTAACGATTCCAGGTATAGAAGATTATATCATCCTGGATACACTCAAAGCAGCAAATAAAAAACTTTGGGGCAATGCAGGTGCCACAGTCTTTGACCTTGGTGATGATGTTATCGGTTTGGAATTCCATACCAAAATGAATGCAATAGGACAGGAAGTGATTGAAGGAATTAATACCGCCATCAACATGGCTGAAAAATCCTACAAAGGATTGGTAATTGGTAATGAAGGTGGAAACTTTTCTGCCGGTGCCAATCTGGCCATGCTCTTCATGTTTGCCGGTGATCAGGAATTTGATGAAATCAACTTGATGATTGCAGGCTTTCAGAATACCATGATGCGTGCGAGATATTCTTCCGTGCCTGTAGTGGTAGCACCACACAATATGGCCTTGGGTGGTGGGTGTGAACTTTCACTGCATGCAGATGCCGTACAGGCGCATGCTGAACTGTATATGGGTCTGGTGGAATTCGGCGTTGGGCTGATTCCGGCCGGAGGAGGTACCAAGGAGATGACCCTTAGATTTTCCAACGAAGCCAAAGCAGGAGATGTGGAATTGAATAGGTTGCAGGAGTATTTTATGAACATCGCTACTGCCAAAGTATCCACCTCAGCAGCCGAAGCAAGGGGTTTGGGATACCTTCAGGTGAAAGACACCATTACATTGAACCGAAAGAGACAATTGGCTGATGCAAAGGCAAAAGTTCTTGCTCTTTATGATGCTGGATATACCCAACCTGTGCAGCAGACCAATATCAAAGTTCTCGGTAAAACTTCCTTGGCCCTATTTGAAGCCGGCATTACCGGAATGCTTTATGGCAAATATATCTCGGAACATGATGCCAAAATCGCCAGAAAATTGGGCTGGGTAATGTCTGGAGGAGACCTTTCTTCTCCAACAGAAGTTAGCGAACAATATCTCCTCGACCTTGAAAGAGAAGCCTTCCTCAGCCTGACAGGTGAGAAGAAGACTTTGGAGAGGATACATAGTATTCTGTTTAAAGGGAAGCCACTTAGAAATTAGGATTGGAGAGGCGAGAAGTGAGAAGTGAGAAGCGAGAAGTGAGAAGCGAGAGACGAGAGGCGAGAAAGGATAGCCAAGAAACAAGAGACGAGAAGCGAGAGACGAGAGGCGAGAAGCGAGAGACGAGAAGCGAGAGACGAGAGACGAGAGGCGAGAAAGGATAGCCAAGAAACAAGAGACGAGAAGCGAGAGACGAGAAGCGAGAAGTTAGAGTAAATAAATGAGAATAGATATTATAGATATTTGACATTGTTAACACTATAAACCTTTTAATCATGAAGTTAAAACACAATTTTAAAAACCTCAAAGTATGGCAAAAATCTGTTGATTTGGCAGTTAAGGTATACCAAATGACAGGTACTTTTCCTTCTGAAGAAAAGTTTGGAATGACTTCACAAATGAGAAGATCTAGTGTCTCCATACCCTCAAATGTTGCTGAAGGATCAGCTAGAAACTCTTCCAAAGCTTTCACAAATTGTCTGGATATCAGTTTAGGTGAAAGTTTCGAACTCGAAACACAGACGATTATTGCCAATCGAGTCGGTCTTTTGGATCAGGATCAATTTGATGATTTAAACCAAGATCTTGATGAAATCCAAAAAATGATTATAGGATTCAAAGCAACGGTAGAATCTAATCCCTACTAATTAAAAATCAGTTTGAAATCTAACAAATCTAATCTCTCTGCTCTCGTTTCTCACATCTATTCACAAAGTCCAAAATCTCGTCTCTCGCATCTCGTCTCTCGCATCTAAAAACCTCATTA
>NZ_JBGSXS010000304.1:0-4512 GCF_041751335.1 Aquiflexum sp.
TATGGGGATTACCTATTCCAAATGCACCATAAGAGTGCCCTCCTGAACCTTTGAACATGACCTTGTACCTCAGCGAACCAATGCCACCGTTTACTATATCTTCCAATCCCCCACCATCTATGGCAATATGGGCTGCCAAAGGCTGTGCGCCTTCCCTAAAAAGATGCTTCACCCCATAAAGGTCTCCCAATCCTTCCTCCCCTACTGTTCCTGCAAACCAGATATCATGCTCTGTGCGGATATCAAACTGATTGAAAGTCTTGACCAAAGCAATCACCACAGAAAGTGACCTTGTCGCATCCCCAATTCCCGGGGCAAAAAGTGTGTCTCCTTTCTGCTTGACTGTTACATCTGTACCAAAAGGAAATACCGTATCCAAGTGGGCCTCGACAAGAATGGTCTTCTTTGACTTGGTGCCTTTTCGCTTTCCGATGACATTGCCAACCTCATCAATCCACACTGAATCTGCCCCTGCTTTTCTTAACAATTCAGCAAAAGCCAAACCTTTTTCCTTTTCATGAAAAGATGGTGAAGGTATCTCCGTCAAGAATATCATATCCTTGATGGTCTGATCATCGATGGATTTAATGTAATCAAAGGCTTTTTGGACCGTAGGTTTTTTAGCCAATTCCTCCACCTGCTTTTGGTATTGCGGCTGTATGGTTTGGGCAATGATGATTTGATTGGTTAGAAAAAATACCAATAGTGGGAAGAAGGTCTTGATGTTCATAAATGGAAGTTTCTATTGGTAGCGAAATAGGTGAAAAATTAAAAGGATGGCAATACCGCTGGTATAGTTTAGTCTAATTTTTGAATTAGAAATTCAGATGGACTTAAAATTGAAATCCCATTATAAGGATTCAGATCGAGCAAATCTTTGTCTCCAGAAATAATAAAATCTACTTTTCCTTCTAATGCCAAATTTAAGAATTTATCATCTCTTGGATCTCTACATATCTTAAATGAACCCAAAACATTTAGTTCCTTTGAAAAAGCAAATAGTCTTTCAGCAAATTTCACTCTTTTTTCCAATGGAACATATTTGTCAAATTTTTTACGATTTAATACCTCTAAAAGCTCGGATTTTGTTTCATGACTAAATAATAATAGGCCATTATTGAATACTTTTTCCAAAGCTAATCTACTGGAGTTATTTGGTGATAAAATGACACTCACCAATACGTTAGTATCTAATAAAAATCTAAAACCATCATTCATTCAATATCTTTTCAAGTTCCTCCTCTGTAAGTCCGTTAGCTTTGGCTTCATTTCGAATTTCGTCCACAAAAGCCCAAAAATCAACCTTATCTTTGTTCAGACTTACCTTTAACAATTGGCTGATCTTCCTTGAAATTTCTTTTTTTTTCACCAAGTCAACTGTATCCCACTTGGCCGCAGTTAGCTTATCCACCTCAATTTCGATTTTTTCCATGACCTGAGTATTTTTCATTAATATATGAAAAAAACAGGTTCAGTTTTAAAAAAGTTTAAAGCGTACTTTTTTCCTTTCCTCCCAAAACCAAAGGATCCTGCTTCAACAAAAATACCAGTGCCTGATAAAATTCCTGATTATAGCCCTTTAACTCGGCTGATTTTTCAAAGAATGTTTCCAAAGCTACTGCAAAAAACTCATGGCTGTTTTTCCCGGCAGAAGGCCTAAATATGGATGCTTCTCCCGATTGGATTTTGCGGATTTCCATAGCAGCCAGTTTGGCGTAAGTCTCCCAACGGTCAGGATTGAAAAAATTACTTTCTCTGTTATAATGGATCTGATTTTCCAGTTTGAGGGCATGGGCCATTTCATGGATGCCCAAATTGACCCCGTCATTGGGATACATAAACCCCTCTGCAAAATTCCTCCATGACAGCACAATTACCCCAAGTTTGGGATTGACCTCGCCCTGATGGTACTGTTGATTGATGGTAGAAAAGTAATTGTCAGGATAGATCAGGATTTTTTTGAAATGCTTGAGTGAAACCCCTCTGAATCCAAAAGTGACCATGACTGCAGTAGCCCCTATCAGCAATTGCATTTCCCGGGTTGCCTGCTTTAGTCCGCCTCTAGGAATCATTTTTTTTTGGGCCAAAAACCTTGCTAAGCGGCGTTTGAATTCCTTTTTGTGTTTTGGATTGAGTTTACGGAAATAGGAGAAATTTTTCTCCAAAACATGTATATCGGTATCATGGATTGATTTGATTTTCAGTAACAACAAAAGTTCCTGCCCCAAATTAATCAGGCCGCCAAATAAAGTAAAAATCAAACCCCTTCTGAACATGGGTTGAATTTACAATTCAAATTTCAGATTACCATTATTCCTTCTTCCTTGCTAATTCTGTCGCCAATGTGAGTGTCTCCACCATCAGAAAGCCTGGTCTCTGCTATCGCCAGAGTGAGTGTCTTCACTCACTTCAAGGAGTTCTTTTACGGAAGTGATTGCCTTCACCTATATCACAGTATTTCCTTTTTTATTCTAAATCGTTCGTACCTACGGTACTTTTGGAATCGTGGAATCTACTTGATCCCAGCAATAAATTACCGGCACACTTATTTCGGTCAAGCCTACGGCATTTTTCTTTTCTTTGCCTAAATGAGTCACTTAATTCCAAAACCGCTGCCAATGTGAGTGTCCCCACTCACATCAATAAGTCTATTGACTTCACAAAAGCATATTTGGAATAATAGCCCAAATTGATTAGAAAAAAAACAAGGAAATCTACCATCAATCCTCATAACGAAAAAAGGGTCTCCTTAAACTTAGGAAACCCTTTTTTAAATAACTGCCTCTAAATAAGATATTTTTCACTACGCACTAGAGTCAATTTTCAGTTTCAAGGTCTTTATAAGCTCGTTCTAAATAACGAACCTTAAGGATTTAACTTACCTAACATCCGTCATCGGTCATCAGGCATATTTCACCCCAAAAACTTCCTACCTCCAACTTCCAACTCCCAACTTATTTAGCATAATTCACCGCCCTCATCTCTCTGATCACCGTAATCTTAATCTGCCCCGGATACTGCATTTCTTTTTCGATCTTTTGGGAGATGTCGAAGGAGAGTTTGCTTGCAGTGGCATCATCCACGTTCTCAGCATCTACCAATACACGCAATTCACGGCCCGCCTGCATGGCAAAGCATTTGTTGACACCATCAAAGGCCAAGGCGAGTTCTTCTAACTCTTTTAGACGCTTGATATAGCTGTCCATGATTTCCCTTCTTGCGCCTGGTCTTGAGCCTGATATGGCATCCGAAGCCTGAACTATGGGAGAGATCATCGAAGTCATCTCAATCTCATCGTGGTGGGCTCCTATAGCATTGCAAACCTCAGGGTGCTCCTTGTATTTTTTGGCCAGTTCCATACCAAGGACGGCATGGGGAAGTTCAGCCTCTTCCGGCCAGACTTTTCCGATATCATGCAGCAATCCAGCACGCTTGGCCAACTTGGCATTAAGGCCCATTTCAGCAGCCATGGTAGCGCAAAGCTTGGCTACTTCTTTGGAGTGCTGCAGCAGGTTTTGTCCATATGAAGAACGGAACCTCATCCTGCCGATCATCCGGATCAGTTCGGGATGCAATCCGTGGACTCCCAATTCAATACAGGTCCTTTCACCTATCTCCACAATTTCCTCTTCAATATTTTTTTCGGTTTTGGCTACTACCTCCTCGATCCTTGCTGGGTGAATCCTGCCATCCTGAACCAATCTGTGCAAAGACAATCTTGCGACTTCTCTCCTTACCGGATCAAAGCCGGAAATAATGATCGCCTCAGGCGTATCGTCCACTACGATCTCCACACCGGTAGCTGCTTCCAAAGCACGGATATTTCTACCTTCCCTACCGATGATTTTTCCTTTGACATCGTCGCTTTCAATGTTGAAAACCGAAACACAATTTTCAATGGCATGCTCAGTAGCCGTTCTTTGGATAGTATCCAAGACTATTTTCTTGGCCTGCTTGGTAGCTGTAAGCTTGGCATTGTCAAGGATATCCTTGATCTGTGAGGAAGCTTTGGTGGTGGCCTCATCTTTGAGCATTTCGACCAATTGGTCTTTGGCCTCTTCTCTTGTGAGTGCTGCTATTTTTTCGAGATCCGAGATTCGCTGATTGGTGACCCTGTCGAGTTCCTCTTTTTTGACTTGAACTGCGTGTAATTGTGCACTGAGGTTTTCTTTCTTGCTGTCGAGTTCGGCTTCTTTTCTTTTGATTTGTTCCAATTCCTTGGACATGACCTGCTCCCGTTGCTTGATTTTGTTTTCGTTGGTAAGGATGATGTTTTTCTTTTTGTTCATCTCCTCTTCAAACTCCGACTTGAGTCTCAGGTACTTTTCCTTTGCCTCCAAAATCCTGTCTTTCTTGGTGGCCTCTGCTGTTATCTCCGCTTCACGGATGATGCTTTTTGCTTTTTCCTTGGCTTCTGCCTCGAGCTTTTTGTTATTGTTTTGGATAAAAAGGCCTGCAATGACAGCGCCCAATCCCAGGCCAACTATGCCTGCGATAATGATGTATAATAAT
>NZ_JBGSXS010000305.1:0-50994 GCF_041751335.1 Aquiflexum sp.
ATGGTAATCCTATATTTAAATTTCTATATTATTCCCAATAATCATACAGTAACATTTTAACTTATGCCAAGAGCTAAATCCGATAAAGACCGAAAAATTTTTGTGTTGGATACCTCAGTCATCCTCTATGCACATAACTCCATCATGAACTTTGCGGAACATGATGTAGTCATCCCGATTACGGTATTGGAAGAGCTCGATCAGTTTAAAAAGGGCAACGACACCAAGAATTTTGAAGCCAGAGAGTTTATCCGTTTGTTGGATAAATTGTCAAAGGATAACATGATTCACAATTGGACACCCTTGAATGGAAAGACAAAAGGTTTTTTCAAGGTTTTGATGAATCCGGATAATTCCATCAATGCCAACCTGGTGTTTGGAGAGGAAAAAAACGACCATAAAATCTTGAATGCGGCCCTCCATCTTCAGCAAAAAGAGAAAAACAGAAAGGTCATCCTTGTCAGTAAGGACATTAACCTGAGACTTAAAGCGAAGTCTCTGGATATTCATGCGGAGGATTACGAAACAGGGAAAATCAAAAACATATCTGAACTTGAAAATACCGGAAAATATTACCTAGATGGCATTGATCAGAATGTCATCAACAACCTGTACGAAAGCCATTCGGTAGAAGCAAAGTCTGTTTTGGGAACAAGAAAGCGAAAGGCCAATGCTTTTTATATCCTCAAAAGTGAAAAGAATTCTGTCCTTGCTTATTTCAATTCCGAGGACAACACCATGGAAAGGGTGGATAAAAAACTGGCCTACAACATCAAGCCGAAAAATGCAGAACAGACCTTTGCCCTTCATGCCATATTAAACCCAAGAATTAAGCTTGTTTCCATCCAAGGAGTGGCTGGTACAGGAAAAACATTGTTGGCCTTGGCAGGTGCTTTGGAGCAAAGGAGGGATTTTAAGCAGGTCTTTCTGGCGCGTCCAATTGTTCCGCTCAGCAACAAAGACATCGGTTACCTCCCTGGCGATATCAAATCCAAATTGAACCCTTACATGGAGCCTCTTTGGGATAACCTGAAATTCATTCAAAATCAGTTCAAAGAATCTGACAAAGAATATCAGAAGATCACTGAAATGATCAATCAGGAGAAATTGGTAATTCAGCCTTTGGCTTATATCAGAGGCAGGTCTCTTTCGAACATTTTCTTCATAGTGGATGAGGCGCAAAACCTTACTCCTCATGAAATCAAGACCATCATCAGTAGGGCCGGAGAAAATACCAAGATCATCTTCACAGGGGATATTTTCCAAATTGACACTCCCTACCTGGACAGCCAAAGCAACGGACTTTCTTATTTGATTGATAGGGTAAAAGACCATCCCCTTTATGCACATATCAAATTGGAAAAAGGAGAAAGATCCGAATTGGCCAACTTAGCCAACGACCTGCTGTAATTACAATTGTTTTTTTTAAATGAGCCGATAAAATATACCCATATTTTATCGGCTTTTTGATTTTTTTAAAATCCGGATGCAACCTCTTCTCCGGAATTTGAATCAGAATAACTGTATCACAAAACAAAAGGGTGTGTACGCCACCGTACACCCATTTATAGTAAAATAACCTTTAATATCTTGATTTTCAATTATTTACAAAATTAGGATCAGATTTTGGCATATACCTGATACCATGCAGCCATCGAGCTGACAAAATAAACAGAAACCAAGTCAAACAAAAAAAATACGAAAATGAAAACGACTATTTTAACTCAGAAAAATGTTTGTGCCTTTTTAGGATTATTAATGGCATTGACAATCTTGTGGTCTGCACAGGCAGTAGCGAAAGTTGATACAACTATCAATGAGGTAATCCCAATGGAAATTGAAATTGAAATGGGATTAGGATCAGTACAGGAAGAAGCCATCCAAATGGAAAATATTGATCTTTCTGATATTAAAGAAATTCCGACCATCACCATTATCAATAAATATGGAGATATCGTGGCGGAATTTTATGGAGAAAAATCCGAACTGGAAAAAAAATTCAAGGAAACATTTAAAAAAGGACAATTCGTTACCGCTTCAGGAAAACACGAATTTTACTTAATATGACAGTTTAGTTGATTGTTTGGTTTTTGAAAATAAAAAAGGTGGGTCATACCCACCTTTTTTATTGCTATTATTTAATTCGGAAAATTAACTTTCAGTAATGGTGTTCAATTTGGCCAAAAAGCTGTTATAATATTGCCTTCCAACCTGAACCACAGAACCCATATGGAGTGTGATGTCTTTGGTGTTGAAACTTTCGATTTGTCCCAATTGGACGATGAAAGATTTCTGAACCCTCAGGAAAAGATGTGAAGGGAGTTTTTCTTCCATGTCTTTCATCGACTTTCTGATGGTGAAATTTCTATTTTTGGTAAAGATGGTAACCATGTTTCCATTTGCCTCCACATAGAAGATATCCTCATAAGGGACTCTTTCATAAGCATTGTCAGCTTTAATGAATACGGCATCAGTGACGAGGTAAGGACTTTCATCCTTAGACCTGACTACAGCTGTTTCGGGCGCAGGTTTTGCCCTTTTGTTGTAAAGAACAATTTCAACGATGGCATGTATATCATTGGTGTTGAAAGGCTTTACAATAAAGCCAGCAGGATTGATTCTTTTAGCCCTTTCAATAATGGTAGGGTCACTATAAGAGGTGACAAAAACCAAAGGAGCATCCACCATTTGTTTGATGATTTCACCCAATTCGATTCCGTCTTTATCACCTTTTAGTTTGATATCCATAAAAACCAAATCCGGCCTATATTTTTTGACCACCTTGATGGCTTGATTGGCTGAATTAGCAATATCAATATTGACATAACCTAAAAGTTCTAAAATTTCCTCAATGTTTTCTGCAATATTAATGTCATCTTCAACGATCAGGATTCTTTCCTCTTTCATAGTGTTTTATGGGAAATAATACGTTATAATAAATATTAAATAGATTTTTATATAATTAAAATAATAGCCACTATTTACAAAATTTAGTTTTGTGAATCAATATTTATTTAAATTTTCTGAAATAATCAACTTTCTAATTCCTACAAACTCATCATGTCCTTAAATCTAGCGGCTTGTCTTCTGCTGACCTCTATTCTGTCACCTCCTTTAAGAGTGACCACGAGGCCACCATTAAACCAAGGTTCGATGGCTTCCACCCAACTGAGGTTGATGATATGTTTTCTACTTGCCCTGAAAAAAGACTTTTCATCCAATCTTTCATCCAATGCATTGAGAGACTTGTGGATCATAGGTTTATTGTTATCAAAATAGACTTTGATATAATTCCCATCAGATTCAAATAGCCTTACGTTGGACAATTTTACAAACCAACATCTATCACCGTCTTTTACAAAAACCTGATCATCCAAAGTCAGTTTTTTGGATGAAAAAGCATCACCGTCATCAGACCTTTCCGGTGCTTCATTGAGTTTTTTGAAAAGTCTTTCAATGGCTTCATTCAATCTCTTAGGCTCTATGGGTTTGAGAAGATAATCAAGGGCATTTACCTGGAAAGCCTTCAGGGCATATTCATCATACGCCGTGGTGAAGACCACATGAGGTACATTATCCAATTCTTCCAATAAATCAAAGCCTGTTTTTTCCGGCATCTGAATATCGAGAAATACCACATCAGGCGACAATGCTTCTATTTTTTCTTTGGCATCATCGACGTTATTGGCTTCTCCTACGACTTCAACCTGATCATATTGGGACAATAAATTGATTAGCTCTTTTCTTGCCAGTCTTTCATCATCAATTACTAGTGCTCTCATTTTAGTTGGATTTTTAACCTAATGTAAGGTTTTGTTTTGGAATTTTGATTTCTGTCACTACAAATTCATTATCCGAATTATATATTTTGAAAGAGGCCCGGTCTCCATATATCAATTTCAACCTTTGAACGGTATTGTTGATTCCATGTCCTTCTCTTTCTTTCTTTTTACTAAATGCCTGGCTTTTTAATTGCCCACTGTTTTTGACCTGAATAATCAGATCATCGGTAACGCCTTCCCGACATTTGATTTCTATTACGCCACCTTTCACCCTATTGGAGATCCCATGTTTGATTCCATTTTCCACTATGGTTTGCAACATCATGGGGGGAATCTTATAATCATAGGCGGATGGTTCGATATCATACTTCACGTGAAGTCTTTCCTCAAACCTGATGGTTTCCAAATTTAAGTAATCCTTGACAGTATTGATCTCATTTTCAAAATCAATGGTCCTTTTTTTATCCATCATCAATGAAAATCTAAGGATATTGGACAATTGGGTAATTGCAAGCTTGGCTTTGGACGGATCTTCATCTACCAAAGCCCTCACAGAGTTGAGGGCATTGAAAATAAAATGGGGATTTAGCTGACTCTTTAAGTGATTTAATTGAATCTCATTGATTTTGGCCTGGTACTTCAACGATTGGTTGTAATTGTCCAAAAAATGGAAAAGGAAATAAAGCATCACCCAAAGAGAATAAAATAGGAAACTGAGAAAAATATTAACCGAGATGACAACCAATCTAAAGTCTTGCTCAGTATCCAAAGTATCAAAAGCCAGGTTGATCAAGATTTGGGCTATGGTATTCAGCACACTTAATGCCGCCAATGCCAATAAAGTGTTGGGAAGGAGTTGGATGAATCCTAAATTGAACCATCCGTACTTTTTGATGACTAACCTTAGTGCATGGGTAGACAACAGGTAGAATGATGCCAAAGAACAATAGGCACCTATTTGAATCGGAGATACCCCCCGCTCAAGCGAAACAAAAAAAAGATTGATCAAGGCAAAGCCCAACCAACCAAAAATCTGCAAAAACCAATATAGTCTTGTTTTGTTCATGGTATTGGTTCAAAGATAGTCAAGCCATCTCATGTACCGTGAATATTTTTAAAGAAGGGTAAAATACTGGTTTTGGTAGGTTAATTTTCCTTTTGTCAGTTAAGTTCTTCTTTCAAAAACTTGGCAGTATAACTTTTTGAGTGTAGTGCAACGGCTTCAGGTTTACCCTCTACCACAATGTGCCCACCTTTTTCACCACCCTCCGGTCCAAGATCAATGATATAGTCTGCCACCTTGACCACATCCATGTTGTGTTCAATGATCAATACCGTATTGCCCTTTTCAACCAACCGATTCAATACTTCCAGTAAATGTTCGATATCCTGAAAATGCAATCCTGTAGTGGGCTCATCCAAAATATAGAAGGTCTTACCAGTATCTTTTTTAGAAAGCTCGGTAGCAAGTTTTACCCTTTGGGCCTCTCCTCCAGAAAGCGTTGTGGCATGTTGTCCCAAGGTTATGTATCCTAAACCAACATCATTAAGTGTTTTGATCCTTCTTAGAATCTTAGGCTGGAATTCAAAAAAATCAACTGCCTGCTCCACAGTCATGTCCAAGACATCTGAAATGGACTTTCCCTTAAACCTTACCTCAAGCGTTTCCCTGTTGTATCTTTTGCCTTTGCAGGTTTCACAAGGAATATGGACATCCGGCAAAAAGTCCATTTCAATCAGCTTCATACCACCGCCCTCACAATCTTCACATCTGCCACCTTTTACATTGAAGCTGAATCTACCTGGTTTATATCCCCGGATTTTAGATTCCGGTAGCTCAGTAAATAAGGTTCTGATATCGGAAAATACTCCGGTGTACGTCGCAGGATTAGATCTTGGAGTTCTGCCAATGGGGGATTGGTCCACTTCGATTACTTTATCCAAGTGGTTAAGACCTTTGATTTCTTTATGGGCTAAAGGTTCTTTTTTAGAATTATAAAAATGCCTGTTCAGTAATGGGAACAATGTTTCATGGATCAAAGAACTTTTGCCACTCCCGGATACACCAGTCACACAAATCATTGTTGCCAAAGGAAGTTTGAGATTGACATTTTTAAGGTTATTGCCGGTAGCGCCCTTGAGTTCCAATACATTCCCTGAACCTTTCCTTCTTTTTTGTGGCACTTCAATTTTCAGAACCCCTGAAAGGTATTTGGCTGTAATACTTCCTTGCTTCAAAAACTCCTGTGGGTTCCCCGCCGCTACAATCTGACCACCATGTCTACCAGCTCCCGGACCTATATCAACCACAAAATCAGACTGCATCATCATGTCTTTGTCATGTTCAACCACAATCACAGAGTTTCCAAGATCCCGAAGATCTTGTAGGGCCTTGATCAATTTCACATTATCCCTTTGGTGCAGACCTATACTTGGCTCATCTAAAATGTAAAGCACACCGACCAATTGGGTACCGATCTGGGTTGCTAATCGTATTCTTTGAGCCTCACCACCTGACAAGGTTCTAAGTGGTCTGTTCAGGGATAAGTAGTCCAATCCAATATCCAACAGAAAACCTATCCGTTTCCTGATTTCTTTCAGTACTTCTTTGCCGATAATCTGCTGTCTTTCAGACATCCGGTCCTCTAGGCCTTCAAACCACACCCCCAAACTGACAATATCCATCATGGCCAGTTGACCAATATGCTTTTCATCAATTTTGATATGGAGTGCTTCTTTTTTTAGCCTGTAGCCTTCACAGTCGGGACATGTCTTAGAAGTCGTGAATTCATTGACCCAATCCTGTATTTTTTCAGTGCTACCTTCCTGTTGTTTTTTTAGAAAATTGACTATACCCTCAAAGGTAGTGTGCCATTTGGTACCAGGGTATTTAACAGAATCTACAGCCACCTCCACTTTGTCTCCATACAACAATATGTCCACCACCTCTTTTGGAAGTTTTCCTATGGGGGTGGAAATACTGCATTTGTAGTGTTTGAGTATGGCTTCAACTTTCTTGAAAATCCAAACATCCCTGTATTCACCCAAGGGCGCAATGCCTCCTCGTGTAATGCTCAGGCTGGGGTCAGGAATGATATTGTCTATGGTAATCTCATCGATGACTCCCAGACCGTTACAGGTCGGGCAGGCACCATAGGGGCTATTGAATGAAAAGGTATTCGGTGCGGGTTCGTCATATGAAAGTCCCGTGGTTGGATCCATCAGGTATTTGGAAAAATGGTGGATATTACCCTCCTCATCCCGAAGCATGATGATTCCCTTTCCGTGCTGTAATGCAGTTTTTAGAGATTGGGTAATCCTAAACCTATCATCTTCCTCTGCAACTATTCTGTCCACGACAATCTCAATGTCGTGGATTTTATACCGGTCTACCTGCATTTTGGGCTGCACGTCCATGACCACTCCATCCACCCGGATTTTGGAAAAACCCATTTTTCGAATTTGTTCAAAAACCTCTCGATAATGACCTTTTCTGCCTTTTACAATTGGTGCAAGGATATAAAGTTTCTTCCCTCCAAAATTCTCAAAAAGTTGTTCTACAATCTGATCTTCGGTCTGTCTAATCATTTTCCTGCCAGAAAGGTAAGAATAGGCCTCTCCTGCCCTGGCAAAAAGAAGTCTCATAAAATCATAGATTTCAGTAACAGTACCTACTGTTGACCTTGGATTTTTTGAGGTCGTTTTCTGTTCAATGGAAATAACCGGAGAAAGTCCGTTGATTTTGTCCACATCAGGACGTTCCATTCCACCCAAAAATGTTCTTGCATAGGCAGAAAAACTCTCCATGTACCTGCGCTGACCCTCTGCATAAATGGTATCAAAAGCCAATGAGCTTTTTCCACTTCCACTCAGGCCTGTGATGACCACAAGCTTGTTTCTGGGAATATTAATATCAATGTTTTGGAGATTGTGCTCCCGGGCACCATATATCTCAATCAACTCTTCTTTTTTCTCAACTATGAGTTCGGACATGTAGGATTCTAGCATTTCATTCAAGCTTGCAAAAGTACAAATTATTGATGGGTAATCCCATTGGGGACCAAAAGTTAAAACCCCGAGGGATGAACAAAGTTTATGCTTTAAAAAAATTAATTTGTTTTCCTACTTTCTCTTCTTGCCTGCCTTTTCTCTTTTCCTGTAGGTTTAGTAGCGTCATCAGTATTTTTAGAAGTAGGAGGTGAAATTGTCCTATTTGAATCGGATGTCCCGGATCTTTTCTGGATTTCTTTTTGCCTCAACTCATCAACAGTCTCTCCTGACAAGGTTGACTTTAAACCTGAAAAAATTAACTGCCACCAATAGTTGAACATAGGCTTGTGAGGTTCTCTGATAAAATAAACACTTCCTTCCTTCAATTCACCCCTATTGTTAGGATTATTGGATTTGATGATTATCGTATTAGCCAGGAAGGCCCCTATTTTCCGGATTAAATTTTGATCTTGCTCAAAATCCTTGTTGAGAAGTTCAATTTCAAGGTTTTGATACCGCACGATCAAATCACCTGAACCCTCGTAATCATTGGCCAAAATATTGAAATCCAACCTGTCAATCATTCCCGATTTAAGACTTGCTTTTGCCTCGGGTTCAATCATGGAATTTACTTTGGTGAGATCCATTTTTTCAAGAGTCCCATTTAAGGTAAATTTTCCTTCCGGGTCCTCTAAGTCATATGCTATCATAGCATTGATTTGTCCTTCTCCCATCAATTTCCCATTGGCATCAATGGAAATGGTACGGTTCTCCCCCCTCCTGTCAATGTAATTGGAGACATTGGTCACATGGGCGTTCAAATCAGAAAAAAACATAGTCCCCGATCTTGGAGATTGGTTCTCGGGCCGCTCTTCTATCCTGACAAAGGCATTGTTCAAAAAAAGATGCTCAATATGTAATACCTGCTGCAGGTCCCTAAATACCTCATGAATCATCTGCGTACGTTTCATTTTATCTTCAGGTATCCTTTTATCCACAAAGGATTCAAGTTGGAAATTATTGGCAAATACAGTATCAACCTCTATGATCCCTTTTCTCAGAAAACTACCAAAATTCACTCCTCTGAGCTCCATTTCCGCTTTATCTATTTCCACCCAACCTTGTCTTTCCTTAAATTGTGAGGTATACTCATATTTATCCATCTTATTGAGCAAACCCATGTATCCAAAAGACATTTTTTCTTTTTCAGTGTCAAGACCTATATCTCTGACCTCAACATATTGCCTGAATTGATCGAAATGGAAAACTGCCTGATGGATATCTCCTGTAATTTTGCCGACAACAAAGAGACTTTTGGGGTCATTTAGATCCTCTATTGTCAGTTGGAAATCCTGTGCCTTTACGTTGAGGTCCCGGAGTGAAATCCTAACCGAGTCGTACAGGTTGTTTTTGATCTCTATTGAAAATTCTCTCAGCTCAAAGTTTCTTACCTCAATCAAATCATAATCATTGGATTCTATTTCCTTCTGTTTTTTGGGCTCACTTTTGAGAGAATCCATAGGGGGAGTAGATGAAATGATTTTGATATTGTTCAAAGTCGCCGAATCAACAGAAATAGAATTGTGGAAAAGAAAAGGAATCCACCTAAAGCCGGTCACATTAACATTGTCTGCCGATAGATTGACCTTTACTCGCTTATTGTCCAATTTTTCCGTTGGGGTGACTTTGATATTGCTAATCTTCAGAAAAGTGCCTGAATAATTATAATCCAGGTCTATGGCCCCAAAACTCACATCATGATTTCCAAATTCGCTTGTCCTGGTGATCATGTTGGTCACAATCCGGGCTGCATTTTGGTTGAGGTAAATATTGATCAGAAAAGGCACACCTCTTAAAATCAAAACGGCCACCACCAATATCATAAGAATGCCTACCAAAATCTTCTTCATAAATAACCGCTTAAATGGAAAGTATTAGAAAAATAGGCAAAAACTATGATAAAATATCAAACAGGTCAATTAACAGGTAATTTGATCAGGTATTCCTTTCCCTTATTCACATCCAATTTAGAAGTCCTGAGCCATGGGTTATGAATTTTGAGTATTTTGTAATTAGAATTGTGTCTGATTGCCCATTGTGCAAGATTGGAAATGGATTGGTCTACCATCAACTCCCTATACACGGGCTGCCTGTATACATCCTTTTCGGAAAGTTCAAACCCATATTTAACAGGATTTTCAAAGATCTCTTTAAAGGCAAGAAGCCTGAAAAGATACCGACTCGTTTCTTCAACAAGGTGAAGGTCATAATAATCAGATTGATTCTGTTCTTTCTTTCGATTCCCAATACCTGCAATACCCATGTTGTAGCTTGCAGCCACCGAGGTCCAATTGCCAAACTTACTGTAGGCTGATTTCAGATATCGGCAAGCGGCAATGGTAGACTTTTCTAAATGATATCTTTCATCGACATCATTGCTCACTTCTAAGTTGAAATCCTTGGCAGTGCCAGGCATAAACTGCCAAAATCCTCTTGCACCGGCAGGTGAAACCACATTCAACAATCCGGATTCAGCCATTGCCAGGTATTTAAAATCTTCAGGTACACCTTGTTCATGAAGGATTTTTTCTATAGTGGGCAAAAATTTACCAGCTCGCTTCATTAACAAAATCATATTGGACTGCCAATAAACGTTGACATAAATCTCCCGCTCGAATCGCTCCCTCACGTCAGCTTCTTTCAATGGAACCGGTTCTTCTGCAAAAGAAATCTTGTCAGGTAGTTCAAATATCCGGATTTTGGGTTCAGGTATGGTCAGAGTCATTTTTTCCCCTTCGGCTGATTCGATGACAATTTCTTCGCCGGAAACAGCTTGGTTTATTTCTCCTGCTTTTTGGAAAATGAGAAAAACAAACAAAATTCCTAACAATCCATAAATGATAAATAAATGATAGCTTCTCAATGTCAATAATTTGGGGTGAGTAAATATTTGCTGTAAAATTCATCTATGACTTTTACAGCTTCGGTGGCATCATCTACCAAGTAGAATAAATTCAGGTCCTCGGCATTGATATAATTGTACTTTTGAAGTAGGGTGTCTTTGATCCAACCCAATAGACCACTCCAGAATTCTTTCCCAACTAGCACAATGGGAAATCTCCCGATTTTGATGGTTTGCATTAGGGTCATGGCTTCAAATAGTTCGTCCAAGGTGCCAAACCCTCCTGGCAGCACAATAAATCCTTGTGAGTATTTGGTGAACATCACCTTTCTGACAAAGAAATAATCAAAAATGATCATCTTATCCGGGTCAATATAAATATTACCCCTTGACTCAAAGGGAAGCTTAATGCAAAGACCGACCGATTTACCGTTTTCTGAGTTGGCCCCTTTGTTGGCCGCTTCCATGATTCCAGGTCCGCCACCTGTGATTACGCCATAACCATGTCTGACCAATTTTGCAGAAATTTCTTCAGCCATAATATAATGTGGATGTTCAGGGGAAGTCCGTGCCGAACCGAATACAGAAACACATGGACCAATTTTGCTCAGTTTTTCGAATCCCTCCACAAATTCAGAGATTACCTTAAAAATAACCCAAGAATCCGTACTCTTTATCTCATTCCAATCTCTTTCCTTAAAAGCCTTTCGGGTTTTTTCTTCCCGCTTTTCATCAAAATTATCAAATCTACTGCTCATAATATTCCTATTTAATCCACAACGAATGTTTTTCCAAAATTATCCTTTCAAATGGATAAATATAATATGGTTATCTGCATTCTTGGTAATAGGCTACTTTTCTTTGAAAATAGACGTAAGACACAAGATGTGTGACGTTAGATGTGAGAAGGAGTTTGAATAAAGTATTTTTTGTTATTGAGGGGGTGGAAAAAATAGTTCTTTCACCCCTATTGTTTTGATTCTTAACTTGATCTACCTTCGCAGGCTTTTAATTTTCAATCTATGAATCTCGAAGAAAAGTCCCAGGAAGTCAGAAAGGTTTTTGAAGAACTTGATCTTGAGATCAAGTCCTTTCTTGATGCCAGTAAGCTGACCTGTATATCAGGCTGTGGCTTTTGTTGCTCCAACCCTAAAGTGAGTGCCTCTGTGTTGGAATTCCTCCCTTTGGCCTTTGATCTATACGACAAAGGCAAGGCAGAAAAGGCTTTGGAAATGTTGGACAAAACCAGCGAAGAAGATGCCTGTATCATTTATAAATCTCTATCTGAAGACGGTCATTCAGGCTTTTGCTCTGATTATAATAATAGAGGAATGATTTGCAGACTTTTTGGATCAAGTGCCCGGAAAAACAAAGAAGGCCAAAAGGAAATCATCACTTGCAAAAAGATAAAAGCAGAAAAAAAAGATTTATATGAAAGTGCTATTGAAGGTATTAAGTCAGAAATGCCCATCCCATCAAGCACAGATGCATATCGTAAAATCAACAATATAGATTTTAGGTTGACCGAGCAGCAATTACCGATCAACAAAGCCATTAAAGAAGCGCTTGAGTCTGTGATCACCTTCAAATTTTACACAGAAAACCAAGAACCAGAAAGCGTGGATAATTTTTGATGTGAGCTTTTTGGCGTATATTGGCCTTGATATTCACAAACAAAAAAGTTTTTATGTTCAATGTTTCTGAAATAATTCAAACGATCAAGCAACTTATTGAGGTCCGTGTTACCCTCGTCAAAGAAGAAATCAATGATCACATAACCGCCCTATTCGCACGGATTTTTTTATTGGTCATGATGGCTACAGTATCTCTGATGGCCTTGTTATTTGCAAGCATCTCACTGGCATTTTATCTTAGTGAGAAAATGTATTCCCCATATATAGGATTTTTATATGTTTCTCTAATTTATATATTGGTTTTCGTTTTATTGTACTTTATCAAAGAATCCAGTAGTATAACCAATCCCACCCAAAAGTTCCTGAAGAGATTTATCTTTAGAAGAAAAAAAGGCAATGGAGAGAACTGAACTAGAAAAAAAAGCCCTTGAGCTGGAACAGACCCTAGGAATGCAGCTAAGTCTGGTCAAAAAAGAATCTGAAGGATTTGCCAAAATTGGTGGTGCAATCATACTTGGTGGAGTCGTAGCTTTTTCCGCTGTGAAGCTATTGGGCAGGAAAAAAAACAAAAAAACAGATAAAGTACTCCAAACACTTGAAAAGGAAGGTTTGCTGGATGAAGAAATCAAACAAAAACTTACTCAGAGAACTCAACCGGGAATGTTTGGAAGGCTGGGAGCTATTTTACTGCCCATTGCCATTAATTATGGCAAAGAACAGTTCTTCAAAAAAATGAATGAGTCAGAAAACAGCCCTGAAAAAAATGTCAAATAAAGTAGGGGCCAAACTCGAAGAGCTTAGTCATTCCGGCAGAAAAGCTGTTGCCTGGCTGATTGATCCTGATGATGTCAACTCCTCTGAAGTTTTTGAAGACCGGCTTTTGGAAGCTATAAGTCTCAAGGTTGATTTTATTTTTTTGGGTGGCAGTTTGATAAAGCAAAACAGCATCTACGAAATCATCAGATTTATCAAAAAAACACAGGAAGATATTCCTGTGGTCTTATTTCCTGGAAATTCTATACAGTTCAGCCCATTGGCAGATGCATTGCTTTTTCTTTCTTTGATTTCGGGTAGAAATCCTGACCTATTGATAGGCCAACATGTCAGCATCGCACCACTGTTGGAAAACAGCAATGTGGAAATCCTTTCTACCGGATACATGCTGGTAGATGGAGGGGAAACCACAAGTGCGCATTACATCAGTCAGACCATTCCCCTCCCAAATCATCGCCCCGAATTGGCAGCAGCAACAGCCCTTGCGGGTAAGTATCTAGGGATGCGTTATTTTTATCTTGATGCCGGAAGCGGAGCACCAAATCCGGTTTGCGCCGAACTAATTCGGGAAGTAAAACAAAAAACAAATTCTCCGCTGATTGTTGGGGGAGGCTTGACATCCCTTGAAAAAATCAAAACAGCCTATCATGCTGGGGCAGATTTGGTCGTCATCGGAAATGGTGCCGGAAAAAACCCAAAGCTTCTTTCTGAAGTTTCCGCTTATTTGGAGTCGATTAGGATATTGGCTAATTGAGATGTGAGAAGCGAGATGCGAGAGCCGAGAGGTGAGACAATTTGAGTATCAAGAAACGAGCGCCAAGAAGACCTCGGAATTGAAAAAAAGAATTTTGCTTGTTTATTAGACTTTCCAAGATAATCATAGCATTGATTTGAATTGCTTTAAAAACCGCACATCATTTTCGGTAAAAAGCCTCAAATCCTTGATCTGATATTTGAGCATGGCGATTCTTTCGATTCCCATTCCAAACGCAAATCCAGTATATTTTTTGGAGTCAATACCGCAATTTGCCAATACATTGGGATCGACCATACCTGAACCACCGATTTCTACCCAACCTGTTCCTTTACATACGTTACAGCCCTTGCCTCCACAGATTAGACAGCTGATATCTATCTCTGCGCTGGGTTCAGTAAAGGGGAAGAAAGACGGCCTAAACCTGACTTTGGTTTCTTTACCAAACATCTCTTTGGCAAAATGATAGAGGGTGTTTTTCAGATCCGCAAAACCCACATTTTCATCCACATACAAGCCCTCCACCTGATGGAAGATACAATGGGCACGGGCAGAAATAGCCTCATTCCTGTAAACCCTTCCTGGTGACAAAGTCCTGATGGGTGGTTTTTGGTTTTCCATTACCCTCACCTGCACAGAGGAAGTATGTGTCCTCAAAGCAATATCGGGTTTTTTCTCGATGAAAAAAGTATCCTGCATTTCCCTGGCCGGATGGTTTTCTGGGAAGTTCAATGCAGTAAAATTATGCCAATCATCTTCTATCTCAGGACCTTCGGAAAGGTTGAATCCTATGCGCTCAAAAATTTCAATGATCCTTTGTCTGGTAGCTGTCAAAGGATGGATTCCTCCTGCGCTTACAGCAGTAGGGGGCAGTGTCAGGTCAAGGTCGGATGATTTTGACTTTTGGGATGAGGAATTGACTTTATCTATAAGTTCCTGAAACTTTTGATCGGCGAGTTCCTTCACTTCGTTGACCAATTGACCATACTCCCTTTTCTCTTCGTTGGGAATATTTCTCATTTCAGCAAAAAGTTCTCCTACCACACTTTTCTTGCTGATATACTTCATTCTGTAAGCTTCCAACTCATCCACATTGTTGGCATCTGCCAAAGCGATGGATGATTTGAGGGCTTCTATTTTTTCCTGATGCATTTGTTGTCCATTTTTCAGAACCACAAATCTAAAAGAAACTCTTGGAATATGGGAATTGGGTTTTGAAAGTTTATGTTTTGGGTTTGTCAAGAATTGATATTGGGATATTGGATATTAGGATATTTGGGGTAACATCAAATTAGAGAGTAATATTTGGTAATTCAGTTTTTTGATTTCTCTCAAAAAGTCTCAACACCCAAATTTCCGGCTGCAACTTCAAATAATATCGATAAATATCAAATATCAATAAATATCAAATTGATAGGGATATCCTCAAAAACATAATCTGAAATATTTTTTCAATATCAAAATCCAAGATATAAAATCACCTCGTATCTCCCCACATAATCAACAAAACCAAAAATTATTTATTTATGAAAACCATGAGATTATTTCAGGCCGCTATTTTAGCGATGTTTATTTTGAGTGCCAATGCAGCTTTTGGCCAAAAGGAGAAAACAGTTGAGGTGGGCGGTTCCCCGATGTACCCATCCAAGAATATTGTTGAAAACGCAGTCAATTCAAAAGACCATACCACTTTGGTAGCCGCAGTTCAGGCCGCTGGTTTGGTGGAAACTTTGCAGACTGCAGGCCCATTTACTGTCTTTGCCCCTGATAATGCTGCTTTTGCCAAGTTACCTGCAGGTACAGTGGAGACTTTGGTCAAGCCTGAGAACAAGGCTACTTTGACTGGTATATTGACTTACCACGTGGTGTCCGGAAAATTAGGCTCCAAAGAAATTGCCGATGCTATCAAAAAAGGTAATGGCAAAGCGACTTTCAAAACAGTACAGGGCGGAACATTGACCGCATGGATGCAGGGCAAAGACCTCTACATTTCAGACGAAAACGGCAACAAATCTAAAGTGACCATTGCAGATGTCTTCCAATCCAATGGGGTGATTCACTCTGTGGATACAGTAGTGCTGCCGAAAAGCTGATTACCCATAATTGTTTAGTTTAAAAAAGGTGCCTTGAGGGGTGCCTTTTTTTGTTTTGAAGAGATGGAAAGAATTTTTTGATAAAATTGCAGATTACTAAGTGCTAAACTGGATTACATTATAAGTTTAAATAAAAATAAGTGGATAAAAAAATAGAAACGCATCCTAAACTAGGAGTCTACATTCCTGAAAATACCAAAACTTTGATTATGGGTACTTATCCCCCGAAAGGCTATCAAGACCCAGATACTTTTATCTTTTTATCCCTCTCCAAAATCATTTCTGGAATAGTTTGACTCAGTCCTTCTGGTTTTTTCCTCTCTGTTTCACGTCTCATTCTCCCATCCTACCAACTCCTTCCCCCACCTCCCCAAGGTCGACCCGATGGGGCTTCTTCACCTCTTGCAGGTTGTTTGAAATTACCGATGTTATAGGTGAATGATAGAAGGGCATATCTAGTCAAAACCCTAGTAAAGGTATCTTCTATGGTCACATCATTGATAGTTCGGGCGATGGCATTATTCTGGTTGAGCAAATCAAAGATGCTTAGCTTAACTTCGCCTTTGTTTCCTTTCATAAATCTATATCCAGCCTCTATATTCCAAAGCCAAACGGATTGGTCTAATCCCGGAGACAGCCCCCTAAATAGGTTGTTGCCTACTACATTGGATAAAAACAACTTCCCATTGTTGGGAGAGTAGTAGAAACGGACATTGGTGTTTTGGATATAATAATCATTGTTGAGATTGGCTTGCAAGGAACTGTTGACGATGGTGTAGGTTCCGGTGGTCGAAAGGGTAAAATCAACGTCCTTACTGATATTACTGGTCAGGGTAAGACCTTGGCTGAGGTCAATGTTGTCGTTGAAGTTTTTCTGTCCATTGATCATGCCTGGAGTTCTGTTGTAGGACATACTTGAATTTAGGTTGAACTGAGACTTCAATTTCTTGATAGGTGTTCCGTAAGTGACAAACAACCTTGATCTGAAATTTCCGGAGAGGTTTTCAGGACGGCTGATTTGTCCTCCCGGTCTCAGAAGCACTTCCCCATTGACAAGGGTATCCGTTTGGGCGACAAAGGTGTTGTTTCCAATAAAATTATCCGTCACATTCAGGAAGAGAAAGGTGAAGAAGGTTTTTGATTTCTCTAGGTTAATTTTGGAATAGTTGGTAAATACTGTATGGCTGAATGCTTGTCCCAAATTAGGATTTCCTATCGAAAGCTGCATAGGGTTTTGGTTGTTGATGACATTCTGCAGTTGGTTTACCCCAGGTTCCTGGGTGTTGGTTCTATATCTTAACCTTAGTGAAGTACCCTTCTGCTGATTTCTGTAGGAGGCGTTCATGCCCGGAAGAAAATTGCTGAAGGACCTGTTGAACGTCTGTTCTTGTGGAAAAAAGCTCTCATTGTCTTGCACTGCATATTGGTAATCCAAATTGGCATTGACATTCCAGTTTTTGAAATTGTAGCTATACCCCACACTTGGCCGCTGTACTATAAATTTGTTGTCAAATACGTTGCTGAGCGCAGTATCCAATACCATAATACCAAGCTCAGGAATCATACTGAAAGTTTTTTGGTCAGATGCAGTTTTGTTATTGCCGACCTGATAGGACATGGTCACCAAAGAATTTTCTCCCACAGGCTCGGTCAATTGCAAGGTTGCGCGGTAATTGAATCCGTCAGATAAACCAAAAGTCTCTTGATTGATGGTGTCATTGATATCCCTGATGTAGTCCCTATTGGCTGCAATCAATTCGGAAAGCTGATCCCTTTTGTTCCAGGAAGTGAAAACTGTAGTGGAAAGTGTTCTCTTAGGCTTTTCAAATTTATACCGGTAAACGAAATTATTGGAAATATTATAACCCTCAGTAGTAGCATCAGAAAGTGTCCTTGCACTGCTCAAAGGATCACGGATTGCCGATAGATTCAATCCATCCCGGTCACTGTAATTGGTGTTGTTTTGGAAATTGATCGAAGGGGTTATGATAATCGCATGCTTGGGATTAAGGTCATACTCAATCCTACTATTGATCCGGTGATTGTTGTTTTTTACAGTGTTAATTAATCTTTCATCATAAAACTGTCTGTTAGTTTCGGACAGGATTATTTCTCTATTGGTCAGTTTGAACAGGTTGTTTAGGGTAGAATTGAAAAAATAACTTCCAGTGAAATTCATCTTCTTGCCAAACTTGTCGCTGTAGTTCAGACCCAGACTATTGGTGGTGATGATTCCCTGATCCTGACCTACCAGGAAGTTGTTGTTGCCTCCGCCGCCGGGACGTCCACCACCGCCACCACCAGGTCTTCCACCACCGCCACCTTGTCCTCCGGCTGTTACTCCGACAAGATCCTGGGAAGAGAAGTTTTGTTGGTTGATATTATTGAAAAGGCCGATGATGGAGATTCTTTTGTCTCCCTTAAAGAAATTCAAATTTCCGCCTGCAGCATACCTTTCCTGTGTACCTGCCCCGGCATAGACTCTTCCAAACTGTCCGTTTCTTTTTCCCGGTTGGGTGACTATATTGATAGTCCTAGCATAATTACCATCATCAAATCCAGTCAACCTCGATTGGTCAGATCTTTGGTCCAATATCTCTACTCTGTCAATCACATCTGCCGGCAAATTCCTTAAAGCCAAAAACGGATCACTCCCAAAAAACTCCCTTCCATCTACCAAAACTTTTTGGACTGTTTCTCCTTTGGCCTGAATTTCTCCATTCTGAATGGTGACACCTGGAATTTTTCTTACCAAATCCTCAGCGTCTGCATTTTCTCTTGTTTTGAAAGCATTGGCATTGAAAGAGGTGGTATCCCCTTTGACTTCACCAACCGGGATTTGACCTTCAATGACCACTTCACCCAATAGCTTACTGTCCTCTATCAGAACCAAAGTCCCAAGATCTAGGGCATCTCCTCTATTATGGATTCTGGTGATTTTCTGGTATCCCAAAAATGTTATTTCCAGTTTGACACTTGGAATCCTTGGCCTCCCTATTTCAAAAGAACCGTCAACTCCTGTTACCGTGGAACGAAGAAGCGAATCGGTAACCGTTTTGATCAGGACATTGGCACCGATCATGGTTTCCTGGTTTTTGCCTTCCACTACAATGCCTTTCAAAAGCATTTCCTGACCTCGGTCTTCTCCTCTTTGTGCTTGTGAATCAAAGGAATAGGCTATCAAAAATAGGAGTAAAAATAATCTGAACGTAGAAATCCTCATATTGCTGTTTAATTAAATCAACCATTAGACTTTGCGATTTGATAAAAAGTTTAATTCATTATTGCTGTAAATTTTGAGTGGATTATTTTTAGGTTAAAAGGTAGAAAAAAGGGCTAAACCAACTAAATGATTTTATTTAGAATTTTTAATGAAAAAATCCCTCCAACGAAATAACAATAATACACTGATTGACAACCTGGTGGCTACAGACCTTCAAAAAAAGAAAACCCCTGAAGCCTATATGGGCTATGCGTTGTATAGCCTGTCCCGATGAGCAAAGCGATATCGGGAATTCTGACTCGGTGCTTTATGAAAAAGAGGATTGAGCGTTAATATCTAATCCCTTTGGTTCCGATAGCTATCGGAATTAGCAAAATGCCAGCTTGCAGGGAAAAATTTTATTATCTTCCCAAGCGGAAAACATACATGAGAACCTGAACCATGGGTTCCGGATCGAAAAGGGTGGATTCATGGAAGCCTTTTTGGTAAATGAAACCTCCCAGGATGTGTTCTTTGACAATTTTCGGATACAGAGTACCCCATCTACCACAGTGCAGGTGACGCATTATTACCCGTTTGGGATGGAGATGCCGGCGTTGGGTTATCAGGCTGGTGGGGTGAGTAAGAACAGGTACCTGTACAATCAGGGCGCAGGGGAAGTTACCTTCGATACCGAAAGGATTCCCGAGTTGAACATGGACCTGACCCAGTTCAGGGCCTATGACCCAGCTTTGGGAAGGTGGTGGCAGGTAGATCCGCTAGCAGACATGATGTCAAGCTGGACTCCCTACAACTACAGCTTCAACAATCCCATCAGGTTCAATGATCCTTTGGGGGATCGCCCCTCGGCGACGTTTAATATTAATCAAACCAATGATAACATAGGGCAAGACCAGTCTAAAGACTGGTTTGGGGAGCAAGGTGCAATGTTTTCCAATGGGGGAAGAGATGGACAAGATAATGTGCCGAATGGTGGGGATAAGGACAAGAAAAAGGAAGAGAAGGAAAAAAAAGATGTGGTATATAATGATCTTGGTAAACCCATGGCAACAGGGCAGGCAGATCATGATTATTCAATAGAAGGGTTCACACTTCCAGTCTTTGGATTTCTAAAAGCATTAAAGATTCCTGGGGTTCAATCTTTATTCAAGGGGGTTTTTGGTAAAGGGGGAATTAAAACAGTTGATGATTTATTTGCGACAGGGATAAAGATGCCAAATGTTAAAGGAGGAGGACAGATTTCTTTTAAAGGAAATATTGATGATGTGTTTAATTCGATATCTAAAGGAGGCAAGACGAAAACTCTTGATGGGGGAAAACTTCAGACAACATTGTCAGATGGAACAATTTTAACAAAGTATCCTGCTTCTTCAGGTCCTACAAAAATTCAGGTAAATCAAGGAGGTAAAATAACTAAAGTGAGGTTTGAATAATGGATACTGAATTAATACAAATATTAAGAGAATACGATAGCCCAGAACTAGGTTTTCAGGATCGAGACTTATCCAAACCTTATTTAGAAAAATATTGGCTGGATATAAACGAGTTCAACAGTTTTTGGCATTTTGTTAAAAACAAAATATTTAATCCTGATTCAAAAGATCTGCCTGAGTTAATGTTTAATAAAGGCTTTGGATTATTAGCCCAAAAAGCCGGAATATTGTTTACCAAAGAGGAATATTATGCTTTACAAAAATGTATGAAGGCAGCAGGAGATCAATTTTTTGTAATTATTGAAAACAAACGGACACTGCACTCCATAAGAAGCAATCATATTCGGTTAAGGTTTAATTATCCTGTTAATACTACTTGGAATGAGTTATGTAATGATAATGAAGAACACTTAACTGCTGAAATATCATCATATGACTTACTTATTAATCCTCAGAAACATTTTTTTGTTTTTGGTGATAGTGGAAAGTGGGGGAAATATACAGCGAATGCTTATGATTACACTCCTCTTAATATAATCGGTTTTAAACCGGAATTATCTTCCATTTTCAGAGAACAATTTAAACAACAAGAAGATGAACAAGAAGAAATACGAGAGTGGTTGCCACAGGAGTACAAAGCATTAATAAAATTTTAGTGATCAAAAATTAGCTTGTGGATTTAGAAATCACATTCTAAAATCTATCAGGCTAGGTTGTAATCGAAGGGTGAAGTTTCAAACTGCACCTACAAGGCATTGAAAAACAAAATTACACTTAGGCGGGTGGATAAGCAGAACCGGTACCTTTACAATCAGGGCACAGGGGAAGTCACCTTTGATACCGAAAGGATTCCTGGGCTGAATATTGACCTGACCCAGTTCAGGGCCTATGATCCGAACCCCATCTGGGTGAAGATTGGCGAAGGTGCTAGGTGTAGATTGCCAGCCCTACATTCCGGCTACTCGCTAAATAGCTTCACTGAAGCTATTCTAGACGCTCGTCCCAACCTTCTTATTTTTGGAATTCCAGTTTTGTATGAGGACTTTTATAATGATTTATTTTGAATTTTCACCTGAATGGAAAGCTCTTTCAATTGCTCATCCGCAATAGTACTTGGAGAATCGATCATCACATCTCTTCCGGAGTTGTTCTTTGGAAATGCGATATAATCCCGGATTGAATCCGAGCCTCCGAAAATCGCACAAAGCCTATCAAAACCAAAGGCAATACCACCATGCGGCGGTGCTCCATATTCAAATGCCTCCATTAGGAACCCAAACTGTTTCTGCGCCTCTTCATCGGTAAACCCAAGATGTTTGAACATCAATTGCTGGGTAGCACGATCGTGGATTCTTATGGAACCTCCCCCGATTTCCACACCATTGATGACCAAATCATAAGCGTTTGCCCTTACTTCGCCAGGGTTTGTTTCCAAAAGCGGAATGTCCTCTTTTTTGGGTGAAGTAAATGGATGGTGCATGGCATGGAATCTTTGGGTTTCTTCATCCCACTCCAGCAATGGGAAATCCACCACCCAAAGCGGTTTGAATATATTTCTGTCCCTAAGTCCCAATTCTTCACCCATTTTTAGACGCAGTTCGGACATTTGTTTTCTGGTTGATTTTTCGTCACCACTCAAGACCAATAATAAGTCCCCGGCTTCTGCACCTATAGCTTCTGCCCATTCCTTCAGGTCATCATTGGAATAGAACTTATCTACTGAGGACTTGAATGTCCCCTCTGCATTACATTTCACATATACCAGGCCTTTGGCACCAATCTGTGGCCTTTTGACCCAATTGGTCAGTTCATCCAACTGCTTACGCGTATATTCTCCCGCACCTTTGGCACAGATACCAAGGATGAGTTCTGCTTGGTCAAATATTCCGAAACCTTTGCCTTGGGCCAATTCATTGAGTTCAGCAAATTTCATATCGAAACGCAGGTCAGGCTTGTCATTGCCATAGAATTTCATGGCATCATCATAGGTCATCCTTTTTACTTCTTCCAATGCTACACCTTTCACAGTGCTGAAAAGGTGTTTGACTAGACCTTCAAAAGTATTCAATATATCTTCTTGGGTGACAAAGGCCATTTCGCAGTCTATCTGTGTAAACTCCGGTTGTCTGTCTGCCCTTAAATCCTCATCACGGAAACATTTCACAATCTGAAAATACCTATCAAATCCACTCACCATCAGCAATTGCTTGAAAGTTTGGGGAGATTGGGGTAATGCATAAAATTCTCCCGGATTGACCCTACTTGGTACCACAAAATCCCTTGCACCCTCAGGCGTTGATTTGATCAGAACGGGAGTTTCCACTTCGATGAAGTTTTCACCATCCATATATTTTCTGGTCTCCTGCATCATTCTGTGACGAAGTTGAAGTTTTTCCCTGATCACATTTCTGCGTAGGTCCAAGTAGCGATATTTCATTCTCAACTCTTCACCTCCATCAGTTTCATCTTCAATGATAAATGGAGGGACCTTAGCGGCATTGAGTATTTCAAGATGTTTTACTTTTATTTCGATGTTCCCTGTGGGCATTTTATCGTTTTTGGAAGTTCGCTCAATCACCAAGCCTGTAGCCTGAATCACAAATTCCCTTCCCAATGAGGCCGCTTTTGTCAACAGTTCTTTCTCAGTCGAATCCTCTTCAAAAATCAATTGGGTGACGCCATATCGGTCTCTCAAATCAACCCATATTAAGCCTCCTTTATTTCTGACCCGCTGTACCCATCCTGAAAGGCTAACGTCTTTATTGACATCTGAAATCCTTAATTCTCCGCAAGTATGTGTCCTAAGCATTTTTTGAATGGTATTTTTTTAAGTGGTCAAAGATAAACAAAGCTTATTGACAATTCTAAAATGGATAAAAAGAATGGGAAAACTTTTTTTATCTTCAACATCAAGGCATTAATGATGGCAATTCCATAAAATCCGTAGCTCGTAAACAAATATTTGTCCTTTAGATGAAATCATTGGAAAAATTGAACGTTATCAATTTGTAGCTGGATATTATTTATATCCCGAAAATTTGGAAAATGACTTTAATTTCAATTTATTTGGTAATTACACCATAATTCACCCCATCAGTTATGAATAAAAAATGGATTTTTGCTGCATCAGCTTTTATGGCTTTCTGTGCATTATACTACTTTCAAAACAACAGTTCTAATGTACAGGAAGAATTCGAACCCTTGAATGAAATCATAATCGAGGAAGAAGAGGAGGAACTTTTACTATATGGCATCAAAGTCAATGAACTCGACATCATCGAAGGAGTAGTAGGCAGGAATGAAACGCTGTCTTCAATTTTAGCCCCATTCAATGTTTCCTATCAAATGATAGACGAAATAGCCAGAAAGTCAAAGGATGTTTTTGATGTAAGGAAAATCGCTTTCAACAAAAAATTCACAGTCCTCAGTTCAAAGGATACTTCACTGGCCCAGTTCTTTATTTATGAACCCAATCCAGCTGAATACGTGGTTTTTAAATTAGAGGAGGGTGAGGTTTACAAAGAAGAAAAACCAATAGAATGGAAAAAAGTTGAAATTGGCGGAACCATCAGCAGCAATCTTTATGTGAACATGACTGAGTTGGGACTGGGCCCGGATCTGATCAACCAATTTGCAGATTTGTACGGATGGATGGTTGACTTTGGAAGCCTTCAAAAAGGGGATAAATTCAAGGTTGTCTTTTCTGAAAAAATAGTGGAAGATCAGACTGTCGGAATCGGAGATATTGAAGCAGCTTTTTTTGAGCATAAAGGGACTCCTTATCATGCCATCCCTTTTGAACAAAATGGGGAAAGGACTTTCTTCGATCAAGACGGAAACAGCTTTAAAAAAGCATTTTTGAAATATCCCGTGAAATTCACAAGAATTAGTTCAGCATATAACCTCAAGAGATTCCACCCTGTCCAAAAAAGATACAAGGCTCATTTAGGTACCGATTTTGCAGCACCGACCGGCACGGAGATCAGGACTGTAGGTGATGGTACGGTAGTAGAAGCAAGATATACAAGTGCTAATGGCAACTTTGTAAAAATCAAGCACAACGGAACTTATACCACCCAATACCTGCACATGTCCAAAATTGCCTCAGGGATGAAGCCCGGTGCAAGGGTAAGCCAAGGTCAGGTCATCGGGTTTGTAGGCAGTACAGGATTGGCAACCGGTCCTCACCTATGTTTCAGGTTCTGGAAAAACGGTCAACAGGTCGATTGGCAAAGAGAAAAAATTCCGCCATCTGAGCCGATATCCAATGAAAACAAGTTGGCATTTGAGCAAGTGAAAATTGAAAAAGAACGGCAGATTGCCGCTATTCCTTACAGTGGAGCACCAACAAAATTGGTCGCTAAAAATAATTAACATAAATGGTCCTAATTTGATTGGGCTTAGGGAAGGTGTTCTCTAAGCCTTTTTTTATCCCTCAAAGAAAAATTTTATTTGAACCACAAAAGAAACAAAAGGGAACAAAAGACAATATCACCAAAAGTTGATATTCAGTAACTTTTGTATTCTTTTGTCACTTTTGTGGTTCCATCATTTTTTTGTTAAAACAATAAAGTCAGCCAATTTGGTTGCCAATGACCTAATTCGGAGCAGCCGTCGTGCTGATCCCGATGGCTATAGGGAGAAGAGTCTCTCGAGGATCAGGAAATGTATTATAAACATAAATAGGACTTCTGGAGATTCTTCGTACCTCAGAATGACGGCTGCCTTGCGGGTAACTTGTTGTCATTCCTTTTCTGAACATTTTAGTAATGTTGGGGACTCAGAATGACGGCTGCCTAGCGGGTAACTTGATGCCATTACCTTTTCTGAACATTTACGAAATGTTGGGAACTCGGTATGAAGGAAGCAACGGTCATCCAACATCGGTCAACTTACACTTTTTCAAAAAAAAAGGACCTCCCAGAAGGAGGCCATTTTTACTTATCTATCTCGCAAGTTTAAAAAATATATTCTTTGTGGTTATTTTCCTCCTTTTAGGTGAAGTTCTGTTCTCCTGTTTTCCTGATGCATCGCTTCGGTGCAAGACCCACAATCATTTATCGGTTGAGATTTCCCAAACCACTCGTATTGCATTCTGGCAGCATCTACACCCCTGTTGACCAGGTATTCCATCACTGCTTTGGCTCTTCTTTCAGCCAGTTTCATATTGTAATCTTCATTGCCTCTTTGGTCTGTATGACCAGCAAGGTATAATTGAAGGTTTTTCATTTTGTTGAGCATGATCCCAACCCTTTCAAGGTCTTTTTGGTGGACGGATCTGATGGTTGATTTATCAAAATCAAAATAGACAGTTGGCACAGAATTAAATTCTCTTTGTAAGGCTTCAAAAAGCGCTGATTCATCACAGACATCTTTGCCAATCAGCTCTTTTGGAAAATCATATTCTCTATCCTTGTCGGTGAATGCCTCCAATACAAGTTCACTTCTTCTGTTCAATTGATGTTTGGTCTCAGGACATGGAACACCGTCCCCACAGTCGTTGGCAAGTTTTTCTTTACCGAACCAATCAATCCTAATTCTATTTTCCGGAATTCCGAACTTGGACAAATATTCTCTTACTGCATCTGCCCTTCTTTGGCTCAATGCTTTATTGTATGCATCTGATGCCCTAGAGTCAGTATGTGAAGCAACCGCTAAATCTAGAAAGTCATATTTTTGCATCAACTCGGCCATCTTATCCAAGACAGGCAGGGCATCATTTCTGATTTTTGATTTATCCAGGTCATAGTAAACAATGTCCACAACGACAGGAAGATTGTAAGGTATTCTGGATAACCTATATTCTCTTTCCAAAACATCCTCTTCTAATCCTACTGTGCTCAATGTACTGTCGGAAATACTGAAATATCCTTTTTTGCTGATGTTCAATTGGAAATTCTTTTCAGGTTCCAATTCAGCGGTCAGTTCTCCCTTTTCATTTCTCATCGTGGGTATCAAGCCCATGTCATCAACGATGCTCAAAGAAGACTCGAATGCTTCACTGATAATATTTCCGTCACAATCAATCACCCTTGCGATCAACATTTTGAAAAGATCCTCCACAAGGTAAATGTCATCCAAACCAAGTCCTCCAATTCGATCAGAGCTCAAATACCTTTTTCCTTCGGTACTTACAAAGTATCCAAAATCATCCCTAGGAGAATTATAAGGCACTCCAAGATTCTGTAAATTCTGAAATTCGTTTCCTGAAATTGTTGCACTAAAAATATCCATTCCACCTATTCCAGCATGTCCTCTGGAAGAAAAGTAAAGCAAATTCTCAAAGACTGTTGGATGACTTTCATTTTGGGAGGTGTTGATCGCATTGCCCAAATTGATTGGTTCACCAAAATTCAAATCTTCGTCATAGGTAATATAATACAGGTCAAACCCTCCAATTCCACCCGGCATATCAGATGCGAAGTATATCCTTTTCGATCCCTCATCTACAAAAGGGTTTTGTACACCATAATTCACAAAATCATTGAATGGCAATCCTTTGCTTTCCGTAAGGCTTCCATCATTGGATACCTTGCTGTAATAAATTTCAGGATTGATATCGTATTCACGGTTTCCTTTGATCTTATTGATGTCCCTAAAAACGGTGTAAAAGATAATGCTATGACTTTCCATCAGGCTCGGATCACTGACATGCAGCGCATCCGGTAAGTCTGAAACTACCTTTGAAATATTTCCGTCTTGATCAGATTTATAGAGGCTGAAAAATTCTCTGTCGTTGAAACTGCTCTTTTCCGAGCTATAGAGCTTACTTTTTGCGTCTAATCTGATTGACTTTTTTTCTGTAGGGACAACCTGACCTCTATCACTGGAAAAGTATTTGATACCCTCACTGTCGGTTTTAAGACCAAAGTCCGAACCGTCGCTGTTAACCCCTTCTACAGAAACCAATTTAACTTTAGGCTTTTTGGAAGACATTTGCCTTACCATCGCAAAATCAATCTCAGGAAAATCATACTCTTCAAATGAAGTGGCATTCAATATATCATTGATCTGATCACCTTTACCTACTTTAATAGCCGCAGTTAAATAATTGTAATAATCCGATCTTTCCGCTTCCTCGCTACTTACTACTGCCTCCCACCATTGGAATGACTTTTGATAATTTTGGATCAATTGATATGTCTCGGCTGCTTTTTTGGCTGTCGTATATCTGGCTTTACTTTGATAAGCTTTTTCATATGTTTCAGCTGCATGCTGATAATTTTCCAGTTCCAATTGCCTGTCGGCATAGCGTAACTGTCTGTTTTGGGCAGCCACAAAATGGGGGCTTAATCCCATTGAGACCAATAAGAATAATAAACAAAATAGTTTTTTCATGATCAGAACCATCTAGGGTTTTTCATTGTAACTTTTCGGGGAGATAGATAGTAACCGACAGAAAATTCATGGGAATTATTGCGGTTATTTTGGAGGACATTTAGATTTGCGTCATAGGCATATCCTATCCTTAAATTTTCGGTTGCGAACATTTCAAAAATAAAAGCTACTGCATTTCTTCTGCTCAGGTTGCTTTCAAGGTTGTCATTCCATACATGTAGATTTGACCTATAAGAGGCCCCAAGCCAAAGCCTTTCCATAAACAACACCATGCCATTTAAGTCCACATTGGTTGGAGATCCTTTTACCTCTTTTATAAGAAATGAGGGTTTGAATTGAATGTTATCGGTGATTGGAACTAACATTCCTGCAGTCAAAAAGAAATGCAGGTCATGGAATGAGAGCGCGATGTCTTCACGCTCCAAAGCCCTTCTTCCTATCATGTTGTAGCTGCTTAATCCTGCGTAAAATCTATTGTTATGGAAAAATAATCCCACGTTCATATTTGGACTGATCATGTTGTTGATTCCACCTGGGATTTCCACATCATCTCCATCTAAAGGATCTAACAGATCTCCATTGATCTGATACTGTGATGCACCTGCACTGACACCAAGTCCAAGAAATGATTCCTTACCAGTCTGTATCCTATAAGAATAGGTAAGCAATCCAGTAGTAGTACTTGTTGGACCCATTTGGTCACTCAGTACTGAGGCTCCGAATCCCATCATGCCTTCATTAGCGCTCAGGTCAGCAGTGACTGTAAATGTCCTAGGCGCCCCGGGGAAATTATTCCATTGATTTCTATATGTACTTTGAATATATCCCTGATTTTTATACCCTGCATATCCTGGATTGATATGAAGGCCATTGAAAATGTACTGGCTGAACTGAGGCAGCTGCTGCCCATTTGCCTGATTGGAGGCCAGAAAGGCGACCATCAAGCAAAATCCAATTAGATTTAAATTCCTTTTCATAACCTGCGAGATTTATTTTTTGATAACCTGTATCCATCCTTTGAATTCATGGACCCTACCTTCACTATCAATACCTTTCAGCACATAGAAATAGGTACCGGCTACCAGACCCTGAGCACTCCAATTATTCTCATAATTTTGGTTTTCATAAACATGGTCTCCGTAACTATTGAATATTACTATCTCTGTTCTATTGAATTTCTGTAGGCCTTTGATGATAAATCTATCATTTTTACCATCACCGTTAGGTGTGATTACATTAGGTATAAAGAAAGGATTGATCTGATTTTGATCTTCTGCTGCATTATCCAATGGGTCGGTGTCATCTTCCGCTGAAGAAACTGTGACTCTATTGGTGATATTCAAAGGATTTTCTCCATTGATCGCATTGGCTTTGACTCTGATGTGGAATACAATATTAGCTCCTGCAGGAAGAACTGGGACCAAGAACCTTACCCGCGATCCGCTTATTTCGGTATTCACACTGATTCCATCAGCACTGGCAGTAAATCTTGAGCTTACATAAGTTACAGTGCTTGGAATATCATCAATGACTTCCACCTCTGTGGCATCTCTACTTCCGAGGTTTGTCAGTGTAATCTCATACTCAAATTCATCCCCTTCAAAAATCTCGGTACCATTTGAGGTCTTGATAACACTTAGATTCACATCAGATTCCACCAATCTAAAAGTCACAAATGCTTCATCGGAATTGGTCGGGTTCAGACTTTCTCTAAGAATATACTTCAATGTATATTCTCTGACTTCATTCACTCCCGGAAGAAGACTCAATTCACCTTGTTCATTGGTAAGAAGACCAATGACTCCATCCAAATCAATGAATTCAAAGTTCACTTCCTCGAAATTGACAGGTAATCCATTGAGCAGGTCATTTTCTAAAATCATGCCCAAAACTCCACCATAATCCGCCGGGAACTCTCCAAATTCATCATCATTGGCGATAATCTGGTTTGCTGTAGCTCCTACAGTGGCTTCATCCTCAGCGGTGACTTCGTTTCCTTGCGGATCTTCTGCAGTCACAAGTACTGCGTTGAGTACGCTTCCTGCAATCAGATCATCAAGCTGAACCTCGTAAGAAGTCTCAAAAATTACAGTCTGTCCAGGAACAAGACTTGGTATGGTTTCATCAAGACCAGTCAAGGGATCTGTGATTGATACATTCGTCAGCGTAAGGTTTCCAGTATTGGTAACTGTGATGGTGTAATTCAGAACATCACCAACCACTGAATACGTAACCTCTACTGCTTCTTTTAGGATACTGATACCACTGACTTGGGTAAATACTTGTACATCTTCATCAGTCGCTTCTATTTCTGTATCGTTAAAATCTCCCTTTACAATCGCAACATTTGTAAATGAGCCAGCATCTATGTCTTCTTGAGTAATTACATATTCGGCTGAGAAAGTTGTACTATCGGTTTCTCCAGGTGCCAGAGATTCCAATGGGCCACCAATAATGTCAACTTTAGGATCATCTATGGTGATATTTGTCAGGGTTACATCACTGGTATTGGTAATTGTAAAGGTGTAGACGATTTTATCACCTGCATTGGTTATTCCATTTCCATCCTCATCTACAAGAGTACCTGATTTTTCGAATTCAAAACTGCAGTTGTTAACAGAAATGGTCACGGGAACTCTTGAACCTGTACAATCAGCCGTCACTCCCTCAGCCACCCAGATAATATATGTTCCGGTAGTGGAAGCATCAATTTCAAATCCTGATAAAGCATCTACTCCGTCTTCCTCGGTAAAGAAAAATACTGTGTATTCACCCGCTTCACCTTGGTTGCTAGGCAAAATCAAAGTGTTGAAATTCGGAACTTCACTACCAAGACAGAATTCAAAAAGGTCAGCACCTTCATTGATTGGATTGGTATTTACGATCGTAACCTGAATGTTGAATTCATATATACAATCACTGGAATTAGCAGGGATGGCATAGTACGTACCTGAAACAGCAGGGAAAGGATTATTATCATCAAATTGCTTATCCTTGGTCGCATCTGGCCCATCAAAAAATCTGATACCTGATGGAAATGAAGCTCTAATATCGGAAACAGCTATTCCATTTTCAGGATCAATGTTGCAATATTCGAAATCCAAAAAGAGATCAAAATCACCACAATTAGCATCCACAAAATCTGCTACTCCAGAAAACTTCAATACCAATGGATCCTGAACTGGTTCTCCTTCACAATCCCCATCCAAAAAGCCTTGCGTCAATGGGATACCACCGAATTCACTTTGTGAAATCTGGCCCTTACCTGAAAGGTTACCATTGACGGACACAAAAGGATCACATGCTTCATTGGTTAAAATAAAACAGTCTTCTGTGGCTTTTAAGGTATAAGTAAGTTTTGCAAAAACATCATTGATGTTTTCTAATAAAGGGATATCTCCAATCTCCCATACAATGGAACCAGTAGGTCCCAATTCAGGGTCAAAATAAGGTATACTTGCTGTATTAGGCGTGAAGTAAACTTCAAAATCAGCACTTACAAATGTGGTAGTAAATGGTAAAGGAATGATCACCTTACCATCTTCAATGGCTTCTGTACCCAAATTCCTGATTTCCAATGAATATTCTATTTCTTCTCCGGGACGAACCGTTGGGTTTTCACCTGGGTTCTCTCCTCCTATTGTTACTATTTCATTGAAGCCTTGTATTTCGGGAACATAGGAATCTACTGCGAAAGCTATGGCATAAATATTATATACATCCCTGTTGGTTCCATACCTAAAGGTCGTAGAAGTCTGACCGTTTGAGATAATTGAGTTTCCGGGATTGGGCACATCCCACATGGCAATGTCAATACCTGTATTATTTAAAATATCCGGATTTCGGGGATTTGCCACCAATTCACCCAAACTGTTACTTACTGGAGTGTAAATGGAGGAATTGAAAAAGTTATTGGTTGAATTTAATGGATGGCTTAATCTTACCCATTCAGTATCCAAGGAATTCCTGATTTCAAGAAAATCACCATTTACCCCTCTATCTCCTTCACCTGCCATCACGCCCAACTTCAAATTTACATCTCCATTCTGAACAGCATTAAATCCTTCGATGACCAACTCTCCAATTACGGTATCTATATTGTTAGGAGAAAGATTAAAAGAATATCCATCAAAAACAGTCACATCTCTCCAATTCATTTTGGAATTTTCGTAAACCACAATTATTCCCCAATGTCCAAAAAAGCCGACAGGGCCACCATTGCCTTCTGTGAGTGCAATGTCAGCAACTGTATATTCTCCAATTCCATTTTCTTTAACATATTGGGTAACATCTGCATAGCCGGCATACATGTCTTCCAATTCATTGAAAGGATATAAAATATTATTGGTTGGGGCCGTCACTTCAGTGTAAGTAGAAGAGGAGGGACCTTTTAATTTTACTTTCCTCTTATCAAAGCTGACAGTAGTGACAATATCAGGAATATGGACTCCATTAGCCGATAACCTGATATTGTTGTTTGATAGCCTGTAAAATTCAACAAAAGCATTCGTTTCATTGATCCGACGCATTCTATCTATTGTCAAGGTGATATCACCATCGGTAATCATTATTGGATCAAAAGTCACTATCGAATATTGCTCAAAAGTCTCTACCACCTGATTGGTGAGGTTTATCCAGTTACCGTTTCCTATTCTATACCTTCCCGGGTTTGTCTCCAGGTTTCTGAATTCAAAAGAAAAAGAATCTCCACCTGCATTTGAAATAAAATTGAACCTTGGAAATCTGTTATTTTCAGATCCGCCCCTTGCAATAGACATGGAATAAGATGAAAAATTCACATCCTCTAAATGATAAACAACCTGCTCTTGATTAGAAACAGTCTCAGGTAGGTTGCCCGGCTCAGAGCTTGTAATGACATCAAATTGTAAACCTGATCTTGGTTTGGCTCTTCCTGACCAATAAAGGCCTGCATAAATGATTTCTGAACAACTTGGATCTGCACCATTCTCCTGAGAAAAAACCAAATTGGCAGATGAAGAATTGAGCGTGGATTCATCCCCGTCAATATCCACATATATCATTTCATTATTGGAATTGTTCACCAGGCTCATGTCAGCCAAAGTGAGGTTTGTATTTCCAATAATGGCAAAGTCCCCCCTAATGTTAAATAAATTGTTCTGTGGTGCAGGATTTCCTACTCTTTGTCTGAAGGGAACCCTATTGTCGTTTTGCGCAAAAGAAACTGTACTGAAAAATAATAAGGTGATTACTAGAAAGAAGTTGGTAATTATTGCGCTGTTGGTAAAATTAATCTGTAGATTTTTCATTTTTTCTTCTGTTTAAAAATTACATGATCGAATTGACTGTAAAAAGAATTACATACTGACCTTCTTCAAATCCGGATACCATGGAAGAAACCTCCGCTTGGGTTAAAGGAATTGTGGAATTGATGAGTACATAATTAAGATTGAAGAAATTCTTGAGCAATTCAGGATTTAATCTCAAAGCAGATTTGTCCTGCTCCTTTGTTAGATTGACCTGTAGAAGTTTGACTGTCCGAAAAAGCTCATAGGCATTGGAAACAGATCCCAAAGAGGAAGCGTCCAATGTAGCCCTTTGTGGATATCCGGACCTTACTTCCTGAATGCCCTCACTGCTGATCAAAATCGCAGGAACATTATCATATAATAATGTCTGAAGGTATTCGGAATTTTCAATTCCCTCATCTATGATATACTTTTCAAGAAGAATGGGATTTTGAGCATGTAGTTTGGTCAATGAAAAACCGAGGACCAAACAAATGAGCATGAGTTGAAGAAACATCCTGTTGAAGATTTTTCTATCAGCGAGAGTGAGATAGTTTGCCATAGCGATGATATTTATAATAAAATGTAAAGGCGGGTGAGATAGATAGAAGCCTTAAATTTGAATCAGGGTGATGATTGAAAGGTGAAATACAATTATCAGGTGTAAAAATACATTTAAATGTTTTTCATTTCCTAACATTTATCAAAAAATTTTATTTAAAATACATTTTTTTGTGTTTATCTTGATTTTAAAAAATTCAAAACCACGTAATATATGAGTGTTTTTGAAATAAAAAAAGGCTTTCTCAAGCCTTTTTGATTTTTCTTACATTTTCTTTCTTTAATTGACTGAGATATTCCTTAATCAATCTCAATCTCTGATTATCTCCCAATAAACTTTGGGGAATAATCCTTTCCAAACTCCAATTCATAATTTAATTGTTTTTAAGGTGATAAGTTAATAACGTTAAATCTAGGGAATAGTTTTTGACAAAATATAGATTGAAATTGATTCTTAACCTAAACTGAAGTAAATAGAGGTTCAGAAATAAAATTGACAACTGTATAAATTCTTCAGTCAAATTCCATCCTTATGAAAAAACTTCAATTGCAAGAAAAAAATTGGAAATGATGAATACAGATAACGACATGATCCAAGAACAAATCAATGAGATTTTTTCAGCCCAAAAAGTTCAGGCTTTAAAAATGCGAAGCAGTACTTCTTTGTTAAGAATCGCACTTTTGAAAAAGTTACTGAATTGGATAAAAGTTAATCACGAAGATATCCGAAGGGCTGTGTATGCTGACTTTAAAAAGCCATACCCGGAAATTGACATCAGTGAAATATATGTAGTGACCAGCGAAATCAACCATGCCATCAAGCACTTGGAAGGTTGGATGAAATCCAAGAAAGTTCCTACACCTATTATAATGCTTGGAACCAAGTCTTATATTCAATTTGAACCCAAAGGAACCGCACTGATAATTGCGCCTTGGAATTACCCTTTCAATCTTGCCATTGGTCCTTTGGTTTCGGCCTTGGCTGCAGGTTGCACTGCCATCATCAAACCCTCCGAAATGACACCACACACCTCAGCTTTGATAAGAAGGCTTGTTGAAGAGACTTTCGACAAAAGCCTAGTAGCTGTAGTTGAAGGAGAGATCCAAGTTTCACAAATGCTGCTGGCAAAACCTTTTGACCATATTTTTTTCACAGGTAGTCCTACTGTTGGGAAAATAATCATGAAAGCGGCTGCAGAAAATCTCAGTTCTGTGACACTCGAACTTGGGGGAAAATCACCGACCATCATTGACCTTAAAGCTGACTTAAAGGATGCCGCAGAAAAGGTCATTTATGCCAAATTCCTCAACTGCGGCCAAACCTGCATCGCCCCTGATTATGTATTAGTTCATGAATCTGTAAAAGACAAATTTCTTAGCTTGCTCAAAGCGCAGGTCGAAAAAATGTATAATCCCAAAAATAAGGGTATTGAAAATTCAAGAGACTATGCCAGGTTAGTTAATTCAAAACATAGCAAAAGAATCAAACATTTACTTTCTGATGCAAAAATGAAAGGCGCGATTATGTATTCAGGAGGGAATAATAATGAACCTGAAAAATATTTTGAGCCCACCATCATTACCAATCTGACAGGGGATATGGAAATCATGCAGGATGAAATTTTTGGACCACTGCTTCCTGTTATTGGGTATGCGGATCTTGAAGAGGCAATCAACTACATCAACCTAAAGCCTAAACCATTGGCACTTTATCTTTTCACGACGGACAAGGAAATCCAAAAAAGAGTTTTAAAGGAAACAACATCAGGTGGCGCAGTCATCAATGATTGTGCGCTAAACTTTCTCCAAAATGAACTGCCCTTTGGCGGAGTCAACACAAGTGGGATTGGCAAAGCACACGGTTATCATGGATTCTTGGCTTTCAGCAATGAAAAATCTGTGATGAAACAAAGAATTGGCATGACTTCAACCAAGCCTTTGTATCCTCCTTATGGCATCACGGGAAGGAAAATAATTGACGGATTACTGAAATGGTTTTAGTTATGAATTGAATAAATGCGCCACTTTACCAATGACGTAATTCGGAGCCGCCATTACCCTGACCTAGGAAAGCCTGCCCCGTCCCGATAGCTTGGGATTCGGGGGGTCTCTTGAGGATCAGTAAATGATAGAAATAAACATAACAAGAAAAGTCACAATTATACCACCTACTTTCACTAAATATCAATGCTCAAAATCAATACAATCCTTTTAACTGCAATCCTAATAATGCTAACTACCAATTCAATATTTGCACAAAAAAGAGCAAGAGACTTGGGGATAAATATTGGAGTGCTTCAAGTGGGAAAAAACAATACCATTACGGATGTGGAAGGAGTAAGTGTGGGTCATTTTACCAAAAATGAAGGTTCTTCAATCAGAACGGGAGTCACAGCAATCCTTCCCCACCAAGCAAATCTATTTCAGGAAAAGGTGCCGGCTGCCGTATTTGTTGGCAATGGTTTTGGAAAATTAGCAGGAAGTACACAAATAGAAGAACTCGGAAATATTGAAAGCCCAATAATCCTTACCAATACTTTGAGTGTTGCCGCAGGCTTGCAGGGTATCATTGAATATACCCTGAAACAACCGGGAAATGAAAAAGTACAATCTGTCAATGGAATAGTGGGAGAAACCAATGATGGAACTTTAAATGATATCCGAGGACAGCATATCAGCAAAGAAGACGTACTTTTTGCCATTGAAAATACAAAGCAGGGTGCTGTGGATGAAGGAAATGTTGGGGCAGGTACAGGGACAGTATGTTTTGGATTCAAGGGTGGAATCGGTACTTCTTCCAGAAAACTGCCTGATTCCCTTGGAGGATATACCGTGGGGGTTTTGGTCCAATCAAATTTTGGGGGGATTTTAGAAATTGATGGAGTGCCTGTTGGGGTTGAATTGGGGAAATATAGTTTTATGAACCACTTGGCTTCTGCGGATGGTTCCTGTATGATTGTAGTGGCCACAGATGCACCCATAAATGAAAGAAACCTGAAAAGAATCGCCCAAAGGGCAATGATGGGATTAGCAAAAACTGGAGGAATTGCTTCCAATGGTTCAGGGGATTATGTAATTGCTTTTTCGACCAACACTGAAAATCTAATCAAACATCAAAAACCACCTTTAAATCTTGAACAAAATACATTCCTCAGGAATGACGATATGAGTCCCTTATTTTTGGCGACCATTGAAGCTACCGAAGAAGCTATTATCAATTCCTTGTTTGCTGCAACTGATATGCTAGGTAAGGATGGAAATCACATCAAAGGAATTCCTGTAGAAGAGGTCATCACCATCATGAAGAAATATAACAAGGTAAGAATTCAATGATTTGATTTCCTAAAGTTCATTCAACCGTTCCAAATTAAACTCAGCTTGATCAAGGATAGCCGATTTGTCTTTCATTTTTTCCCAAGTTCTATACATCATTCCGATTCTTGGGTTTTTGGATAACAAATCAGTATTTCTATTATAAAAATGCCAATATAGACTATTGAAAGGACAAGCCTTTTCTCCCACTTTAAGTTTTTTGTCGTAGTGACATCCCTGACAGTAGTCACTCATTTTATCAATGTAGTTGGCAGAGGATACATAGGGTTTGGTTCCTACAATTCCTCCATCTGCAAATTGACTCATCCCCCGTGTATTGGTAATTTCTACCCATTCAATCGAATCAATATAAATCCCCAAATACCATTGGTCTACCTCATACGGGTCTATTCCCGCCAACAATGCGAAATTACCCGTGACCATCAATCTTTGAATGTGGTGGGCATAAGAAGTTTTGAGGGATTGCCCAATACTGTGTTTGAGACAGTTCATTTTTGTTTTGCCTGTCCAAAAGAAATCGGGAAGCTTTCGATCATGCCCGAAATAATTCATTGTTGCAAAGTCGGGCATCTTGGCCCAGTAAATGCCACGCATATATTCTCTCCAACCTAATATCTGCCGGATAAATCCCTCCACCTGCGCAATTGAAACAGAATCCTGATGAGATTCAAAATATCTTTCCACCTCACTTACAACTTCTAAGGGTGAAAGCATTTTGGTATTTAGACTGAAACTTAGTCTACTATGAAACAAGAATTCGTCCCCACTGTACATGGCATCCTGATATTCTCCAAATCTCTTAAGTAATTGTTCACAGAAATAATCGAGCACCTCAAGGCTTTCTTCTCTCGATACAGGCCAGTCAAATTTGCTTTCTTCAATGGAACCAATCGTTTCAACTTCCATTTTCTCCAACATTTTTAAAATTGAAGAAACATTTTTCGGGAAAACCTTTGGTCTTTTGAGCAATAATGGATCCTTGAGTTTATTTCTGTTTTCTTGGTCATAATTCCACTTACCGGTCAAAGGCTCTTTGCCATCCATTAGGATATTATATTTTTTTCTCATTTCTCTATAAAAAGTTTCCATGAGATAGGTTTTCTTACCTTTAAAAAATTCAGCAAGGAAAGTCCTCTCCGTCAAAAAATGTTCAGAATCATACTTTTTGAAAGAAATTTTAAGGTTCTCACAGAAATCACTCAACTGAATATCCAACCTATATTCATCTGGAAGCTGATATTCAAAATGACTAATCTGATGTTTTTCAATAATGAAAGAAAGATTGTCGGAAAGGTTTTGGGAATTGTTTTCCTGGTCAAGGTTCCAGTACAGGACCTGATGCCCCATTTTTTGAAGCTCTTCCGAAAAATTTCGCATAGCCAAAAAGAAGCCCACAACCTTTTGGACATGGTGCTTTACATAGCCTGTTTCTTGCTTCATTTCCATCATCAGATACAAAATATCCGAGTCTGTCTTTTCAAACCATGAATGTTGTTGGTTTAATTGGTCTCCTAGTATAAGCCTTAAAGTCTTCCCCATAAGAATGTTATTTCTTAAAGAAAAGTTTTTAAAGGGGAATTTGTTTCACCTGATCAAAGTAACTGTCCCTGATTTTTGAATTTCCTCTCCCTTTGAGGTAGTGTAATTTACTTTGTAGACGTAGTTGCCATTGGGTAGCAACTGCCCGTTCAAAAAACCATCCCATCCTTCACTGCCTCTTCCTGCACTGGAGTACAGATGCTCACCCCAATTGTTAAAAATATCCATTTTATAATCTGCAACACCCTTCATCACAGGATGAAATCTATCATTGAGTCCATCTGCATTGGGTGAAAAGGCATTTGGCATCAGAAAAAACTCTTGATATTCTTTAATCCTCACTTCTTCCGTCAACACAGAAGAACAACCAAACATGTCATATGCCCTCAAAACAACTTCAAATTCACCAGGTTTTTTGAATATGTGGATGGGGTCTTTTTCGTTTGATTTGGTTCCATCTCCAAAATCCCATTCCCAAGCAATAAAATCTTCTGCAATGGCACTTTCGAAAAGCAAAGGTTCATCAACTGAGATTTCATCTTCAAAATCCAAATCAAGTTTTCTATAGTTGAATTCCAACCTCTCCGCCGCTGCAATGATAGAAAAATCCACAGTGACCGTTTCCATTACTGTACATCCAAAGGCATCAGTGACTTCTACAGCAATTTCTTTTTCATCCGCTATTTGGATTTCCCTGATATCATCCGAACCATTTTGCCAATGTACTTTGTAGGGTGCTTTACCTCCTTTGATAGTCACCCAAGCCACGCCTTTGGCTTCTCCAAGTTCGCAATTGATATCAAGGGCTGTCTCGATTTTTGCTGTCAATTTTTCAGGGCCAGCAATATTGAAAATTTTCTCTTCTGAACATCCATTGGCATCCGTGACTTTTACCCCGTATTCCCCAGGACCTAGATTCTGAATTTTGTTTGTCTTGCCACCATTAGACCAATCGTATGTATATGGCGCTATGCCACCTTCTACATTTAATGAAATGAATCCTTCTTCAGAATGAAAACACAATAATTCAGATTTTACCTCCCCAGAAATTTCAATTGGACTTGAGGCTTCAACTTGGAATGTTCTGAAAACTGAACAGCCTCCTGCATCGGTTATCAAAACATCATAATTTCCGGGATTTAGACCTTTATTTGATTTTGTTGTCACTCCGTTTGACCACTGATAATTGTATGGCGATTTTCCTCCGGAAACCTGAACTGAAATAGAGCCATCATCCCCATTGGAACAGGACACATTTGTGAGCTCTTCGGAAATGTGCATTTCGGCATGACTAGTTTTGATTTCGAAATATATTGTCTGATTACATTCAAACTGATCCGATACTTTTACTGAATAGGTACCGGGAGTCAATCCTTTTGCATGCATTTGATTTTTCAGGCCATTGCTCCATTCAATTTTATATGGTTCTCCTCTACCCTTTAAGATATTTATTTTAGCTTCTCCATCATTGCTGTTCATACAGCTAGCCTCTTTTGTATTTGCCATTTCTATCACAAGCGGGAAAGGAGGCTGAACCACGATTCTTTCCTGAATTTCATAACCCAAACTGTCCTTGATCCAAACTGAATAAGTTCCTGACAAAAGATTATACCTGTTTTGAACGGTCTCCAGATTATTCCATCTAAAAGTATATGGAGGAACTCCTCCAATGATGTCTAAAATGATATGACCCCTATCGTTGTGGGTACAGAGGGCCAATTGTCCACTGACATTTACACTCATGATGGCATCCCCAGGTCCTGCATTTACCCTAGCATGAGTATCAAAGTTTTTATCTTTCGCAAAATCATTTTTGGTGGCAAAAGATAAATTGAAGAACCTACTGCTTTGGGAGTGGACAATAGGCTGAATTGCCTGACTCAAGATCAGGAAAAACAGTACTTTTAATGTAAAAATGTGCCTTTTCATTTTAAAACTATTTATAATCAATAGCCTTGTTGCTCTAAGAAAATCTGTCATTAAAAAGCAAAATTTTGCTTTTTGTAAATTGAAATATTATTTTATGTAATTGGCATTCATCAAAATGATATTTCTAAATAATCGGGTGATTGATTAATAAAAGAAATTTTATTCCAAAAAAACAAAAAATGGCACAAAAGATTTTTTACCTGAAAACGCCTAAAAATCACAAACATGGATGCGTTTTTATTCCAATTTCAAATTCGGGAAGTGGATTTACTTTTTTGTTGATATGAAAGAAAAAAATGATGGCTTCTGGTGGAGGAAAAAAAATAAAATATTTTTCGTCAAATGTTGGTCATTCCAAAATTTGATGAAAATACTAAAAATATTGTGGTTAAACGCTTTCTTGCCAGTAACCCGGAATTCTTTAAAAAACGGGACTGCAGACCGAAGTCGAAAGACCGAATTACCGGATATTTAAACAACCAACCGAGAATTGTATGGAATACCAAATTACTGGCAACATTGCGGATAACCATTAAAAATATCATTCAGTCTAATAATTTGTGTGATATAATAATTAGACAGGAGAGTCGATTCGATCTAAAAAGACTTAAAGGACTAAAAAAATCAATTCACAAAAAATTGATAAAAAAAATCCCGACAATCTATGCCGGGATTTGTTGAATCCAAGGTTTTCAATTGATATCAATATCCACTTGGTTTTTTAAGATATCTGTAAAGGTTTCCCTTTCACGGATTAAATTGGCTTTTCCGTCCAATATCAATATTTCAGCAGGCTTCAACCTTGAGTTATAATTGGAAGACATGCTGAAACCATAAGCTCCGGCATTTTTAATGGCCAAAATATCTTCTTCCTTAACTTCTTTCAACTTGCGGTCAGCGGCGATTGTATCTGTCTCACAGATATAACCAACGATGGTATACACCCTTTCTGGACCATCTAGTTTAGATACATTGACCACATCATGATAGGCATCATACATCATTGGACGGATAAGATGATTCAGGCCGGAATCCACCCCAACGAATGTGGATGCGGGAGTTGATTTTACAACGTTGACTTTGACCAATAAGAAACCGGATTCAGAAACTAGAAACTTGCCTGGTTCAAACCATATTTCAAGTTCTGTTCCATATTCTTTGCAAAATTTCTTAAAAGCAGAAGAAACCTTTTCCCCTACTTCCATCATATCTGTCGAAATATCTCCTAGCTTGTACGCTACCTTGAATCCACCTCCAAAATCAAGAAACTTCAATCCTTTAAATTCCCTTGCTGCATCAAAAAGGATTTCTGCACCCTTCAGGAATACCTCCGCATCCAATATATCTGATCCAGTGTGTATATGAAGCCCGATGACATTGAGGTCATAAGCCTGTACCACTTTTAGCACATGTTTCAATTGAAGAATGGATATCCCGAATTTACTGTCAATATGGCCCACTGAAATCTTTGCATTGCCTCCAGCGAGAATATGGGGATTGAGTCGAATACAAATAGGTACCTGATTGCCATAAAAGGTTCCAAAGTGCTCCAATATCGGGATGTTGTCAATATTGATCATTACGCCAAGATCTACCGCAGATTTGATTTCCTCAAAAGATACGGAGTTGGGTGTATACATAATTTCGTGTGGTTCAAATCCAGCATGAAGGCAAAGGTGTACCTCTTCGATGGATACGGCATCAACTCCTGTTCCGGCTTTTTTCATCAACTTCAGGATATTGATATTTGACAGGGCCTTGGTAGCGTATTTTATTTTCAAATTCACAGTTGAAAAAGCCTTTTGCAGCAGGGAAACTTTTTCCAAGATCTTTTGCCCATCATATACATATAATGGAGTACCATAGGTCTTGGCCAAATCTATCAGAGAAACTCCCTGTATCCTAAATTGCTGATCTTCGATATTCATAAATCTAAATTTTGAAACGCAAAGATAAGGAATGACCTACAATATAAAAGGGTGAAATCCTGCTGTGTTTTATATAATTTTATTTCCTTAAATGAACTCTACCGATCAGAATGTTCTCAATTCAGGCCAAAAAACTTTAGATATTGAGAATTCTTGTTCGGTTAAAAAACGTTAAGCATTCACCATCCCATTCAATAAGGTATAAATTTGTAGCATGTCCAAGTCTAAAATGAAATTGATTATTATGCTGATGTCCATAGCAAGCGTCGGCTTGATCGGGTTTCAGTATTATTGGGTAACCAATGCCCTTAGGATCAATGAAGAAAGATTTGAGCAAAACGTTTATCAGTCTCTCATCTCTACAGTTTCGCAAATTGATAAAGGTGAAACAAGTGATATTTTCCTAAGTTATTTGGCCAAAGACACCTTATTGCAGCAGTCATTGTTCCAAAGGATAGAGCCCATAGTAGTGCAGGTCAGGCAAAGACCCACAGAAAGAAGGAGGCCTTCCGTCATGGATTCTTTGTTGCAGCAACCTATTCCCCAGATCAGCCAAAGTTTCAAAAGACTGATTGAATCAAGAGGTATGGACCTATCATTGTTTGCTGATTTAGATAACTTTTTCACCAATCTGACACCGGAAATCGCTTCAAGCCTATTTACACCGGATGAAATGGAAATCCTTTTAGAAGAAAGACAAAGGCAATATCAATTCCTTAATCAGGCTGAAACCCAATTTCGAAGAAGGTATGGTATTGGAAGGGATGCTGATTTTATTGAGGAATACAATATCCCAAGGGATGCGCTTGACAAAATCAGAAGTGCCAACCTCAAAATAGAATTTATGAACAGGGCATGGGAAGAACTTTTGGAAGGCCAAAAGGATATCCTGTCAAGATTAGATACAGGCCAGGTGAAAAGTATTCTAAAAAATAATCTTAAAGAAAGGGGAATAGCTGAATCCTTCAACTTAGGCATCAGGGAAGATAACGGAACACTTATTCCAATATCAGGTATTTTTGATTCCACTAAAATTGTAACTAGTAATCTTCAAGCAAGGCTATTTCCAAGTGATATATTAGGTAAGGAAAATTATTTGGTGGTACATTTCCCAAGTAAAAACGCCTATATATTCCGTCAAATCTGGTTACCCGTGCTTAGTTCTTTGCTTTTTATCGGTATAGTTATATTCTGTTTTGTGTACGCCATCAGGGTAATCATCCGGCAAAAAAATCTTTCGGAAATCAAGAATGACTTCATCAATAACATGACTCATGAATTCAAAACCCCCATTGCCACAGTTAGTTTGGCGATAGAAGCTTTACAGGATCCGGATTTGATAAGTCAGGATTCATTTCGCAATAGGTATCTCAGCATAATCAAAGATGAGAACAAACGGCTTGGTGGCCAAGTAGAAAAAGTGCTTCAATCCGCTGCCCTAGACAAAAAAGAATTCAAACTCAAATTTGAAAAGCTGGATATTTCTGAAATTCTTGAAAGTTCCAAAAAACTAATTGCTTTACAGATAGAAAACAAAGGAGGAAAAATTGACTTGGGAAACAAGTTACGTGATCCTTACCTAGAAGCAGACACTTATCATCTTTCCCATATTATCAACAACCTTTTGGACAATGCCATCAAGTATTCAAAAGACAAACCAGACATCCAAATCAGGTCATGGGATGATAGCGGAAGCATATTTGTCTCAGTAAAAGACCATGGTATCGGTATGACAAAAGAGGCCTTAAAAAAAATATTTGATAAATTTTATCGGGTTCCCACCGGAAATCTACACGATGTAAAAGGGTTTGGATTGGGTTTGGCTTATGTCAAAACCATGATAGAAGCCCACAAAGGAGAAATAAAAGTGAGCAGTGAACCAGGAAAAGGAAGTATATTCACCCTTAAACTCCCCAAAATACAATGAGCAAAGCCAAAATATTGGTAGTCGAAGATGATCCCAACTTGGGAGACATCCTACAGGAATACCTGACCATGAAAGGATATGAAACCACCCTATGCAGAGATGGTGAAGAAGGTTGGTCCAAGTTTAAAAAAGACAAGTTTGGGCTGGCCATTCTTGACATCATGATGCCCAAAAAAGATGGATTCACCTTGGGTAAAGAAATCAAAAAAGTGCAGGAAGACCTTCCGATTATATACCTCACAGCAAAAAATCTAAAAGAGGATATCATTGAAGGCCTTAAAATCGGTGCGGATGATTATATCACCAAGCCTTTCAGCATGGAAGAGCTACTCTTAAGAATAGCCGCCATACTTAGAAGGACCCAAAAATCAGAAGAGGTCAATATCCTCAAGGTCTACAATTTTGGTGCTTTTGAACTGCATTATGATGAACAGTATATCATCAGCCCATCCGGCACACACAAGTTGACTTCCAAAGAAAATGAACTGATTAGGCTTTTAGCTTCTGAGATGAACAAGTTGGTCAACAGAAGCCATGCACTCAAACAGATCTGGGGAGATGATTCCTATTTTAATGCCCGTAGCATGGATGTATATCTCAGCAAAATCCGAAAAATACTCAAGGAGGACCCGAAGGTTCAGATTATTACTATTCATGGGGAAGGATTTAAAATGGTAGTAGCAGAATGATTCCTTTATTTGAAATCTTAAGGCCATTCTATATTCTAACGATGTTGGGAATGATTTTTTTTTCTTGTTCGGAAAAAACTATTGAAAGTATGCTACAAAATATAGAGCTGGTAAAAGTTTTGGAGTCAGAGGAAAATCATCTTGAGGAACCATATCTATTCACTTCAAATACAGGCAAAACTTACCTGTCTTGGGTAGAGAAATCGGCTGATAGAAATTATTTTAAGTACTCCGTTTTAAAAGACAGTACCTGGTCAGATCCCTATTTGATCGCTGATGGATCAAACTGGTTTGTCAATTGGGCAGATTATCCACAAATGGCATCCTTTGAAGACGGGACATTGCTAGCATTCTTTTTGGAAAAAAGTGGTCCAGGAACATTTGCTTATGATATCAAAGTAACTTTATCTGCGGATGGGGTTGATTGGACTTCTCCTTTTGTGCTTCATGATGACAATACCCAAACTGAACATGGTTTTGTTTCTATGGCAACTTGGGGTGAGAATATGCTTATCACGTGGTTAGATGGAAGAAATACGGAAACCAATAACGATGATGATCATAGCCATAGCCACCATGGTCAAATGTCGTTGAGGGCTGCCCTTTTAGATTCTAAAGGGAATAAACTGGACGAATGGGAATTGGATGACAGGGTTTGCGACTGTTGCCAAACAAGTATTTCCATGTCTGTCAATGGACCGATCATCGTATTCAGGGACAGGTCAGAAACTGAGATCAGGGATTTGGGAATCATCAGATGGCTTGGTGACAAATGGTCAGAGACGGGTCCTGTATATATGGACCTATGGCAAATAGCCGCATGTCCTGTAAATGGCCCAAGAGTGACTGCACATGGAAATCAAGTTGCTGTAGCATGGTATACCGCATCGAAAGACAGTCCTGAAGTGAAAGTAGGGCTATCCAAAAATGCTGGTAAATCTTTTGATCAAACAACTCGAATAGATCTGGGCAAAACAATAGGAAGGGTTGATATTGACTGGATCAAGAACAACTTAGCAATGGTCACTTGGATGGAAGAAGGGAAAATAATGGCAAGGACTGTTACCATTGAGGGTAAACTGGGTCAACCCATGACAATTACTGAAACTTCCGAAAAGCGCTCAAGTGGATTCCCACAATTGTCAGTCAATGGCGATCAGGTTTGGTTTGCGTGGACTGACGATACTTCAGAACGGAAAAAAATAAAAGTATCTAAAATGATACTTTAAAAGCTTTTTGGTTAAATAAATCAACAAAAGGTTAACCAAATTTTTTGTCCCTTTAGGGACATCATGTTGGTAGAAAAATTCAAATTATGATTGGTTTTTGTGCCTTTAGGTACAAAATACATTCCGTACCTAAAGGCACGGCAACCTAATTTTAAAATCTGTTCTACCCATATTTTGTCCCTACAGGGACATGGAGTACAATTTATTTTGGGTTTTGGAAAATTAAATCAGGAATACTCGACTATACAAAAAAGTAGGATTTTCTATATCAAAATCCTAAATAGCGCATCTTACTGAATCTCCCCATTATCCACAATCCCTAGAAGAAGCTCCATTTTTTCTTTCAGATCTACAATTCTAGAAGAAGGGTAAAGAAATTCGGCTTTTAATAGCTGGACAAAACTCCCTTTGAAGTCTTTTTCGTGAAACTTTTCGATGGCATAGTTATAATACTGCAAACCTGCCAATTCCTTAAGTCCTATATGCTCAAAAGTTCTGTTCTTATTTGAATTGTTGAAATTGCTTCCTAAAACAAGAAGCTGATTTGGTTCACTTGATTTTGATAAGGTTATAAATTTTTCTTCGAACTGTCTGACATTAATTTCGCCAAGAATAAGCCCGTTTTGTGCAAATGTGCTCTCAAAAATAAAAGGTATTCCTTCATATTGACCTTTCAGATAAATATGTTCATCTGTTTCGACCAAAATGTAAGGAATACCATAACGCTCTAAAAGCAGTGCATATGCACCCGAACCCGTAACGCAATCAAAGACGCCATTTTTCAGTGTTCCCGAAAAAAAGGAATGTGGGGCATAAGTCTTTAATAAGTGATTATGGGTTTTAAAAAAGATATCCGACAGCAATTGAACATCTACGTTTTTTCTTTGCGCTTTTTTGTCTAAAATTTTGATCAGTTTATCCCAACTTTTAAAATTCGGTTCTTCTTCCGGATGAAGGGCCTGAAGTAATAGAAAGGGATTATCTTGGTGTTGGGTGAAATATTTCTTCTCCAAGTTGGTTTCAAAAAGTGTCAGCTTAATTTCCACATAATCATCCTGGGACTTTGCATGAAAGCCCAAAAATAAGATCAATATCAGGATGGTCAATAACTTTTTCATGACTGACAGAATGCATATGATAACCTTTGGTTAACTCAAAGTTAACATTAAATTAACATTGACAAAACAATTCATGAAAATGTTAATGTTAAGTTAATATTGGGGATGAAAGATATGTTCTCTCCAGTAATGAAAATTGGCATTTAAAGAAATGAGATGACATCAAATTTCTCCTACCTACGGCAGGCAGGCGTCATCTCAAGTCGAAAACATTATGGAAGTGTTCAGAAAAGCTAATGACATTAAGTTACCCGATAGGCAACCATCATTCTGAGGCACGAAGGATCTCCAGAGGTACAGTTAGTCGGTTGAATTACTGGAAAAATATTTAACCCTTTTGGTCAAAGCCATCCTTTTCCTGAACCTCGAGAGATGCTTCTCTATGTTCAGCATGACGGCTGCTCCGATTCATGTCCTTGGTAGGCACGAGGTATCTCTAAAGGTTATCACTGATGATGATAGGGCTCATTTTTCAAAATAGTAAAAGCCCTATACAGCTGCTCCACAAAAAACACACGCACCATTTGATGCGAAAAAGTCATTTTGGAAAGGGAGATTTTGCCGTTGGCCCTTTGGTAGACACTTTCAGAGAATCCATAGGGTCCACCAATGACGAAAATCAATTGCTTCAAGCCTGCATTCATTTTCTTTTGGAGATAGTCCGAAAAATCCACGGAGGAATATTGCTTTCCCTGTTCATCAAGCAAAACCAATTCATCAGAGGTCTGTACTTTTTTTAGAATCAGCTCTCCTTCTTTTTCCTTTTGGGCTGCTTCAGACAGATTCTTGGCATTTTTAATATCCGGAATGATTTCCATTTCAAACTTGATATAAAACCCCAAGCGCTTGATATACTCATCCAAAAGGGTTTGGATAGCGGAATGGTCTGTTTTGCCGACGGCGATAAGTCTGATCTGCATCCTGCAAAATAATTAAAGCTTCTCCGAAAAACCCTGATCAGGTGGATTTTATTAGGAAGAAGATTGCATTTGGTAGATTTGGGTAAAAAGACAGATTGGATATTTAGGATTTTAGTTCTAAATTTAGATATGTCAAATATATCTGTAATAATTTAGCTATGTCTGTCATATGGAACAAAGAGTGCAATAGTTTCCAGAAGCAAAACGTACGGAAAATTAAATTAAATTATCATGAATCTACGAGCTGTTTTTTTATCCCTATTTTCCTTCCTGCTAATTGCTTGCGGAGAAGATGAACCCCCTGTCCCTAATGAGGCTGATAATTTTCTAAACCAAGTATTGACTATTATGGAAAAAAATTCCATTTATAAAAATGAAATTGATTGGAAAGATTTCAGAAATCAGGTTACTAAAAGAGCAGAAGCAGCAAAAAATATAGATGAAACCTACCCTGCAATTCAATTAGCTTTAACACTTCTGGGTGATAATCACAGTGTTTTCATGAAGCCAGATGGAAGTACTATACGGGGCACTTCTAGTTTGACATGTGGAGGTGAAGCTTTCAGCAGACCAATACTACCCGAAAATATAGGATATATTGCTGTTAAGATATCTTCAGGGTCAGACAATGAAAAAATGATTGCTTATGCAGAAGAAATTCAAAAGGCGATAAAAACAGTAGACAATGAAAATGTTCTGGGTTGGATAGTAGATTTAAGAGGGAGCGGTGGAGGCAATATGTGGCCGGCATTGGCGGGTATTGGTCCGATACTTGGAGAGGGTATCGCCGGATATTTTATTGATCCAAATGATAAACAAACCTCCTGGGGATATTCCAATGGTGCATCCGTAGTTAATCAGACTCGTGTGGTACAGCTTTTAAATCCGTATGAATTGATAAATCCTAATCCCAAAGTTGCAGTTTTGTATGACAAGGGAATTGCAAGTTCAGGGGAGGCAATTGCTATATTCTTTATAGGTAGAGACAATACCAAAAGCTTTGGAACTCCAACCTGCGGATTATCCACATCCAATAGTGGCTTTAATTTAAGCAATAACGCCACTTTATATTTAACAGTATCTTATATGGCTGATAGGAAAAAGCAAATATATGGTCTTCCTGTAGCTCCTGATATGGAATCATTTAATCAGACAATTATTCAGCAAGCCATAGAGTATATTGAAAATTAAAGAAAACACTCTGTAACAGTATCCAAAATACAATATTTACGAATTTTTGGAAATTCCCTTAAAATTTCGTTTAAAATAATTATTTTGGTAAAATCCCAGTACTGGATTTGCATTCATCGCTGTGCATAATTTTAAAGAAAATGAGAAAACACCAAATAATCATAATATTACTTTTTCCAACTCTATTTTCTGTCTGTAAGGAAAAATCAGAAGATAGATTAATATCCGATAAAGGAGAAAACCTTGAATCTAAAGTAAATCTCAATAAAATTGAAACTGATTTCATTCAATGGTGGACTTACCATTATAACAACATCTCATTATCATCGAATTTTATAGCTGTAAATGAAAAATCCGATACAATCGATAAAAAACAATTTTTGGAGAAATTAACTTCTGGTGATTTTATTCCTTTAAAGTTAAAATCTAAAGATAAGATAGAGACATATAAACTGTACAAATTAGACTCTTTAGCTGATAAAAGTATTGGAAATACAATGAAAAATGAGTCGTCAACTAATCTTAAACACTTCAATATGGAAGGTAAAACCTTTCCCAAATTTGATTTTACAGATTTGAATGGTAATCACTTTAACAATGAAAACACCAAAGGAAAAATTACCATAATTAAAACTTGGTTTATTGGTTGCACGGCTTGTGTTGCAGAGTTTCCTGAACTAAATAAGCTTGTGGAAAATCATATAAATGCAAACGATATAGTTTTTGTTAGTCTAGCATTGGATTCTAAACCTGAATTAGAGAAGTTCCTATTAAAGAAACCTTTTAAATATCAGGTGGTTCCAGAAAAAAAAGATTTTTTAGAAAAAAAATTAAACCTACAAATCTATCCGACGCATATAATAGTAGATAAAAATGGAACAATAATAAAAGTGGTAAATAAGGCATCGGAAATGATTGCATTTCTTGAAAATGCAAAAAGACTGACTGAAAAAACTTCACCTGTACCGATGTAAAGAAACTATGCACAATATCAACTTAGATACAGCCTGCCTTCCGCAGGCAGGCGGGTGGTAACGAATAATTATGAAAATCAGTATCTTTAAGAAGTTAGGAGTATGCTTGAAGCATACGGCTCCAAATGCCCGCCGCATCCAAGCTGAATCCCGTTAACTACTATTTTAAAAAGCACGGCATCAACTTAAATCTAATTTTATGAGACTGATTTTAACAAGACAATTACATTTTAAAAACATCATCTTTTTCCTTTTATTTATGTTCGCGACAATTATTTCAAATGCTCAAATTCTGGAGCCAGTCAAATGGACAATTGAGAGTAAACTCTATGAAAATTATATCAACCAATTTAGGCAAACCAACTAAGTTCATTTGGAACGGTAAAGAAGAAATAACCGGGATTTATAAAAAACCTGTGGATACGCCTGTTTATTTAACCAAAAATGATGTTTTAAACGATGAAGT
>NZ_JBGSXS010000306.1:0-23527 GCF_041751335.1 Aquiflexum sp.
GTTGATAAATTATATGGTTGTACGCTTCTATGCTAGTAACCCAATATTCTACTTCAAACAGGTTGGAAGTCCGAAGTCGGAAGTCCGATGTACCGGACATTTCAATTTCCTGGCGAGAATTATATTAAATTACCATTTTTACCTATATCAATGATTTTATTCTATAAAACCATTTATCAAAACTATATTTCACATATATCAATCATTAAAAAATTTTATGTATATTTTGTAACATTTTCTCAAATGCAATACCTATATCCCAATCAATTCAATTCTAGAAATTGACTAAAAAACAGGACAATTTAAAATTAATGCTGTCCTGTTTTCTATTTCCAAATGATCTCTCTACAATATTTTTTCAATAGCAGCTTCAAGTTCCATTGATTCCTGCTGACCTGTAGCAAGGTTTTTTAAGCTGACAACTCCGTTATTGATTTCAGTGTCCCCCAACACAATTACATATGGAATGCCTTTTTTATCCGCATAAGTAAACTGTTTTTTGATCTTGGCGATTTCCGGGAAAAGTTCTGATGAAACTCCTCTGTTTCTTAATGTTTTCAGAATTTTGAGTCCATATGCAAATCCCTTATCATCGAAATGGGTGATCAAAACTTTGGTTTTGTCCAAGCTCTCTACGGGAAAAATTCCCAATTCATCCATGACATCATATAGCCTGTCAACCCCAAAAGAAAACCCAACACCGGAAACACCTTCAAGTCCAAATACCCCTGTAAGATTGTCATACCTACCTCCTCCACTGACCGAACCAATAGATACATTGTTGACTTTCACTTCAAAAATGGCGCCTGTATAATAAGTCAGTCCCCTTGCCAATACCACATCAAAATCAACATGATCTTCATTTTCTCCATAAGTCTTCAAAAGACCAAATACCTCCTCTAATTCCTCCAATCCTTTGATCCCATTTTCGGAAGTTGCTAAAAAAGTCTTTAGAAATTCAAGATTTTCTTGGTTGGACTGTCTCAAGTTGATGACATGTTCCAACTTCCCAATGGAGTTTTGCCCAAAATTCCTTTGCAATAATTCCTCCTGCACCTTTTCCCAACCTATTTTGTCTAATTTGTCTATTGCCACACACAATTCCCCTTCCCTGCCTTGTTCGCCAATGACCTCAGAAATCCCTGTAAGTATCTTTCGGTTGTTGATTTTGATGCTGTAATCTGAAATGCCCAAATTGGCAAATACTCTTTTGATCATGAGCAGGATTTCGAGTTCACAGACAAGACTGTCCGTTCCAACTACATCTGCATCACATTGATAAAATTCCCTATATCTTCCTCTTTGAGGCCTATCTGCCCTCCATACCGGTTGGATCTGAAATCTTTTGAAAGGAAAGGTGATGTCATTTCGGTTCATTACCACGAATCTTGCAAATGGGACTGTAAGATCGTATCTCAGGCCTTTTTCAGACAGCTTCGGAAGCACCGCAGAAGTACCCGATCCTAAATCTTTTTCCGCTACATTCTTAAGAAAATCTCCACTGTTCAAAATCTTAAATAGCAACTGATCTCCCTCATCTCCATATTTTCCAGTCAAGGTACTCAGGTTTTCCATTGCCGGAGTTTCCAATTGTTGAAATCCAAAAAGCTTAAAAGTATCCTTGATGGTATCCAAAATGAAATTTCTTCTTGCCATCTGTATGGGGCCAAAATCTCTAGTTCCTTTTGGCAGGCTTGGTTTCTGAACGGGCATGTTTAATTTTTAATTTTGGCCAAAGTTAAGTAAAATCAAAATTTTATTTTAATTTTGCACCTCATTTGAGACAATATAAAAAGATAAGACAATGGCTGTTACTACTTTAAAAAGGAAATTGAGAAGAAAGAGACAAGGTCAAAAAACAAGAGTTATAAAAATCAAACAATTGAGTGCCATGCCGGTAATCAAAAATGTAGATATCGAAGAATTGAAAAAAAGCTTTGAAAAATAATTCAGGACCACTCTTTGACAAGAAATAGAAAAGGCAACGTGAAAGCGTTGTCTTTTTTATTTATCCGGATTCCAACACACTTTTACTTTTTCCATTACAATTAATATCTGAGAGCATAATAAATGATGTTTTATTTGGCAAGTGGCATAATTTAAGAAAAACAAGTACTGAATATCATACCCCTCTTTTTCCCAATTCGACTACACGCAAATTTTGGATTTTAGCATTGATGATTTCAAACAAAAGCATGGTTCTCATCACATGGAATCCATGTTGACCTATTGCGCCTGGATTCATGTAAAGACAGTTCAAAGTCTTATCAAATTCTACTTTACAAATATGGGAATGTCCACAGACCAATAATTGTGTTTTCCTGTGATTGATTTTTTCTTTGATTCCTTTGACATACCTTGGTGGCTTGCCTGCAATATGGATAATTCCAATTTGCAGGCCCTCTATTTCCATCCAAATTTCCTCTGGAAAAGATTGCCTTGCCAATTGGTCATCAATGTTTCCTGTAATAATCCTTTTCACCTTACCCCCCGGAAGATTTTCTAAAACCCGCAAATCACCAATATCACCTGCATGCCAGATCTCATCCACTTCCTGCAAATGATCAATGACCTTTTGATCGATATAGCCATGAGAATCAGATATCAATCCTATTTTTGCCATTTCAGATATTTTTATTGATTAGTTTTGTGGTAAAGAAATATATAATTTCCTGAAAAAATAAACTCTACAGATAATGAATCCAATCACAAAAATTTTAACACTGTTCTTTTTCCTTTGTTTGTTTACTCCAAACCAAAACCTATTTGCCCAAGACGGGGCACCAAAATTAAACCCAACAGAATTTGAGGTGCAGTCCAAAAAGAAAAAGAAGAATGTGATCCTGGATATTAGGACACCTGAAGAAACAGCTGAAGGGTTTATAGAAGGTGCTACTTTTATAGATTTCCTTGGCGGAGATTTCGAACAGGAAATCAGCAAATTGAATAAAAAAAGAACCTATTATGTTTACTGCAGATCTGCCAAAAGAACCATACCTGCCACTGAGAAAATGAAGGATATGGGATTCAAAAAAGTTTACATGTTGGAAGGAGGAATCAACAACTGGGTTGAAAATGGCAAACCTTTAAAGGTGCCCAAAAAGTAAACACATGACAGTGTTATTTACCGATCTCAAAAAACCAAAATTAAAATAACAGCCCAATCACCAAAGGTAGTTTTGGAATTGAGTGATTACTTCCTATTTTTACCATCGAAAATATTGTTCAAAGAATGAGAGTAATTCAATATAGAGAAGCTTTAAGAGAAGCCATGTCAGAAGAAATGAGACGCGATAAAAATGTGTTTCTCATGGGTGAAGAAGTGGCAGAATATAATGGGGCGTACAAAGTCTCCCAAGGAATGTTGGACGAATTTGGTCCCGATCGCATCATTGACACACCAATTGCAGAGCTGGGATTTGCAGGTCTTGGTGTAGGTGCTGCTATGAATGGATTGAGACCAATCATTGAGTTTATGACCTTCAACTTCTCGTTGGTAGCCATAGATCAGATCGTAAATTCCGCTGCAAAAATGCTCGCAATGTCGGGTGGTGCTTACAATGTGCCGATTGTTTTCAGAGGGGCAACCGGAAATGCCGGGCAACTTGGGGCAACCCATTCTTCCAACTTTGAAAATTGGTTCGCAAACACTCCGGGTCTTAAAGTAGTAGTCCCATCCAATCCCTATGATGCAAAAGGGCTTTTGAAAGCGTCAATCAGAGACAATGATCCTGTTATTTATATGGAATCGGAATTGATGTATGGCGACAAAGGCGAGGTACCTGAAGGTGAATACCTCTTGCCAATCGGTGTTGCCGATATTAAAAGAAAAGGAAAAGACGTCACCATCGTGTCGTTCGGAAAAATGATGAAGGTAGCGCTTGAAGCAGCAGAAGTATTGGCAAAAGACGGGATTGAAGCAGAAGTAATAGATTTGAGAACCGTGAGGCCTATTGATTATGCTGCGGTGGTAGAATCCGTTAAAAAAACAAATAGGTGCGTTGTGGTAGAGGAAGCCAATCCTATAGCCGGCATTTCCTCTGAAATCGCTTACCATTTACAAAGGAATGCTTTTGATTATTTAGATGCTCCTGTCATCAGAGTAAATTCCATGGATATCCCATTGAGTTATTCTCCCACATATATTGAGGCTACTTTACCAAATGTTAAAAGAACCCTGGATGCTGTAAAACAGGTAATGTATAAAAAATAAAAACTGGATCTCAGTTGACCGATAACCAATACCCCTTCAATAAATCCGAAAGGGGAAAAAGAAAAAACCACATGGTAAGCCATGTGGTTTTTTTATAACTATTACCCAATCAACTAAACCGTCTTAGTTGTTATTCATGACGGCACCTGCGCCGTTTTCAGATCCTTGTTTCAAATCATCATTGGAAACACCTCTTTTCTTCCTTCTAGAAGGTTCCATAGTTAGTTTTCCAATCCTATAAGAGAAGTTAACTTTGAAGTTCATATTTCTTAGCCCAACAGTACTTTGCTGCATGATGGTTGGTGTATACAATTCGTTCCTGATGGTAAATTCTTTAGTGAAAAAGTTCTCAGCACCAAATCCAATACTTCCTCTCTTTTCGTTGAATTGCTTGTTTAGGTTAAGTCCATAAACTCCAAAACCACCTGCTGTTCCTTGCAATTGAACTTGCCTACCCCTTGCAAAAGTAAAACTCTGAATCTGCCAGTTATTCGGAAGAGAGTAGTTGGCAAAAAGCCTTCCGCTCAACACAAATCCTTCATTAGAGGCGGCATATAAGGGATCATCAAGACCATTGTCCAATCTTGCATAATAACCATCCACACTTCCATTAAGGGAGAATTTACCTGATAAGTTTACATTGGAGAAGATTGAGAATCCATAGGCTTTCTCCTGTCCGATATTTTCAAATGTGGTAAAAATGATATCATCTTCAAGCACAGTTCTTACTGGCTGAATTGATCCTGAAGTATTTCTGAAATAAGATGTGAAGTTCAAAGATGAACCTTTGAAGAATGTACTGTAAGACATTTCATAATTATCAGTCAATTCCGGATCCAACAAAGGATTACCCTGGCTGATCTGCTGCGGGTTGGCAGCATTAATATTTGGATTTAAGAAGTTAAGTGATGGTCTCTGAACCCTTCTGTTATAAGCTGCTTTGATCATATTCCCTTTGGCCAATTTACGACTCAAGTTGACACTTGGAACCCACAGACCAAAAGATGGAATGTCTGCTTCCAATTCGGAATTCCGGAAATCTGCAGAGATATTGGTGTATTCATATCTCATACCTGCCTTTAAGGAATAATTAGTAAGAATGCTGGTCGTAAATGAAGCATAAGCAGCTGTTACATTTTGGTCATAGCTGAATTCATTGGAAAACCTGACATCTGTATCTTCCACAAATTCCCCATCAGAACCATCCGCTCTAAAATATGCAAAATCAGAAACAGCCTTTCTCAAAATATTTTTTGCACCATATTCCAAGATCTGATTTTTACCTGTACCTATAGGAGTGACATAATCCAATTGAATAGTGAATTCCTGATTGATTCCAGCATTATTGTTTTTTACTCTGCTGACAATATCATCAAAAGTTCCATTGTAAAGACTATTGATAAAATCGTTGGTCAAATTATTTTGACTGTACAAGGCAGATATACTGAATTCCTTTATTGGCTTCTCATAAGTCTTGGTATAGTTGAAATTGAAATCAACATTATTGGAAAGGTTTGCCACATTGACGTCCCTTAACAAAGAATTGAGTAATACATCCTCAAAGAAAGTCTCAGTCAAAAGTCCATCCTGATTGTTTCTCATGTTTCTCACTCCAAAACTTAAAGATGAAGTAAGGAAGTTATATTTGTCGATTTCAAAATCCCAACCAAGATTATATCTTCCAAAAAGCATTCTATTTCTGGTATCAGCAGATTGTTTGATGTTCAAAGTAGTACCATCAGCATTGGTGATAAATTGTTGGTTTTCAAACGAACCAAGGATGTTATACCCTGCTCTTCCAAAACCTCCAAGAGTCCAGGCCATTTTGCCTTTTTTCAAACTTGCATTTACTCCTAAATTTGACCCCCTGAATCCAGCACTGCTGTTAATGTTCAAAGATGCACCTTGAAGATTATTCTTCTTGGTAACTATATTGATGACACCACCGGTGCCTTCAGCATCATATTTAGCAGATGGAGAGGTTATGACCTCAATTGCTTTGATTTCTTCGGCAGGTATTTGTTTTAAAGCATCAGCCACATTGGATGCTACTATTGCAGATTGCTTACCGTTGATCAATACCAGGATGTTGGAACTACCCCTCATGGAAACATTTCCGTCTAAATCTACCGAAAGCATCGGCACCCTTCTCATCACATCAGCAGCATCACCACCGATAAGGGTTTTATCATTTTCAGCATTATAGATGGTCCTGTCAACTTTTTCTTCAATCAAATCTCTTTGTCCCATTACTGTTACTTCTTGAAGTGCCACAGCCTCTGTTTCTAAAGAAATTTTGTTTAGGTTGATATTGCTGTTCTGGTCAGTTACCTGAATCACCGATGTACTAAAAGTCTGGAAACCCATAAAAGTTACCTGTACCTGATATGAACCGTTACTGAATCCTGTTATGACAAATACTCCATCAAAATCAGCAATTGATCCCACGATACTCTTTTGAGATTCCACATCGATAAGTGCTACAGCAGCATAAGCAACCGGAGTATCGTTTCCTTTCTCGATGATCTTACCCGTGATTTTATAAACAGGTTTCTCATCTTCAGTATTTTGCGCATACACAGTCTGAACACCCGCTGAAAGGATAATCAAACCTGCAAATAATAATTGAATAAGCGTTTTCATGTTTTCTTTTGTGATAATGTGGTATTGTTGGACAGTTTACGAAAGCAAAGGAATAGCAAGATTATATCATAAAAAAATCAAATAGACCAAGTAGATACATCCCTCGACCAATGTCTCAAAACACCTGACGAATGGGTTTTGTTATAACAACCGCGCTATTTTATCCATAAAATTTGCTATTTCGCCGATGATATCACCCTATTGGTAGATTGGAGTGGCTTCCAAGCAAAACTTTATTTTAGTTTGCATGAAAATTGCCTAATTTAAATGCTATGCAAGAAAATGCCATTAAGAAAAATATCCCATTACTTATCCATATTCTAGGGTGGGCTTTGTTCGGGTGCGTCATCTTCGTTCTCTCTCCATTATCAGCAGGTGTGGAGAGACCAAATGTATTTTGGCTCAAACAAGGCATCAACTTCTCTTTATTAATAGGTATATTCTATTTCAATTTTCTCTATTTGATTCCAAGGATTCTCTTTAACAATAAAATATCACTATTCCTGATCGTCAATTTCGTTGCAGGTTTGGCGTATGTGGGTTTATTGATTGTATATGACGACTGGACTAATATGCAAGAACTGATGCACAAAGCATTCAGACCAGATGTACCATACACTCCAAGGCCGCGTAATTTTTATTGGGATATCTCACAGTTACTGATATTTTTTATGGCCGTTGGAATCAGCACCAGTATTGCAGCTGTACAGAAATGGCAGTCTGACGAACAATTCAGACTCAAGCTAATGGAAGAGAAGGTCAATTCAGAACTGACATACCTTAAAGCGCAGATTAACCCCCATTTCTTTTTCAATACCTTGAACAACATCTATGCGCTGACCAATATTGACGTGGAGAAGGCCAAGACAGCACTCCTTAAGTTGAGTCGAATGATGCGCTATGTACTCTACGAAACAGAAAAAAACCATACGCTTCTTTCCAAAGAATTGGACTTTCTTAAAGATTTTATTGAATTGATGAAATTGAGGCTCTCCCCAAGAGTAAAGCTGAACATTGAAATTCCGGAAAAAGTTGAGGAGGCTGAAATCGCACCTATGTTGTTATTACCATTTATTGAAAATTGCTTCAAACATGGCATCAGTTCCCAAAAAGAAAGCGAAATTGTAATTACCTTGATAAAACAGGGAAATAAATTGACCTTAGAAACACAAAACACGATCTTCAATTCTTCAGAAAATACGCCAGAGGGAAAATCCAGCGGAATCGGTCTCGTCAATACCATGAGAAGACTGGAACTTCTTTATCCCAATAAATTTCAGTTGACCTTTGACAGAGAAAATCCTGAAAACCAATATAGAGTTTACCTTAATATTGACCTCAAATGAAGCTTAAATGCATTGCTGTGGATGATGAACCTTTGGCCTTAGAACTGGTTTCCAAATTTATTGAGCAGACCTCATTTTTAAGTTTAGAGGCCAAATTTGACAATGCCATTCAAGCATTAGGCTATCTCAATCAGAATGACATTGACCTGATATTTTTGGATATTCAGATGCCGGACTTATCAGGAATGGAGCTTGCAAGGATTATTGATGGCAAAAACAGTTTGAAAAAACCGAAAATTATTTTTTCAACGGCTTACAACCAATTTGCCATTGAAGGTTACAAAGTAGATGCACTTGACTATTTATTGAAGCCATTTAGTTATGAGGAATTTCTAAAAGCCTCTACAAAGGCCTACCAGTTTTACGAAAATCAGTCCAAGCAACAATCGGATAAAAAGGAAAATGACAAACCTTCAGAATATATCTTCTTGAAGGTAGAGTATTCTTTGGTTAAGGTAATGCTCAAAGAAATTGCCTATATCGAAGCTTACAAAGATTATGTAAAAGTACATTTGGCAGGCAAACCAAATCCCCTGCTTACCCTTACCAGTATGAAAAGCATGGAAGAAATGCTTCCTTCTGAAAAATTTATGCGTGTTCACCGCTCCTATATTATCAACCTTGACCACATTGATACTGTTTCAAGAAACACTGTGAATATCGGAGGAACAAATATTTCAGTCAGTGAAAATTACAAAGACAATTTTATGGAATTCCTAAACAGATGGGTAGGGTAAATCAAGTTTAATTTTAGTTTAGGAATATTGTCAATGTTTTATTCCATTTTCTGAAATTTAATTTCACATTCTTTTTTATTTTGAATCAATTCCAATGAATGTGCCGTTATATTTTCTCAGAATAGTCATAGATTCGATGAATTATTGTTAAGAATTGTTTGTTAGTTAACTGAATTGATGGATAAAAATCGCGAAAACTTTATGAAAATAGCCATTGAACTTTCGCGCAATGGAATGGAACAAGGTAAAGGAGGTCCATTTGGTTGTGTCATTGTAAAAGATGGTAAGGTAATCGGAAAAGGCTCAAATTCTGTTTTATTGAACAATGACCCCACAGCCCATGCAGAAATGGTAGCTATCAAGGAGGCCTGCCATAATCTTGGTCATTATCAGCTTGAAGGTTGTGAGCTTTACACCTCTTGCGAACCATGTCCAATGTGTTTGGGAGCTATTTATTGGGCAAGACCTTCAAAGGTCTTTTATGCTAACACAAAAAATGATGCTGCTGAAATTGGGTTTGATGATGATTTCATCTACCATGAACTTGAACTTCCAAAAAAACAGAGAAAGATACCTTTTGAACAGATTTCACAAATTGAAGCCAAAAAGGTATTTCTAGATTGGATAAAAAAAGAAAATAAAAATTTATATTAAAAAATAAAAGCAAATAAAGTTATGAAAAAATTAATGATTATCACATTAAGTATCCTCATGATGAGTGCCTGTTCGACCGAAAAATCTGTGGAAGAAAGGTATATATATGAAGGAGAAAAAATAGTGGATATTGAAACCGGTGATGAATATTTGATGGAAGAGGAGGGAAAAATTACTGTCGTCCATACTGATGGCAGCAAAGAAAAATTAGCCATTGATGAAACCCCATTTTATGAAACAGCACTATCTGAGGAGTTCATACAATCTTTGGAATCAAATTACGCAGAAAGAAAACAAGTACTCCTTGAGGAAAAGAGAACCCTTTTGAAAGAAAACAGAAGATCAAGATATGCCGAAATATCAGATGAAGAACTATTAAAGCAATTTCAACAGGCCCATAAAGATGGGTTGGATATGGGCAGACAAATGGATATGGTTGCCGAATTGATTGAAAGAGGTGCAGTTACATCAGACCAAGCCCCAGAATTATTGGAAATTGAACCAGAACTGATCAATTTTGATATTGATATTGAAAAACCAGGAGAAAAGGGAAATTAATTTGAATTTTGAAATTTATTGGAATCTCAAGATATATACATCTTTAGAAATGCAAAATCCCCTAATCAAAAAAGGTTAGGGGATTTTTTATGAAATGTGATGAATATCACCTTTTGTTGTTGGCCTTCAGTTTAAATTTATTGCAAATAAAAATAAACCAAAAGACCATGAGCCACTATCAAATATTGATTATCGGAGGGGGCACAGCAGGTATTACTGTAGCCGCACAACTTCTACGTAAAGACAAAAATCTTCAGATTGCGATTCTTGAGCCTTCCGAAAAACATTATTATCAACCTGCTTGGACTTTGGTAGGCGCAGGCACTTATAAGTTTTCTGATACAGAAAGGTCAGAAGCTAAATATATCCCAAAAGGTGTAACCTGGATCAAAGACAAAGCCACCGAATTAATCCCTGAATCAAATACTGTCAAAACCCAAAAATCAGGATCAATTACTTATGACCATTTGGTATTGGCGCCAGGGTTGATTATGGCTCCGGAGTTGTTGCCGGGTCTTACAGAGGCTTTGAAAACTGATGTTGTTTGCAGCAATTATATTGACCCCGAGAAGACATGGAAGATCTTACAGAATTTCAAAGGTGGTAATGCAATCTTCACCCAACCCACTACTCCGATCAAATGCGGGGGAGCTCCTCAAAAAATCATGTATCTTTCAGAGGAGTATTTTAGAAAGTCAGGGGTTCGAGACAAGACCAATGTGGTCTTTGCGACTCCAGGAACTGTCATCTTCGGAGTTCCGGAATTCGCAAAGACATTAAATATGATTATTATTGACAGGGATATTATCCTCAAAACATTTTATGCTCCTGTAAAAATAGATCCAAAAAAGCAGGAAATTACCTTCAGATATACCCATGAAAACTTTGCTCAATGTGCAGATACATTGGTCGATAAGGTAGGAGAACAGCTAACTGGAGATTCCGAAATTGTCATCAAATATGACATGTTGCATATAGCCCCTCCACAGCAGGCACCTGACTTTGTAAGAAACTCTTCTGTTTCACTCCAAGAAGGTCCGAACAGAGGTTGGGTTGATGTGGATATCAATTCATTGCAACACCTCCGTTATCCAAACATTTTCTCTTTGGGAGATGTCGCAGCACTACCTACTGCTAAGACGGGTGCTGCTATCAGAAAACAAGCTCCTGTGGTTGTCGGAAACCTACTTCATTTTATCAAAAATCAAAAATCCGGAGACCATAAATACGAAGGCTACTCTTCCTGTCCGTTGGTGACAGGATACAGCAAGATGGTATTGGCTGAATTCAAATATAATAATGTGCGGGATAGTGATCCCTTGATTTCTAAATTTGTAGATACCACCAAAGAGCAATATAGCATGTGGTTATTGAAAAAATACGTTTTGCCTAAGATGTATTGGGACATGATGCTCAAAGGCCGCGCTTGATATTGATTAAAAAATAAATTAAATATCAATTACTGGAATGAGCAATAAATCAATTCAAATAGTAAAGAACACCCCTTTGTAACCTTAGTGGTGTTTTTTTTTCAATAAAAAACCACCTTACATAAAACCCTTCCTACTATTGAATAAAAGATGATTAAATTTCCAGCGAACTATTGCATTCAGTGAAGTAAGGAAATGAAAAGATGTTTATTGACCCTCATCGTATTCAATTTGGTTACTATTGCTTTTGGCCAAGTACTGACAGTCCTTGATGCCGAAACCAATAAACCTCTTGATCTGGTGCATATCATAGACCAAAAAACAAAAACATCAAGCTATACAGGGGAAGATGGTAAGGTGGACATGAAGGACTTCGCCGGTTCGGGGAAAATTGACATCAGACTTTTTGGCTATAAGGGGATCAGTAAAAGCTTTGGAGAACTCTCTGAATTAGGTTTTAACATTTCATTGACCCCAAATACCATCAATTTACAACAAGCAGTGGTCTCAGCCACACGATGGAGCCAATCAAGGCAGGAAATCCCGGCTCGCATTACTACAATCTCAACCGAGGAACGAGAACTTTTAAATCCTCAAACTGCGGCAGACTTATTGGGAATTTCAGGTGAAGTTTTCATACAAAAAAGCCAACAGGGAGGGGGAAGTCCCATGATACGGGGTTTTTCTACAAACAGGTTGCTCTACACTGTGGATGGTGTCAGAATGAATACAGCTATATTCAGAAGTGGTAACCTGCATAATGTCATTTCAATAGATCCATTTGCTACAGAAAGCACTGAGGTTTTCTTTGGACCGGGATCAATTATCTATGGAAGCGATGCCATAGGGGCAGTGATGAGCTTTCAAACCCTTCAACCAATTCTTTCTACTGAGGGCAGCACTGCTTTTACAGGTTCGGCAGTTATCCGCGCCAATACAGCCAACAGAGAAAAAACCGGCCATGTTCATGTGAAATATGGAGGTAAAAAATGGGCAGGAGTAACAAGCTTCAGCAGTAACAGATTCGGAGATTTGAAAATGGGAAGTCGTGGACCTGAGGAATTTCTCAGGCCAGTATTCGTGGAAGTGAGAGAAGGTCTGGATGTTTTGGTGGAAAACAGCAATCCAAAAATCCAAATTCCAACTGGTTACGATCAATTTAATATCTTACAAAAAATCCGGTTTGCACCAAATGATAAATGGGATTTTCAATATGCATTCCATTATTCAGAAACCTCTACTTTTTCAAGATATGACAGGTTGATCAGGTTCAGGTCAAATGGTCAACCCAGAAGTGCCGAATGGAAATATGGCCCCCAAAGCTGGATGATGAACCACTTGAAGGTTTCCCATTCTTCAGATGGTAACTTATATGATAAGATGACACTAAATCTTGCCCATCAAAAATTTGAAGAAAGCAGAATAGACAGAAATTTCAACGATGTCGCCAGAAGAATAAGGGTAGAAAAGGTCGATGCCTATTCAGCCAATCTTGACTTCCTGAAAAACCTCACCCCTGCATCTACTTTATTTTTTGGCCTGGAATGGATTTTAAATGATGTTATTTCAGCGGGCACAGATGAAAACATACAAACAGGTCAATCTATCCAAGGTCCTGCACGCTACCCTGATTCCAAATGGAATTCTTACGCCTTATATACTACTTATCAGCAAAAGTTAAATCCAAAATCAAAGCTTCAAGCAGGAATCCGGTACAACAGATTCGGACTGGATGCCGACTTTAGAAACAACACTGAATTCTATCCCTTCCCTTTTGAAAAAAGCAGCAACAATGAAGGGGCCCTCACTGCAAGTATTGGCTGGGTCTACCAACCTACAGACACCTGGACTATGCATGTGAGTGCATCTACAGGATTCAGAGCTCCAAATGTTGACGATATCGGAAAAGTATTCGATTCAGAGCCCGGCACAGTTATGGTTCCGAATCCAGAGCTTCAAGCAGAATATGCCTATAACCTCGAATTAAATGTTGGAAAAGTCATCAATGACAAGGTTATGATCGATCTGACATCATATTATACACTTTTAGACAATGCTTTGGTCAGGAGAGATTTTACACTGAACGGTCAGGACAGTATCATTTATGATGGAGAATTGAGCCGCGTATTTTCCCTAGTGAATGCTTCATTTGTAAGGATAATCGGACTTCAGGCAGCTTTGGAAGTCAAGCTTCCATACCAGCTCACATTTTCCTCGAGATTGAATATCCAAAAAGGGATAGAGGAAGTGGAAGACCGTACCCAGAGTCCTTCAAGGCATGCTCCACCAACATTTGGGGTCAGCAGACTGGAATATAAACGTGAAAAATATAGAATACAGCTTTTCTCAGAATACTCAGGAGGATTTAAATTCGATCAATTGCCATTGGAGGAAAGAGGGAAACCGGAATTGTATGCCATAGATGAAAATAGAAATCCCTACAGCCATTCATGGACTACAATAAACCTGAAAGGAATATTCAATATACATGATAACATGTCAATCAGCTTGGGTCTGGAAAATATTACCGATGTAAGGTATCGGTCATACGGCTCGGGAGTTGCTGCTCCTGGTAGGAATTTTATGCTTTCCCTAATCGGGAATTTTTAAATAATCGGATCAAGTGACCCAAATCACTTTAAAATAATCCTATAAAACATTAGATTGCCTAAAAAAATGCGACTATCAATATTCTTCCTCCTTTTATCCTTTTCAGTTTTTGTTGCTAAAGCACAAGTAATTTCAGAAGCTGAGCATAAGATTATTTTCCAACTAACTGAAGGAAATACAGAAGCCCATTCAAAGTTTATCAGGCAAATCAATAATGTTTTGGTAGCTGCTCCAAATTCAAAAATCGAGGTAGTCACCCATGACATGGGAGTTGATCTTTTAAAAAAAGACAACAATACATTTACAAAAGACTTGGAAACCTTGGTGGATATGGGAGTTGAATTTGTGGTGTGTGAAAATACCCTCAAGCAAAGAAACTTGAAAAAGGAACAGTTTTTAGCTTTGGTAAATTTTGTCCCTTCTGCAATATTGGAATTGGTCATCAAGCAGGAACAAGGTTGGATTTATATCAAAGCCGGAGGTTAGGAAAGAGATAACGAATATATCACGCAAAAAAAGCGGATATTCATAGTACCTTTATTCCAAATAACCAGATATTTTTAATCAATCCTTTTTATATGGTCGAACAGATTGAAATATTAGCTACAGAGTTGGGACCTGTCAAGGCTGCTCTTTTGGCGACGCTTTTTACTTGGCTAATGACCGCCTTGGGCGCATCTATTGTATTCTTTTTCAAGACTGTAAATCGCGCATTTTTTGACTCCATGTTGGGTTTTACAGGTGGGGTAATGATAGCCGCTAGTTTTTGGTCACTACTCAATCCAAGTTTGGAATATGCCAAAGATATATATCCGGTTTTTCCTTGGGCACCCGTAGCGGGAGGTTTCCTTTTGGGTGGTTTGTTCATATTTGGACTTGACAAATTACTTCCTCACCTGCATATCAATTTTCAGAAAAATGAAACAGAAGGTCTACCAACTACTTGGCACAAATCCACTCTTTTACTCTTAGCCATTACACTTCACAATATTCCAGAAGGCCTAGCAATTGGGATACTCTTTGGAGCTGCCGCACAAGGACTTGATGGCACCACGATTGCTGCCGCTGTGGCACTAGCCATTGGCATCGGAGTACAGAACATCCCTGAGGGAATGGCAGTATCCATGCCTTTGAGAAGAAATGGTGCAAGTAGGTTTAAGGCATTTTGGTATGGCCAATTGTCAGCAATCGTAGAACCAATGGCAGGTGTTCTTGGAGCCTTTGCAGTACTTTACATGAAAAATGTATTGCCCTATGCATTATCCTTTGCCGCAGGAGCCATGATATTTGTGGTAGTGGAAGAAGTAATACCTGAAACCCAAAGGGATAAATATACCGATTTGGCAACATTGGGATTTATGCTTGGTTTTGTAGTGATGATGATTTTGGATGTTTCTTTGGGGTAAGAGACACCGTGATGTGACTTTATGGAAAAAGAAATAGTTTTTGGGATTCTAATACTTGCGATCGGCCTTTTTGCTTGGGGTAAATTGAGGTATGATTTAGTTGCAATCCTTTGTCTTCTACTCTTAGTCATATTTGGATTGATTCCGGCTGAAGAATCATTCAATGGGTTTTCCCATCCTGCTGTCATTACAGTAGCCATGATTCTTGTAGTCAGTCACGGGCTGACAAAATCAGGGCTTATTGAGAGGATCGCCCGCTGGATGATGGAAAAAGATTTGAATTTCACTGTCCAACTGGCATTATTGTGCGGGATGGTATGTTTGGCATCCGCTTTTATGAACAATGTAGGGGCACTTGCCATGACTATGCCCTTAGCCATTCACATCGCCAAGAAGAATGGTCAATCACCTTCTTCTTACCTGATGCCCATAGCCTTTGCCTCTCTGTTGGGAGGCATGATTACCCTTATTGGTACCCCACCTAACATCATCATTTCCACTTTCCGCGCCCAACAAACGGGAGAGCGATTTGCCATGTTTGATTTTGCCCCGGTAGGAATTGGTTTGGCAGTCGTAGGTTTATTGTTCATTATTTCATTTGGATGGCGCCTTGTTCCTAAAAGAAATGCCCAAGGGGATGAATCCAATAAATTTAATATTGACGATTACATCACAGAAGTCCGCATTACAGAAAAATCAAAATTAAAAAATGAACCGCACCATGAAGTTCACGAATTTACTAAAGGCAATATTCAAGTTTTGAATATCATCAGGGACAGTCAACTCACCTATGCTCCTGGACGAAACTATATTTTCAGGGAAGATGATATCATTACCATTCAGGGTGACCCATCGGATATAAAAGAATTTATTGACGAATCAAAGACAGAATTGGTCGGAAAAGATAAAGCGGAATCCATTTCAAAGGAACAAAAGGATATTTCTCTTGTGGAAGCTGTAGTGATGACCAATTCAAGAATTATTGATAGAACTGCATCTCAGATTAAATTAGGATACAGATTTGGAGTTAATCTCTTGGCCATTTCCAGACAGAATCAGAGAATCAAAAAACGGATTGACCATGTGCATTTTCAGATCGGCGATGTACTACTTGTACAAGGGGAAAATGATAAAATTGATGAGACCTTGGACAGAATGGGATGCCTTCCTTTGGCAGACAGAGGCATCAATTTGGGAGAACCACGAAAAATATTAATGTCACTTGCCATTTTCGGGCTTTCACTTGGGATGATTATTTCAGGATTGATGGAAGTACAGGTTGCATTTACCCTTGCAGCATTTTTGATGATTGTACTGAAAATTATCCCCCTACGGGAAATTTATACAGCCATAGACTGGCCGGTAATCATCCTATTGGCTGCATTGCTTCCCTTAGGCACAGCTTTGGAGACTTCAGGTGGTGCGGACTGGATTGCCGAAAAAATATTGTTCCTCAAAGACAGTTTTCCCCCATGGTTTATCCTCGGGATGTTATTGGTTTTGACGATGTTTTTGTCTGATGTCATCAACAATGCCGCAACAGTTGTTTTGATGGCACCTATTGCCCTTAGTATTGCTGCGGGAATGAATGCCTCTCCGGATCCTTTCCTGATGGCTGTTGCTATCGGTGGATCCAGTGCATTTCTGACTCCAATAGGACATCAGAGCAATGCCCTTGTGATGGGACCAGGTGGTTATAAATTCACCGATTACATGAGATTAGGAGCTCCTTTAGAATTATTGATTATAGTGATTGGAGTTCCTTTGATATTGTTTTTCTGGCCTTTTTGAAATTGAAAAATTCTATTTTTCACCTAAAACAGCAGAAGGCTCGACAGGCACTTTCCTTTTAAGTCCATATCCTTCGATCGCATGTTTCCTCAAATGCTCTTCCATTTCCTCTATAGAGTCCGTCAATAAAAACAAGTCCAAATCCTCTTTGTTGATGGTGCCGTATTCGGCCAGATGCTTGATGTATTCATATAGGTGTTCATGGAAATCGCTGCACATCAGTACCACAGGAAAACGTCGCATCACATTGGTCTGTATCAAAGTCAAAGCTTCGAAAAATTCGTCCAAAGTTCCAAATCCTCCCGGCATTACCACAAATGCATAACTATACTTTGAAAGCAAGACTTTTCTAACAAAAAAATATTTAAAGTCCATCCATATATCCAAATACGGATTGGGATGCTGTTCAAAAGGAAGGATAATATTACAACCGACAGATTTTCCTCCTACATTCTTTGCACCCCTATTTGCAGCTTCCATAATCCCCGGACCTCCACCAGTCATGACCGCAAAACCCATCTTGCTGACTTTCTCCCCTACTTCGACAGCAACTTTATAATACCTGTCGGTTTCCTCAAACCTGGCAGAGCCAAATACAGTAACACAGGGACCCACAAAATGTAGCATCCTAAATCCCCTTACAAATTCGAGAATTACCTTGATTACAAATTTGAATTCTTTCCAACGGGTCTGAGGCCCCGCAAAGAAAGCCTCCTCTTCAGGATTGACCAAAGGTGAAAAATCGGTTGATTGCTCTTTTTTCATACTTTAAACTTAGTAATAATTTAAAGACTGGCAAGGACATCTATCTTTTGAAGAAAATAATTGTTAACCATTAGATATTTTTATGCTTGTCACATCTTACTTTTAACTTGACAACTAAAACTGTGAAGGGATTTCATAGAGATTCCCTGTCGGATTTCCTCCCAAACTCCTTTCCTAGTTGATTACCCCTCCAGAAATCAAGGTCCCTTGAAGGTTGCTTTTAAACAGAAACCTTTGCCAAAATCCAGCCATATACTGAAACCTGCTTGCCAAACCCAACTCCATATTTCTCTGGTAGTTCAATGCGACCCCGGCCACAAGGTTTGAACATTCAAGTCCATGTCATCAAATTCAATGATACTTAGATTGATGCTGTTTAGTTTACCGACCATTATCTGCCCATTCCGGAGATAAAGTGTGTCCTTTTCCTGCGCCATTGCATTGAAGATTAACGACGTGCCACAAAAATTATTTACAATGAAAAACCTCCAATTCATATTATGGATATATTTTTAAAAGGTAGTTTGATTTGAAATTAATTTTTGGAAAATTGAAAGAAAAAAGTAATTGATTTTTGACATTTAATTCAATTTAAACCCAAAACCATGAACAGGCGAAAATTTTCCAAAGTCACCACCCTTTCACTTATCAGTTCAGGAATGCTGGCCGCTTTCCCTTCGAAAGCTAGTATTTTCAAACCCGCGAGCAAACTCAGGCTTGGAGGACCTGTTTTTGAAAAATATAACTCGCCAGATTCTTGGGTTAAAGCCGTGAAGAAACTAGGATACCGAGCCGCTTATTGTCCAGTTGGGTTAAATGCCACCTCCGCAGAAATCCAAGCTTACGAAAAAGCAGCAAAAGACGCAGATATCCTGATTTCAGAAGTCGGCGCATGGTCCAACCCCATCAATCCGGACCCCAAAATGGCCAAAGAAGCTTTTGAAAAATGCACTTCTTCGCTGGATCTGGCAGATAAGATCGGAGCAAAATGCTGTGTCAATATTGCAGGATCCAGGGATAGGGAAAACTGGTCTGGTCCCCACCTGGAGAACTTTTCGGATGAAACTTTTGAAATGATTGTGACGACCACAAGGAAGATCATTGATGAGGTAAAGCCGTCCCGTACATTCTTCACCTTGGAAGCCATGCCTTGGGTTTTCCCTGAATCACCCGATGCCTACCTCCGTTTGATCAAGGCAATAGATAGGAAATCCTTTGCTGTACACCTTGATCCCGTAAATATGATGGTCAGTCCTGCGGTCTTTTTCCGAAATGGGGATTTGATCAAAGAATGTTTTAAAAAGTTGGGTTTAAATATCAAAAGCTGCCATGCCAAGGACCTGATTCTAAAACAAGGAACTGATATGCCCCATTTCGACGAAGTCAGGCCAGGACTTGGTCAAATGGATTACCGTGTTTTCCTTGCTGAACTGAGGAATTTTCCTGATGTACCTTTAATGATGGAGCATTTGCAGACAGCGGAGGAGTATGGAGCGGGGGCGGAATATATATGGAAAGTGGAGCAAGAAATTAGCTAAGATCTTTTTTCGATACATTGGTCTAATTTTGAAAATAAACGTTGTTTAACTCCTCAAATTAAACTCCAATGTAAGGGCTAAAAATTCGACCCTTTCAGGGTAGATATGAATCTTTCAGTTTTTTATCCACGGGTTGCACCCGTGGGGTTATTGAGAAGTTGGACCTCCCAATTCTCAGGACAGGCATTTCAGGGCCGGAATGGTGGTATTTGATTTATGGTTATTTTAATTCAATTCAACAATTTCAAATAACCTCCCCTCGTAAAATCTATTCAATTCTACTTCAAATCCCGATCTTTCCAATTCTTGTCCGGTCAGTTTCCCTATCAATTCTCCTTCCAAATTATTGACCTGATATAGTTTCTCAGGCGATAGGTATTTGACCAAAATCCTCCTCCTAACATCAGCGGATCCATGTCTGAAAACCCCAACTATTCCTCCAGATTTTGTGTCGGTATTGATTCGTTGGAAACCGTCCCAATGTCCTTCCATTGGTTCACCCAATCCAGAAAGATCCTGTCTAAAGCTCATGATACTGTGCTTTTGCTCCATGTCCTGTAGCCAATCTGCATAACCACGGTACTTTTTTAGATCTTCAGGTGATAATTGTCTTGGGTCTCCCAACATAATTGGCAAAACTCCTGCAATGGATTGAATGTGCATTTCCCATCCTTTGTCCTGCATCTGTGGATTGCCAATGACCAAAGTCGTGGCAGGCATGGCAGGGGACCTCCACCATGCCATATTTCTGACCCTCATATCAGTCTTCTCCCCTTCTGTTCCTTCAAAGTTGGACAGCCAATTACCTTCCGAATGTTTGAGCATGGCAAAATCAATCAACTGCAAACCTCCCATGGCTTCAAAGGTGCAGTCAATAAATAAGTCTGGCTTTGCGGCATGGAGTTCGTCAAACAGCTCCCACATGCGCTCATAGTTTACATACAGTGATTCATGGTGATCTTTGTGGTGCACATGGTTTTCAGCATAGCAACCGGATACTTCAGGGTTAAAAACATAAGCACTCGACACCACTGCAAAATCAAGTTTGAGATATTCCAAACCATAATCCAAAGTCAATTCCAGAAGGATATCTTTGATGTATTCTTTCCAACCTGTGCTGAAGCATGCCGATCTGATATCCGAATCATCTATTTCTACATGTAGATTGCTGAACTCACCATCCATTCCCCTGACAAACCATTCAGGATGCTCATGGTAAACCCTGCTATCAGGAGCTGCACTTCCGACACTTATCCATAATCCCGGCTTCATTCCGAGGGATTTGATGTAATCAAACACAGGTTTGAGCCCATTGGGAAACTTGGTCTTATCAATGCCCCAATCCCCATAATTGTTCTGCCATCCATCATCGATGACAAATTCCTTCATTCCGGCTGCCGCAGCGGCATCCGCCAATTCCATGATTAATTTCTCGTTGATGTCCTTCTTGAATGGGTTCCAGGTGTTGTAAACAAAAGTAGGTTTTTCATCCAACTCCGAAAGTCTGATTCCCATATGTTTCCTCACAAAATCAGGAAGTGTCAGGTTGAGGATATTGTTTGGTTCCCGCTGCTTGTTGTACACCATGGTAAATACCTGTGGTGTTTCAAAGGTCTCTCCCGGTTCTATCCATTTCCGAAATGGAAACCTTGCATCTTTATGGGTCAGTCCTGCTGTGATTTCGGGGGATTCCCAAAATACAGATGTTCTTTTCAGAACTCCCGTAGCTTCATTTCCTATCAGGATCCCTGCTTCCCAATCCATATTGTGAACTATCAGAAGCGCGTCCTGCATATTTCCTTCGTAGGGACCTATAGACCTTCGTCTACCATAATCGCTGTACACCCAACTGAATGTTGTCGGTAAATATCCCGTAACTGAAAACCGCTCCACATCCACAGATTCAAAGGCAGCTTCCTTAGTACCAAGATTTTTTACACTCAGGCTTTTTCTGATTACAGGAAGGTCAGGGTAGAGCAAGAATTTTATAGAAACCTGGAGTTTGTCATCGCTACTCTGAAGAGCAACTACGGCACCATTTCCCCGAAGGGAATCTTTTGATTCTTCTATACTGACCAATTTCCAATTACTGTCACCTGAATAGACTTCACCTCCAAATTCAAATTGAAAATCAATATTATTGGAAGTAAAATATTTGAATTCCCCGTCAAGTGGCCTGTAGGTTTTTGTGATAAACTTCCCATCTTTTGAAGGCAGGGATATGTTTCTCTCGACTATGCCGTTGTTGAGTATCAATTCGCTATCCGTCCATTTGGCATATTGTGCAAATGACTCAAGATTGAAAACCAATGACACGACCAATATGGACAGCAATACTTTCATTTTTTCAGGTTTTTCAAATATTCAATACTTTGAGGGACTTGTTTATAATAGATAGGGCTTTCATCCTCAATATAGTAATGCTTGACGTTCGCTTTTTTTGCGGCAATCAAAATTGCCGGAATATCCAATTGGCCTGTACCCAATGCCACATCATTTTCCACCGCTGTGCCACCTGACAAGTTTCCTTCCACCCCTTTTTTCAGGTCTTTCAAATGCATCAATTCAAACCTGTCGCCATATTTCTCCAAATAGTAGACAGGATCAGCGCCAGGGAAAAATGTCCATAAAATGTCCATTTCAAAACTCACATAGTTGGGATCGGTTTTTTGGATCATCAGGTCAAACAGGATTCCGTCTCCGTGGGGATGAAATTCATAACCGTGGTTATGATAGCAGAATGTAAGGTCGAATTTATCTTTCAGGATTTTCCCCGCAGCATTGAAATCAGCAATTGACTTTTGTGCGGCGGCCAGGTCAAATGTCCCATCATGCGGAATCCAGGCAACCCGAACATACTTTGCTCCCAGTGTTTTGGCATCTTCTCCTACCTTATTGGTTTTGCCCATCAAATCTTGATAGCTTACCCCATAGGACGAACAATGCATCCCTCTTTCATCCAACAAAGCCCTGAGTTCTGTGGCGGACTTCCCAAAAAGATTGGAAAACTCCATATCCTTGATGCCCATGGCCTGAAGGGTATCCAACGTTGCCGATACATCTTTTTGAAAACTGTTACGGTAGGTATAAGAAACCATTCCGGGAGTTTCAGGAAATAGACTGCTTTGCGCCTCTGTGGTTCCTATAAATAGGAGAAGTAGGATTGAAGATAAAATTAATTGCTTGATCATGATATCTATTTTTTGACTAATTGGTTTTCGATTTCTTCGAGGGATTTTCCTTTGGTTTCCGGGATATTCTTTTTTACAAAAAGAAAATAAACAAAGCAGATTCCGGCATGGATGGCAAAAGTCCCAAAGAGCCCAAACTCTGCTTTTAATATAGGAAATGAAGCTGTGGTAAAGAAGTTTGCGATCCAAAGACATAAGGTTGCCAATGCCATGGAATTGCTTCTGATGCGGTTGGGGAATATTTCTGAAAGGACCACCCATGTCACTGGACCTAAAGTAGCGGCATAGATTCCAATAAAACCCAATACAAAAACCAATATCAACAAACCTGAGGCTTCGGCGTAAAAGCAAAATGCCAATGCCAATGCGTCCAAACACAGCAATATTGAGCCATAGAGCAGCAGTTTCCTCCTGCCGATTTTATCAATGAAATAAATGGCAAAAAACGTGAAGACAAAATTGACCAAGCCGATGATGACTGATTGGAGAAAAGCGGCTTCAGTTGCCACACCTGCCTGTTGGAAAATCACAGGAGCATAAGAAAAGATCGAATTCTGCCCACCTGCTTGGGAGAATATTGCTACCATCGCTCCGATAAATACGATGTGCCTGACGTCCATTTTGAACAGGTCTTTGAGGCTTTCT